>JAUIEM010000021.1 GCA_030428695.1 bacterium
CGCGCGGGCCCTGTACACGCGGCGCCGCTACGAGCAGCCGGTGTCGCTGTGTCTGTGCGACATCGACCTGTTCAAGCGGGTCAACGACACCCACGGGCACGCCGTCGGCGACCAGGTGCTGGCGGCCTTCGCGTCGATCATCCGGGAGGAGCTGCGCGACAGCGACACCGCCGGGCGCTACGGCGGCGACGAGCTGTGCATGATCTTCCCCTCGACCGCCGCCCCGGCGAGCGTCGAGTGTCTCGAGCGCATCCGGCGCCGGCTCGCCGCCCGCCGCTTCCCGACCAGCAACGGCGGTGAGGTGCGGGTCACCGCCTCGTTCGGGGTCGCCGAGGCCGACCCGGACAGCGACGACGGCGCGGTCTGGATCGCCGCCGCCGACAACGCCCTGTACAAGGCCAAGGCCGCCGGCCGCGACCGCATCGAGGTGTTCGGAGGCTGAGCTGCGGGCTCAGTCGTCCTTGACGAAGTGGGCGCGCGCCTTGCCGAAGGCCGCGACCAGATCGACCCAGGCCCGCTCGACGCCGCTACGCATCTCGCCGATCGCGCCTTCCCCCGCGTCGCGCAGCTGCTTCATGTGCTGCAGCAGGGCGTCACGCTGGGCGACGAAGGCCGCCATCTTCTCTTCGTAGCCGGCGCGGACCGACTCGCTCGCCGCCTCGCCCTTGACCTTCAGCTCTTCGACCTTGGCGTCGAGCTCGGCCAGGCGGGCCTCGATGGTCTTGCGGAACGCGGACTTGTCTGTTTCGCTCATCGGGAACACTCCAGGCAGGAGGGGGGGCGTCTCAGGCCGGCTCGTCCACCGGCGCGGGCTCTGCGAGGTCGGGGACCGCGCTCGCGCAGTCGGCGATCTCGACGGTCGATGCATCGATCGCGTCGCCGATGTCCTCCATCGGCAGGTCGTTGGGATCGAAGCCGAAGGGATCCTCGATCTCGACACCGATCTCATCGATGCCGAAGAAGGCGAAGGTCAGGAGCGCCGAGGCGAAGGGAGTGAACCAGGTCATCTCCCGCACGATCGCGAACGGCACGGTGAAGCAGAACAGCGACACGAACAGCTTGGTGTGCTGGGCATAGGCCAGCGGCACCGGCGTGTGGAGGATGCGGTGGCAAGCCCCGACCGCGTCGTTGATCGCGGTCAGGTTGGCGTCCATCGCGGCGACCAGCCGGTCGCTGACCCGGCGCTTGGAGGCCTGCGCCGCGAGCCGCGCCGCGATCCAGGTCGCGACGGTGTTCGCCCGGAAGCTGCGGGCGGTGAGCGCCTCCCGCTCCTTGTCGCTCAGGTAGCCCTCGAGGGCATCGAGGTCGTCCTCTTCGCGCAGGCTCTGGCAGCACAGCCGGTACATCGCCCCGAGGTAGCGGGCCAGGCGCTTGCGCTCGCTCTCGCCGGCGAGCTCTTCGTCGGGGATGTAGGTCGCGATCTGGCGCATCAGGTCGCGGGAGCGGTTGATGATGGTGCCGAGGAACTTCCGCCCCTCCCACCAGCGATCGTAGGAGGCGTTGGTGCGGAACACGAGCAGCAGACCGAGCACGAGGCCGACGAGGGTGTGCAGCAGCGTCGGGATGGCGAAGCGCTCATCGAAGTGGAACAAGGTCGCCGCGAGCAACCCGATCAGCGTCGCGACCGACGCGCGGACGGCGATGCGCGGGATCACCGAGCCGCGGAAATGGAACGAGACCGCCCACCAGTTCTCCGCCTCGTACTCGATCATCGCCCGCTACTCCGGCGCGCCACAGTACGCGTCCCAGCGCGCGCACAGCTCCGCGACCCGCGGCACGGCGGCGGCGTCGACCGCGAACATCTCCGCGACCCGGGCGAGCAGCGGGACCCTCGCGAGCAGGCGCGGCCCGGGCAGCCCGTAGCACGCCCACTCGACGGCGCGCAGCTCGTCGAGCGCCGGCCGCGCGCCCTCGCCGAGCTCTTCGTCCAGCCAGCGCAGCGCCTCGCTGTAGGCCGCGACGTCGCTGTCCTCATGGCTGTCGGCGAAGCCGACGGCGTGGAAGAACACCGGCATCCACGGTTTGGCCAGGCGCCGGTCGGTCGTCGCCTTCCAGGCCTCGCACGCCCGCTGCCCCTGCTTGTCCGGCGGCCACAGCGGCCGCTCACGGTAGTTCGCATCGAGGTAGCGGATGATCGCCTCGGAGTCGGGCAACACGATGCCCTTGTCCTCGAGCACCGGCGTCAGGTCCTGCCCGCTCGCCTCGCGCACCGCGGCGCGGTCGCGCGGGTCGACGAAGCGCACCTCGAAGTCGAGGCCTTTGTAGCGCAGGGCCATGTAGACCTTGAGATTGTTCGGGGAAGGAGGGAGCTCCCAGAGGATCATGCGTCGCACCTCGTGACGGTATGCTGCTCGCCGTTCGGGCGCAGTCTACCAAGCCCGCGCAGCCGGCGCAAAGCGGGTCAGGCCTCGGCCTCGAGGGCGCTGAGCAGATCCTCCGGCGCCGCGCCCCGCTGCCACGGCGTGCCGGTGACCCAGGCGAGCGGGGCCGCGCTGAAGTCGAAGCGGAAGCCGGCACGCTCACAGCCGCGCAGCAGGCTCTGCTCGACCCCGCGCGCGTCGGGGATCCGCGCCCGCATCCGGCGCTCGAGCATGTCGATGACCAGCTTGTCGAGGACCTTCGGGATGCGCGGGTCGCGCTGTGACGGATGCCGCATCTCGAGGGGGTGGGGGAGGGCGCCGCAGAGCGTCTCGAAGAGCAGGCGCCCGAGGCTGTACATGTCCCCGGCGGGGCCGTCCTCGACCTTCCCCCGGGTCTGCTCGGGCGGCAGGTAGGCGCGGATCGCCTCGGCCAGCTGCGGCCGCATCGGCGCCTGCTTGTCGCGCAGCTTCGCGAGAGCGAGGCGGCGGTACGCCAGCGTCTGCACGCGCACGAGGACCGTGCCCCCGGCGTCGTCGACGATCACGTTCTCCGGGCGCAGGTCGTGGTGGGCCAGCCCGCTCTCGTGTAGAGCGGCCAGCCCGCGGATCACCTGGACGATGAGCGGCAGGGCGACCGGCAGCGGCACGTAGGGCCGGCGCTGGAGGATCTCGCGCAGCGAGCGGCCCTCGGCGTAGCTCCAGGCGATCCACGGCCGGTTGTCGCGGCCGATCTCGAGCAGCCGATCGAGGTGCGGGGAGGCGGGGAGCTTCTCGGGCACGCCGGCCTCGCGGAAGGCGTGGATCCAGTACGGCTCGTAGAACAGCCGCACGCCGACCGCGCTGCCGTCATCCGCCGCGGCCTTCCAGTCCTCACCCTCGGGGCAGGGCCCCGTCTTGCGGATCAGGGTGTAGGGACCGACCCGCTCGCCTTTGAATCCCACCCCGCAAACCTTCGCTCAGAAGTCGCGCGGATTATGCCATCCGCACCCGGCCCTGCCCAGGGTCGCGGGGAAGAAGCCGCGCTGAGCCGCGGTTCAGACCACCCGCACGCGGCCGAAGCCGGAGAGGCGCGAGAGGAAGCTCAGCCGCTCGCGGATCGCGTCGCAGCCGATCATGATCACCGAGCGGTTGCGGGCGCTGGTCGGGGTGGACTCGAGCTCGCGCAGGCGGTGGACGAGGACCTGGATCTCTTCACGTGCCGACATCGGAATCCCTCCTTGCGGACATTCCCGGCGTGTGCCGCCGCCGGTCGGCGACGGTCGGATCGGACCCGGGAGCCGGCCGGACGGCGCGGTTCCCATCATCATCTTCGGCCCGGGCCCGGCGCTTCCTTGAGAAGTCATGCCGGGTGTTTCGGGCATCTTTCCTGGCGACGGTGACGGGGAGCGGGGGGAATTCCTTCTCGACGGCGGGGATCAGAAGAAGCTGAAGTCCTTGAAGCCCCCCTTCTTCCCCTTGTCCCCCTTGCCCTCCGACTTCTTCGACGAGGCCATCCAGTCGGGCGAGTCCCCTTTGCCATGCTTGGTGGTCTCTTCGTCGACCCACTTGAGGGCCGCCTGCTTCATGTCCTCGGGGACGTTGCAGTTCGTGTTCCTGTTCACGGTGTGCAGGCTGTAGCTGCAGCCCGCGTCCCAGTCGGGGGCGGCGTTGTACGTGCGCTTGCACTTGATCGCGCAGATGATCTGCTGCGGCGGGACGCGCTCCGTGCACATCTCGTAGGCGTAGGTCTCGGTGAACGCGACCTTCGCGAACTTCTCGCTGACGTACTTGATCGAGTCCATCCCCTTCAGGGCGGTGACGGCCTGGACGGCGTGGGTGTTGACCAGGTCCTTGGTCTGGACGTAGCAGACGAAGATGTTCGTGAACTGCTCTTTTTCCTCGAGGGGGAACATCGGCGCGATCGAGATGCGTCCGGTCAGGCAGACCGCGGTGACGGGCAGGATGTCCCCGGCCTGGACGTTGATCCCGTTGTCCGTGAAGTAGCGGTAGATCACTCGCGGCTTGCCGTCGCCCTCCTGGGCCTTGAGGATCTTCTTGAGCTCCTTCTGCACGACCGGCTGCGGCGTCCCGTCCAGGGGGTACTTGTCGACGTCGAAGTCGGGCCGGTCGAGGGTGCGCCCGAAGCCGTTCTTGAAGACCGTGAAGGCGTTGCGGCTGTCGCCGCGGAAGAGGATCTTGCCGTGGGAGTACTTGCTGGTGAATTCGATGTCCTCGACCTTGGGGGCGATCAGGGGCTGGTAGACGACGACGCTCACAGGAGCTCCTCCGGGTGGGGGTGGCGGCGGCGCATTCCGCGCGGTAGACAGCGCGGACCGCATAACCGGGTATACCCGATGGGCAGCATCTTTCATGCCGGGCCGCCGAGCGGCGGAGCTCCGTCGATCCCCCGCGCCGCTGCCCACTCTTCGTGCCAAGGAACTGGGCAGCGACCGATGTCTGGCCATCCCGTCAGAAGTCCGTCCGCACCCGCAGGCTCCGCAGCGTGCGCCGTTTCTGTGCCTTCGGGGCGCGGCTGCCGTCGTCGTACTCGCCGAGCTGGCGCACGATCGCGAAGTACTCCTCGAGCTGGCGCACGAACAGGGTCTGCAGGGCGCGCAGGGAGACGAGCTGCTCGGTCCAGGTCAGCGGCGAGCGGGCGACCTCGCCGAGCAGCTTCCGCGCCTTCTCGCGCGGCGCCTCGAAGGCGTTGTGGTAGGCCATGCAGGCGATCGTCGCCGAGAAGCGACCGTCCTTGCGGAAGCAGCGCTTGACCGCCCGCTTGTCCGCGTCGGGGTTGTGGGTCAGCCAGGAGCGCAGCGCCGCGCGCTTGACCTTGAGGGAGCGCACCCAGCTCGGCCAGCGCTCGAGCTTGCGGCTGGTCGGCGCCGCGAGCGACTGGCGGATCTGCTCGGCGGCGTTCCACAGCGTCCGCATCCCCCGGTAGTCGCAGGCCCAGGCCAGGGCGACCGCGCGCAGCACCTCGCGGCTGGCCGGGACGCCGAGGGCCTGCGCCGGGCCGCCGTCGGCCGCGTACAGCTCGGCGAGCTCGGACAGCGCCTGCTCCCGGTCCTCGCGCAGGAGCTCGGCCTCCTCGAACACCTCGTCGAAGGCGCCGATCAGGTCGAGGTCGGCCCCGACCCGCCGGCCGTACACCCGCGGCAGGCCGGGCAGGTGGCAGCCGAGGTACTCCGGGTCGAAGGCGGCCCGCAGGCGCAGCGCCTCGATGAAGCTCGGCTGCTTGAGGCGCTTGATCTTGCGCCGCGCGATCTCGAAGCTGTCGGACTTGATCGCGTCGGCGGCGTCGAAGCTCGGCCGCAGGATGCTGACGATCACCCGCTTGAGCTGGCGGAAGCCGAAGCCGACCAGGCGCAACCCGAAGAACAGCACGCGCAGCGGCAGGAACAGCACGCGCCCGCCCGCCATCGTGCCCATGTACAGCCGGTAGAAGTTGATCACCCGGTAGGTGGGGGGCAGCACCTCGAAGGGAAAGGTGCCGAACACCGAGCGCACCATCTCGCGACGGTCCTGGCGCACGCTCGCCATCACCTCCGCGCCGAACTTGTGCTCGAGGGCCGCCTCGCGGTTCGGGTCGATGGTCAGGAAGTGCAGCGCGTCGAAGTAGCTGGTCTGGAAGCGGCGGATCTGCTGCCGCTCGCGGTCGACCCGGCGCCGCTCCTTGCGGTCGCGCAGCGCCGCGGTGCTGCGGCCGGCCAGCCAGGTGCGGAAGCGCTCGAGCACCGGCGGGTGCACGTGGTCGCGCTCGGCGACGGGCACCGCGAAGCGGTTGTACTCCATCAGCAGCTTGGCGGTCTGCTCCATCAGGCTGCGGGAGATCATGTTGAACCAGATGTACGGGCCGAACAGGCTGCGGGCCCGGGCGAGGTCGACGCGCTCGAGGCGCTTGCGGTCCTTGTCGGTGAAGCGCAGCCGCTCCTCGATGATCGAGCGCACCGTCAGGTTGCCGAGCAGCTGCTCGGTCGCCTTGGTGTCGGACATGTGCAGCGGGGAGCCGTCGAGGTGGTCGCGGTACAGGTAGGCGACGCGCACGACCAGGTCGTGCAGGCCGCCGAGCTCCTCGTCCCGGCGCGGGCTGTTCGCCTGCAGCTCGGCGACGGTCTTCTCGAGCAGTCCGCGCGGCAGGTCGCGGGAGGCGATCCGCTCCTCGGGGCCGATGACCTCCGCGCGCAGGGCGGCGAGGTCGTCCTCGCTGCGGGCGTAGCGGTAGATCTCGGTCAGGTTGAGGTACTGGGCCTCGGCGACGCGGAAGTAGACGTCCGAGGCCTCGCCCGCGATCCAGCGGAACCAGCGGCCGATGCCCATCAGGAAGGCGCACAGCACCCCGATGACGATGATCGGCGTACCGAGCGCCTTCTGCAGGAAGGCGGCGAGCTTGTTGAACAGCGACAGCCCGAAGGCCCCGAACAGGATGTTGGCGAAGAACAACCCGAGCCCGAACAGGATCAGCCGCTTGGCCGGGCGCTCGGTCGACTTGACCATCGTCTGCCCGACCCAGTCGAGCACCTGGGGGCCGCTCGCGATGCCGTGCAGGTCGGCGAGCCACTCGATCTTCGCCTGCAGCTTCTGGAGGATCTTCCCGACCACGCGGCAGCCCCGCGCGATCAGCGCCGAGGCCGACAGGGCCTCGCGGTTCTTGACCAGGTCGCGGACGATCGGCAGGCGCCGGATCACGAAGCTGTCGAGCAGCGAGATCCAGTTCCCCAGCCGCCGCACCATCACCGGGCCGAGCACCTCCTCGACCTCCGACGGCGTCAGGTTGAGCAGCGTCCGCACCAGCGAGCGCAGCTGGATCGGCGGCGCCGCGATCGGGCCGAGGTCGGAGACGTCGTCGAGCTCGACCCGGTAGGCCCGCACCACGCTGCGCACCTGGCGGATCCAGTGCAGGAAGTCGGCGAGCCGCTCGTCCTCCCCGCCGGCGAGGATGTGGTTGCGCACGCGCCGCCGGGCGCGGTGTTCCTCGCGCCGCAACAGCTCGACGCAGCTCGGCTTGCGGGCCGAGGCCTGGCCGAACAGGACGATGTCGCGGTCGAGGTGGCGGCGCAGGTTCCGCACCATCCGGTCCATGCCGCGCAGGGCGAAGGCCCCGACCCGGGCGAGGCGGACGAGGGGCCGGACGGTGCGCAGCACCGGGGCGAGCTTCGACAGCCGGACGAAGACGAGGAACTTCAGGAAGCCGACCGTGCCGGGCTCGGCCATGCCCTCGAGGGTGTCGATCAGCAGGCCGAAGGGGATCGCCGGGATGACGTCGACCAGCACGTGGCGCAGGAAATAGCGCGTCTTCCCGCGCACGAGCAGGAAACGCAGGGTGAAGTCGCCGAGCAGCACCAGGCACAGCACCGCGTCGAACCAGTTCAGGCTGACCTCGAGCCGGCGCCGGTTGCGCAGCTTGCGGTCCTGCGCCGCGGTCAGCGCGCGCTCGGTCTGGGCCGCCTGGAAGCGCGCCCGGGCGGTGGTCAGCGCGTGCACCTCGGCGACGCTCGGCAGCTCGAACGCGGGCCGGCCGGTGGCCGCCAGGCCGCTCCAGGAGGGGGCGCGCAGCGCGAGCAGCGCGCGGCTGAGCTCGTCCCGACGCGCCGCCTCGTCCTGCTCGGCCTTCGCCAGGGCCTGGGCGGAGCCGGTCAGGGCGGCGTTGTCGGGGAAGTCGAGCCAGTACAGCTGGGTGAAGATCAGCACGACCGCGAGCAGCGTCGCGACCAGCACCACGACCTCGAGGGCCGCCCGTCCGACCGGCCCGAACCAGCGGTGCAGGCCGGCGTTGAGCCCGGTCTCCTGGCGTTCGTTGCGCAGCCGCCCGAGACTCTTGTCCAGGGCGCGCAGGGAGTCCTTGACCCGCTGCTCCTTGCGCAGGTCGCGGCTGAGGCTCTGGCCGAGGCCGCGCAGGTGCTCGGCGATCTTGAAGGCGGCCGCCTGGGAGATGCTCTCGGTCGCGGGGTCGCGGTCGAGGGGCGCCGCCATCACCTCGGCGGAGCGGTCGAGCACCTCGTTCGTCCACTCGATGAACAGCGCGCGCTGGCGCTTCTCGGACAGCGCCGCCCAGGCGTCGACCAGGGCCGCGGCCTCGCGCTCCTCGAGGCGCTCGAGGTTGCGGGTCAGGTAGAGGAGCCCGGGGCCGGGCTTGTGCACGTCGGGCAGGCGGCGGATCTCGGTGACGATGTCGACCGCCTCGAGGTACCGGTCCCAGAGCCTCTCGGGGCTGTTGTCGACGGCGGTGTGGCGGCCGCTCTCCGCGCGCTTGCGCACCTCCTCCGCCAGGCTCGCGAAGGGGTCGGCCGCGCGCCTGTCGAAGGCGTCGAGGATGCGCGAGGTGCGGGCCGGGCCGATCTGCTGCACCCGCTCGAGCTCGGACTCCGGGGCCTGCCAGCCGGCCAGGGCGAGCAGGCGCTCGCCGCGTTTGAACAGCGACTCGCGGCGGGCCTCGCCGAGCTCCTTGCGCAGGGCGAGGAAGTCGGCCTTGCGCTTCGCCCCCTTGCGGGCGAGGCGCAGCACCTTCTCGAAGTGGGCGAGCTCGAACTCGAGCTCGCCGAGCAGGTCGGAGTGGGCGTCCTCCTCGATCAGCCGCGCGACCCCGGTCAGCCACAGCACCTGCAGGCGGTAGGCGAAGATCGTTCGCAGCCCGCCGGTGCCGCTGAGGGCGTCGCTCTCCCGCAGATCGTGCACCCAGCTGCGCACCTGCGGCAGCAGGTCGGGCTTGCCGCGGGCGAGGCGCTCGGCCTGCTGCAGGCTGGCGAAGTAGAGCAGCAGCAGCCGGCGCGAGTCCGGGTGGCCGTCGGGAGGGGGGACGCCCTGGCTCTGGATCTTCGCGAAGGAGCGCGCCGCGTCGGCGCCGACCTGCCACAAGCGGGCGAGGGCGCGATGGGGTGAGGCGGGGAGCCCGGCCAGCTCCGGAAAGTCGGGGAGGTCGTTGTCCTGCGCCATCCTGCCCTCTGCGTCGCCCCATTGTAGCGGAGGGCCCGACAGGGGGGCGAAGGGAATTTCCGTGACGGACCTGCGCCGTGGACGCCGGTGTCACGAGCCGACGTGTCTACGTTGGACGTCCCGCGGGCCCTGGTCCTGCTGATGGCCGCACTCTTCCTCGGATGCGGCTTCGGCTCCACCGTCGACGTGCGCTGGTACGACCCGCGGGCGGGCGGAGCGCTCCAGACCGGCAGCGTCAGCAGCGTGAGCGGGGGCGGTCCGGCCTTCCTGGGGAACCCGCCGAGCGACCCGGCCGAGGACTGGATGATCCCGGTCGCGGTGCACCAGGCGTTCCCATCCGACGGGGGGCTCTGCTACGATAGCCGCTTCCCCACCTCGGAGGCGGAATCGACCGCATGCCCCGCGCAGCCCTGATCGGCCAGCCCAGCGCCCGCCGCTGGTTCAGCGAGGCCCGCCGCGAAGGCAGGCTCAGCCACGCCCTGCTCCTCTACGGGCCGGTCGGCGTCGGCCGCAAGAGCTTCGCGCGCTGGGCCGCGCGCGAGCTCCTGTGTCTCGGACCGGGGGGGGAAGCCTGCGCGTGCGACTCCTGCCGGGCCCTCGACCAGGACCTGCATCCCGACCTGCACTGCCTGCGGCCCGACCCGGGCAAGCGCGCCCTCGGCATCGGCAAGGTGCGCGACCTGATCGATGTGCTCGGCGAGGCCGCCAAGGGCGTGCGCGGCCGGGGCACCGCCAAGGTCGCGCTGGTCGAGACCGCCCACACGCTGACCACCGAGGCGGCGAACGCCTTCCTCAAGACCCTCGAGGAGCCGCCGGAGGAGACCTACCTCTTCCTCGTCGCCGAGCGCCGCAGCCAGGTGCTGTCGACGATCCGCTCGCGCTCCTGCCCGCTGCGCCTCGAGCGCCTGACGGCCGGCGAGGTCGAGGGGGCCCTGCGGGCCGGCGGGGTCGAGGCCGAGCGCGCGCGCAAGCTGGCCGAGAGCTGCGGAGGAAGCCTCGGGCTCGCCCGCGAGATGGCCGACGAGCAGGGCCTCGAGCCGCTCGCCCCGGGCCTGCTCTTCGACCCGCAGGTCGCCGCCCCGACCGCCGCCCTGCGCCTGGCCGACGCCCTGAAGGTGCGCGTCGAGGCCCAGCGGGACGCGATCGGCGGCGGCGTGCTCGCCTGGCGCCGCCGACTGCTGCGCGCCCACTTCGCGGACGTCGCCCGGCTGCTGCGCGACGCCCAGGTGCTGCGGGCCGGCGCCCGTGTGTCCCTGCTGATGCCGCGCCAGGAAGAGCTGAGCGCGCGCCTGGGGGGGCTCCCGAGCCGCCAGCTCGAGGCGGGCTTCGCGGCATTGGACAAGGCGCGCGAAGGCCTCGACCGCAACCTCAACATCGAGCTGCTGCTCGCGCAGCTGGCCTGCGACCTGCCGCGGCCCTGAGGAGACCTCTCTATGTCCCGGGAGCGCACCGCCTCCTTCTTCGAGAAGATCGCCGCCCTGTGCCGGCGTGACCGTCGCTACCATCCCTACGCCTACGCCTTCGTGCGGCGCTGCGTGTCGCGGGTGTGCAAGCGGCTCGAGAGCGGGCCGGGGCGTCGCCACATCGGCGCCCACGACCTGCTCGAGGGCGTGCGCGAGCTGGCGAGCGAGGAGTTCGGGCGGCTCGCCAAGGGGGTGCTCAACGACTGGGGTGTGCACCGCACCGAGGACATCGGCGAGATCGTCTTCAACATGTTCGACGTCGGGCTGCTCGGGAGGAGCGCCCGCGACAAGCGCAGCGACTTCGCCGGCGGCTACGACTTCCAGGCGGCCTTCGTCGACGCCTACCCGCTGCCGACCGACCTCGGCGACTGGCCGCGCTGGCGGCGGAGGACCCTGGCGGAGTAGGGGAGGTGCCCGATCCTCGATTCCGCAAAAAACCCGCCTCCCGCTCCCGGCCTCCGGGATTCCCCTGAAGAACCCGAGTGGAGACCGCCATGCGACACATCTTCCTGCTCCTCCTGCCGGGCCTGCTGCTCGGCCAGACCATCGACGTCCCCCGCTTCCCCGACATCCGCCGGCTGGCGGTCGGCGAGCAGCCGAGCCGCGACGAGCGGCAGAGCTCCTGCTACATCTTCGCGACCGAGGAGCACCCGGTCGCCGCGGACGGCTACATCGTCGTCACCGATCACGATGACCCCGCCTGGCTCAAGCCCCTCGAGCGCCTCGCCGCGCACCGCGACGGCGCGGTCCACCGCATCCCGAGCTTCCGCGCCCTCGGCGAGGAGGCCGCAGCGCGCGAAGAGCTCCGCGCCTTCCTCGCGGCGAAGAGCCCGCGCTTCGTCGCCCTCGCGCCGCGGCTGGAGAGCTACGGCGAGAACAGCGTGCTCGCGACCTTCAGCGTGCTGCGCCAGCTCGATGCCGACCCCGCGCTCGACGTCTTCCCCGGCTGGCTGCTCGCGCCGGATGCGGAGAGCTTCGCGGCGCTGATCGAGCAGGGCATCGCGTACGCGCCGCCGGCCCCCGAAGAGCTGTCGGTGTTCACGATCGCCCAGGTGATCGGGGCGAGCGCGAACGGCCTGCGCTCCTGGCAGAAGGCGGCGCTGATGCACCAGGTCTTCGAGCGGCTCGCCGGCGGCCCGGTCGGAAGCCTGACCCTGCGCACCCGGGCGGGCCAGGAGACGAGCGTCGACGGCCTCGGCGCGCGGGCCCTGGTCCAGGACCAGACGGCGCGCGGCCTGTTCGCCAGCCTCGACAGCCAGGCGGTCGAGGCGATCGAGGCGAGCGACCTGCTGTTCCTGTTCGGCCACGGGGCGCCGGGCATGGTCTGCAGCACCGAGGTCGGGGCCTTCGCCGAGGTGGGCCTGAAGGGCAAGATCGTGCTGTGCGGCTCCTGCTTCTCGGCGGCGCCGCCGCGCTTCGACTTCGGGACCCCGGGGGAGGGGCCCGACGGCAGCGAGATCGACGCGGAGCGCGAGCGCTTCCTGTTGCGGGCGGTCGAGCAGGGGGCGGTGGTCGCCTACGGGCACATGCGGCTGAACGGGGGCTTCCCGCAGATGTTCGCCGCCGTCGAGAGCTGGATGCGCGGCAGCACGCTCGGCGAGGGCTACCAGCGTCAGCTCAACCGGCTGCTCGCGGGCAGCCGCTTCGCCCGGGCCGACGCCGCGCTCGCTGTCGACGACCCGGAGAACGCGCCGGAGCGGGCGGTGCGGGCGCGCAACGGGCTGCTCTACATCGTCGTCGGCGATCCGGCCCTGCAGCCGCTGCCCGCTTGGCGCGGCGAGTAGCGTTCTCCGCGCGCGGCCGCCGATTCCCGCTGCAGATCCCGATCCGATTCCGACGGAAGTCAGGTTGGGGAGTTTCCTGGCGAGCTCTTTCGGAGCTTCGGCCAGCCCGCACCGGAGTCGGGATCGGTCTCGCCAACGTCATCGGATGCGAACTTCCGGGTCCCCTGCGGCGCGTCACGAAGGCTCAGCGCTCGAGCGCCCGCGCCAGCCGCAGGCCGATCTCCGGCGAGGGGGTGTGCCGGTACCAGGTCTGGCGGCTGCTGGCCCGGGCCGCGCCGAGGCCGGAGGCGTAGCTGCCGCCGCGATGCAGCATGAAGGCCAGCGAGCGGCCGAGGATCTCGCCGTCCCCGGCGCGTTTCGGCAGCAGGTGGTGGTTGATCCCCTCCCGTACCCACTCCGCGACGTTGCCGTACATGTCGTGCAGGCCCCACGGGCTCGGCGCGAAGCTGCCGGTCACCGCGTGCCGGGCGTAGCCGTCCGCCCAGGGCACGAGCGGCTCGGGCAGGCCGCTGTAGGCCTGGAAGGCGCGGTCGGCGAGGTTCGCGCTGCCCTCGAGCCGGGCGGGATCCGGTCCGACCCACCAGGGCTGGGCGCTCCCGGCGCGCGCCGCGTGCTCCCACTGGGCCTCGGTCGGTAGCCGGACGCCGGCCTTGCGGGCGAAGGCGCTCGCGTCCTCCCAGGAGATGTTCTCGACCGGGTTCTGGCGGTGGGCCGCCGGATCGTTCCCGGCGACGGTGTCTCTGGGCAGCGCGGCCGGCTCCTCCCCGGTCAGCAGCGCCCACTGGCCCTGGCTGAGCTCGTGCTTCTGGAGCAGGTAGGGGTCGAGGAAGACCCGGACCACCGGCCCCTCGAGCTCGCCGGCCCACGGATCGTAGTGCTCCGCTGCGGGATCGGCCGTCGCGCCGATCGCCACCTCGCCGCCGGGGACGAGCACGAGCACCGGCCCGTCGTCGGTCTCCTTCGAGAGCCGCCCGTCCTCGCCCCGTGCGGGGACCAGGAAGCCCGGCAGGAGCAGGCCGAACTCCTCGAGGCCGGAGTCGGGGTCGGGGCCGAGCGGCACCAGGCCGTCCTGGGGCACCAGGCGCAGGCCCGCATACAGGGGATGCACCGCGACGCGGGCGGCGGCCTCGGCCCAGCCGGGGTCCGCGAAGCAGGTGTCGAGGGTGTCGACGAAGCGCAGGTAGCGGCCGACCTCGGCCGCCATGTCGTGCAGGTGGGAGGCCTCGCCGAGGAAGTCGCTCAGCACCTTGTGCTCCCAGCGGTCGACCTCGTCCTCGAAGCGCCAGGTGTGCCGGACCTCGAGCTCGTCCCCGGCTTCGGCGAGGCTCCCCTCACACAGCTCGATCTGGCTCTGGAAGAAGGCGACCCCGTCGGGGCCGAGCAGCCCCTCGTCCCGCGCGAGGGCCTCGCGGTAGGCGTGGAGCCACTCGCTGCGCTGGGAGAGCACCGAGTGACGCTCGTTGCGCTGCCGGTCGGCCAGGCGGTCGGCGTCGGTATAGGGCAGGGCGCGGGCGCGCAGGGCGGCGAGCTTGGCGCGGTGCAGCGGCAGGCGCTCGACGATGGCGGTGAAGCCCGCGTGCCAGCTCTCGAGCACGGGGCGGGAGCCCCTGCGGATCGGCAGCAGCTCGGCGAACAGGGCCTCGAGGGTCTGCATCTCGGTCGCATCGGACAGCCGGTGGATCTCCTCGAGGCGCTGCGCGGCGAGGGCGCTCTGCTCCTGCTCGGCGTGCAGCGCCGTGGCGAGCTCCCGGCTCTGGTCGAGGAACAGCGCCGCCGCCCCGAGCGAGCCGAGCACGAGCAGCAGCACGCTGCCGACCAGACCTCCCCGCAGCCGCGCGGTGCGCCGCTCCTTGCGTCCGCGCGCGCTGCGCGCGGCGTCGATGGCCCGGGCCAGCCGCTCGCGCAGCCCGCCCTCGGGCAGGCGCGCGGCCTGGGAGCTGGCGAGCTCGAGCTCGCCGTGGCGCAGCGCGGTCTCGGCGAACATGCGGCGGGCCGTCGCCTCTCCGTCGCGCGCCTCCCGGTTCTCCGGCCACAGCGCCCGGGCGCTCGCGAAGTCGGCGACGACCTCGGCGAGAGAGGCGTAGAGCGCGGGCAGCTCGGTCGAGCGCGCCCGGCGGATCTCCTCCGCGCAGGCGGCGAAGCGGCGCTCGGCGCGGGCGGCGACCAGGCTGCTCTCGCGGTGGGCGAGGAAGCTCTCGAGGGCGGCCTGGAAGCTGCCGACATCGGGAGTGCGCCGGGCGATCTCGGGCTCGAGGGCGGCGCGGCAGATGCGGCGCAGCTCCTCCGAGAGCTCGTCCGGGAGCTCGGGGGGCTCGGTGCGCAGCGCGGCCCGCAGCGTCGCCCACAGGCCGGTGCCCTCGTGCGGGGGGCGCTGGCAGAGGATCACGTGCAGGCAGCCGCCGAGCAGGTAGACGTCGGTCCAGGGCCCGAGCTCGCCGCTGCCGCGGGCGACCTCCGGGGCCATGTAGCAGGGGGTGCCGCAGGGCCGGCCTTGCATCGCCGAGGCGTGCCGGGTGCGCGGCGGGCCCTCGGAGTCGCGGAACTCGGTCGCCAGCCCCCAGTCGAGCACGTACACCTGCCCGAACTCGCCGACCATCACGTTCTGCGGTTTGAGGTCGAGGTGCAGGATGCCCTTGCTGTGGGCGAAGGCGATCGCGTTGCAGACGTTGAGGAGGATGCGCAGGTGCTCCTCGAGGCTGAGCCGCTTTCCGCCCTGGCCTTGGATCAGCTCCATCCACTCCTGGCCGCGGATCACGGGCATCGAAAAACACAGCTCGCCGTCCGCCCCGGCCGAGAGGTCATGGATCGGCAGGATGTTCGGGTGCTGCAGGAAGGCGCCGACCAGGGCCTCGGAGATGATGCTCGAGCGCTCCGGACGCGCGGCGCTGCGCAACACCCGTTTGACCGCGACCTCCCGCATCAGCGCGCGCTGCCGGGCCCGGTACACCGTGCCCATGCCGCCCTCGCCGAGCACCTCGAGCACGTCGTAGCCGGGGATCAGCTCGTGGGCATCGGGCACCAGCGGCTCGCCGAGCACCCGCCAGGTCGCGTCGCCGTCGTCGTCCCGCGGCCGGTAGCTGTGGTCGGGGTCAGCGCCGACGCCGCCAGACAGGGCGACCGTCTGCAGCCAGCGGGCGGGCAGGGAGTCGGCGCGCAGCGGCGGGTCCTCGAGCGCGTCGAGGCCGGCGAGCAGGTCGTTCAGGTCGCCGGCCTCGAGACCGGAGTCGAACAGCTCGCCCAGCTCCTCGTCGCCGAGGGTGCGGCTGCCCGTCAACACCTCGAGGGCGCGGAACGCCGCATCGAGGCGATCTTCCTCGATCATGTCCCCTCCTCCCGCAGCACCCTGCCGAGCGCGAGCAGCCCCCGCGCGATCAGCCGCTTGGCGGTGCTGCGGCTGACCTTCAGCTCGGCGGCGAGGTCGTCGACCCCGCGCTGCTGGAAGAACTTGAACAGCAGCGCGGTCCTCTCCTGGGCGGGCAGCGCCTCGAGCGCGCTCCGCAGCCGCGCCGCCCGCTCCCGCCGCGCCGCCCGTGCCGAGGGGGTGGAATCCCCCGAGCGCAGGCCGGCGAGCACGCTGCTCGTCGCGAGCAGATCTCCCCGGGGGCGACGCTTCTCCGCGTTCTCGCGCCGCGCCGCGACCAGCACGACGCGCTCGGCGATGCGGCACAGCCAGCGCGGGAACGAGCCCGCGCCGCGGTACTCGAAGCGGGCGAAGGCCTTGTGGGCCTCGAGGAAGGTCTCCTGCAGCAGGTCGACCGCGTCGACGCGGGCCCGCAGGCGCGCCCCCATGCGCAGCTCCAGGTACAGGAGCACGCGCCCGTGGTGGCGCTCGAAGAGGGCCTGGTAGGCCTCGGCGTCGCCGGTCCGTACGCGCTCGATCAGCTGACCCGTCACGTCGTCCGCACCCTCGCGCATCACGCTCCTTTCGGGATGAGGATCACCGGCGGGTCCGCGGGGTCAGCAAAAACAAGACAAAGCGCGGGCAGGGGGATCGGAATCGGACTCGGAATCGGACTCGGAATCGGAACGGAAGGATCGGGCAGGGGCACGGGCGCGGGCACGGGCACGTTCGGAATCGGCATCGGAATCGGAATCGGAATCGGACCCTCCCGGAGTCTACCGCACCGCCGGGCTCGACGCGCTCGGGGCCCGGTCGCTCTCGACCCGCACGGTCCCGCTCTCGTCGACGAAGAACAGCGGCAGCCCCGCCACCAGCGGCACCGCCCAGGCGGTCCAGCCGGCGCGGGGGCGCGGCGCCTCGATCAGGTAGGCGTAGTCTCCGTCGACCAGGCCGAAGCCGAGCTCGATCGGCTCCGGCGTGGTCAGCTCCCGCAGCGAGCAGGCGAAGCGCGGCTCGCCTTCCCCGCTCCAGTCCGCCATCTGGTACAGGCCCTGCTTGGCGGCGATGTCCCGCAGGTGCTTGTAGGCCGGGCTGGCGGTCAGCTTCCCGCCCGGGGCCGGCGGGGCCGCCAGCGGGCTCGAGCGCTCCGCCGGACCCGCCGCCGAGCGCCGCACGAAGCCGTAGCAGTCGACGAACCAGCCCGGCGCCTCCGCATCCTCCGGCTCCGCCGCCAGCGACCAACGCCCCCCGGCCTCGGCCCGCAGCACCAGCGCGTAGCCGGGCAGGGAGTCCGCCCGCAAGGGCGGATCGAGCCAGGGGTCGAGAGCCTCGAGCCGGGTCGCGAAGTCGTAGCGCCCGTTGCCATCGGTGTCGCGCTGGTGGAACTGCACCTGGGCGGCGACGACCCTGCGCAAGGCCGCGTCGACCTCGGCGTCGGGCGCGGTCTCGCCGCCACAGCCCAGGACGGCGAGCAGGATGCAGGGGAGCAGTCTGTGCACGGTCATCCCTCCTGTCTTCCCCGCCAGGGTAGCCGTTCGGAGGCTCCCGGCGAAAGGGGCCGGCGCCGAAATCGGCCGGTGGGGGCTCAGCCTGGACCGCGGCGCGCGGGTCTCTCATCCAACGTCCTCGTCCCTCCCGCTCGCCGCTTCCCACAGACCGTTTTACCATCTCCGCGCCGGACGCGGATGCGCGGACCCCGCCTCTCCCGAGCGCTCCCGGGCGCCCGTTTGCAGAGCGGCCGCCGATGCGCTGAAATGAGAGCACACGCGTGACCAGGAGGCCGTACGGTGCTGATCCCCTTCTCCCACGGCGGGCTGTGGGGATACCTCGCGGCGGAGACCGGCGCGATCGCGATCCAGCCGCGCTACGAGTGGGCCCGCTGTTTCTCCGAGGAGCGCGCCGCCGTCAAGCTCGACCAGAAGCTCGGCTTCATCGACCCGGGCGGGGCCCTCGCGATCCCGAACCGCTACGACGGCAAGTTCATCTTCCAGGGCCACGACTTCAAGGACGGCCTGGTCCCCGTCAGCCGCGGCGGGCGCCAGGGCTTCTGCGATCCCGGCGGGGCGGAGGTCATCCCCTGCCGCTACGAGCAGGTCCATCGCTTCGCCGAGGAGCTCGCGGTCGTCTGCGAGAGCAAGAAGTGGGGGGCGATCGACCGGAGCGGCGCGACCCGCGTCCCCCTCCGCTACGACGGCTTCAAGAGCCGCTTCTCGGCAGGGCTGGCCGGCGCGAAGAAGGACTTCAAGATCTCGCGCCGCCTCGGCGACGTCGAGTCGGCGACCTGGAAGTGGGGCTTCATCGACGTGACGGGGCGGGAGCGCATCCCCCTCGACTACCGCGCCGTGCGCTCCTTCAGCGAGGGCCTGGCCGCGGTCTGCAACTGGGAGCCCGGCCGCTACCCGGGAGCCCGCCTCGGCCTGTACGGCTACGTCGACACGCGCGGCGACCTGCGCATCCGCCACCGCTTCGACTACGCCTACCCGTTCGAGGACGGCATCGCGATGATCAAGGACATGGCGGGGGGCGACGAGAAGCTCGGCTTCATCGACACCCGCGGCCAGCCGAAGATCCCCTGCGTGTACGACGACGCCAAGCGGGTGGGGGAGGGCCGCCTGGCCCTGCTCAAGGACGGCCTGTACGGCCTGTACGATCTCGCCGGCCGCGAGCTCGTCGCGCCGCGCTTCACCCGCGTCGGACGCTTCGGCTCCGGGCTGCTGCCGGTCGCCGAGGGCGGGGAGCAACAGGGCGTCGAGCTCAAGGGAGCGCGCTGGAGCTACGTCGACAAGGACGGCAAGGAAGCCTTCGCGACCGGCTTCGACGCCTGCGGATCCTTCGTCGAGGGGCTGGCGACCGTCACCTACCAGGGCCGCCAGAGCCTGGTCAAGCCGACCGGCGCGATGGCCCTGAGCTACTGGTGCGAGGCCATCCACCTGCCGAAGTAGGTTACAGAGGCGCGAGCCGGAAGCGCTGGGTGATCAGCTCGGCGGATTCCTTCGCCAGGGCCTCGGCCTCGCGCTCGCGGCCGATCTCGCGCAGGAAGATGATCTGCTTCTTGATCAGGCCCGTCGCCTTCTTCTGGAAGCGCTGCAGGGTGGAGAGGTCGGAGCGCAGCTTGAGCAGCGCCTTGAGGATCGTGTCCATGCGCTCCTGGGGATCGACGCTCGGCACGCCGCTGTCGTCGCGCTCGACCCGCACCGTCGACGGCACCTGGACGACCCGCATCAGGAGCCCGTCCGCCTTGACCCGCTCCTCCTCGAGGTCGCGCAGGATGCCCTCGGCGTTCTCCTTGAAGCGGTGGACCTTCATCGCGAGCTCGGAGGGCTTGATCTTCTTGCGGTCGGCGTGGTCGAGGCGCCAGAGCTCGTAGGAGATGCGGGCGACGCCGACCTGGATGTGGTGGATCGTGTCCTCGTAGCGCAGGACGTTCTGCAGCTCCTCGGAGCGCAGGAAGCTGTGCTCGCGCACCCGCATCGCCAGCCCGGTCAGCGAGCTCGAGAAGTAGATGAAGGTCAGCCCGACCCACAACAGGTCACCGTGCTCGAGGGTCGCCTCGTCGATGCGCTTGCCGTTGAGCCGGGTGCCGTTGTGGCTGCCGAGGTCCTTGACCTGGAAGGCCCAGGCGTCCTTGTTCTTGATCTTGCAGTGGGCCCGGGAGATGCCGTTGTCCCGCAGCACCAGGTCGGCCCCCTTGTCGCGCCCGACCACGGCGGTGCGGCCGACCTCGATGGTGAAGCGCTCGCCGGACTGCCAGCCGCCGATCACCTCGAGGTAGGAGTCGGGGATGCTCTCCTCGTGGTTGCGCTGCAACATGTTGCGCAAGGGGATGTAGACGCGCTTCTCGGCCTTCTGGCGCAGCAGATCGAGCCGCTGCTGGAAGCGGGTCAGGTGCTCGCGCTCGATCGCGAGCTCCTGCTCGAGGACCGTGTTCAGGCTGACCTCGTGGGTGACGTCGCCCGAAGCGCTGATGCGGTGCGCATCCGGAATCGGCTTGTCCATACACGGCTTCCTCAGGGGTGTATCGAGTCAGTCTAGGACAGCCGCGGCCCGACTTCAAACGAGCGCCCGCGGAGCCCCGCGCGTCCGGGCCTCAGGCCGGTGCATCGAGCGGGCTCAGCCGCGCAGGGCCTCCAGTCCCGCCTGGGGGGTGGGGGCGAGCTCGAAGACGATGTCGAGGCCGAGCATCTCGAGCACGATCATCAGCTTCATGTGGACCCCGGTCAGGACCACCTCGCCGCCTTTGCCCTGGAACAGCCCGCGGAACTTGACGAAGCTGCCGAGCCCGGTCGAGTTGACGTAGGTCAGGCGACGCAGGTCGAACACCACCGCCTGGACCCCGGCCCGGTCGAGGCCGCGCAGGGCCTCGTCGAGCTGGCGCACGGTCGCGTTGTCGATGAAGCCGTCGAGGGCGACGACCGCGGTGCGCGCGTCCGGCCGCTGGATGTCGATGCCGAGCGAGGCGCGCCCGATCGGCTCGAGGGTGCCCGAGCTGGTCCGGCCGGTCAGCACCGCCGCCCAGCCGGCGACCGGCGTCTGCTCGAAGTCGGGCAGGGGCTTCTCTTCGCTCTCGAACTTGTCGGTGCCGGGGGCCCAGATGCGGCGCGTCACCCTCGGGCCGGCCTCGGTTTTCTTCGTCGCGCGCACGTCGAGCACGAGCTCCCAGACCTGGCGCGCGACGCGCCGGGCGTACTTGCTCAGGGTCCAGCGGTCGGCGTCCTCGAGGGCGGCGGCGAGCTGCTCGGGGCTGGCCTTCTTCGCGCGGCGGATCGCGGTGTTGATCGTCAGCCGGCGGCCCTCGAGGGCCTCCTTGCTGACCGAGCCGAGCCGCTGCAGCGCGCTCATCAAGTCGGTGTACAGGTACTGCAGCGCCTCCTCCCGCGAGGCGCCGCGCTTGACGTGCTCGGCCTGCTGCCAGCGCTCGCCGACCCAGGCCAGGTAGCAGCGCCGCGGCTCGATCTCGAGGCCCTTGTCGAGCAGCTCTCCGGCGACCCTCCGGCCGAGCTGCGCGCGGACCGCTTCCCGCACGGCCTCGTGGAGGTCGACGCGCTCGAGCCGGACCTTGACGAGCAGCTCGCGTTTCTTGCGTTGGGGCCGCAGGTCTTCGAAGCGCATGCTACTCCACCCGCTCGAGCATCGTCCGCGCCTTCGGCCGGAACGGGTGGTCCGCGGGGGCCAGGTGCTGGAACATGCGCAGATTGTAGCGCATGTGGACGCGGTCCTGTTCCGACCGCTGCAGGGTGAAGTAGGCGATCGCCGCGTTCTTGTAGTGCGAGACCGGCAAGGTGTCCTCGACGTTGCGGTCCATCTTCTCGTAGCAGTCCGTCGCGAGCTCGATCAGCGCGCGCTCGTCGCGCTCGATGCCCTGTTTGAGCAGCTCGTCCCCGGTCCTCCACAGGGCGCGGTAGTAGGCGAGCCAGACCGTCCGCTCCCAGCGGCTGCCCTCGGGCTCGGGGGCCGCGCCGAGGCTGTCGGAGGCGAGCAGGTGGGCGGTGATCGTCCGCAGCGTGGCGACCGGCAGCACCGCCCCGCGCGGCACGAGGAGGTTGACCAGACCGAAGGGCATCTGGCGGTGGGTCGCCTCGAAAGAGCGGTCGTAGCTCGCGAGGTCCATCACGGTGCAGAACGGCCGCCCGGGGTTGGCCGCGATCAGCTCGGCGATGGTGAAGCCCTCCTCCCCGAAGAGCCGGGGCCCGGGGATGTCGATCGCGAAGTGGTGCCGGGTCTGCTCGACGAACCACGGCGCCGCCAACAGCGGCACCGCCAGGTGGGGCACCTCGCTGCGCACCCCGAGGGGCCCCTGCGCGTAGCGCACCGCCCCGACCTTGAGGTCGCCGCTGCTCAGCAGGATCGCGTTCTGGGGCAGGTTCTCGAGCACCGCGACGCCGTAGTCGTGGACCCGCATGTCGCCACGTTGGCTCTCCGCGCCGAAGTTGACGCCGATCCGCGCGCCGAGCGCGACCAGCACCAGCAGCCAGGCCCAGCCCCCGAGGTGGCGACGGACCGCCCGCGCGAACAGCAGCCCGAAGGCGATCATGCCGAGCACGTGGGGCAGCTGCCAGAAGCGGATGAACACGCCGTAGGGCAGGGTGTCCGGCTTCAGGCCGATGTTGGCGAGCTTCTGGAAGATGATCAGGTAGGCGATCCAGATCCCGAGCAGCCACGGCAGCGGACTGCCCCGTCGCCGCCCCGAGGCCAGCCCGAGGCCGGCGAGCAGCAGCCCGACCCAGAGCAGGTCGTCGGTGTACTGGTGGAAGTACTGGCCGAGCGCCCGCGACATGTCCGCGTCGTCGTCGTTGGTCGTCAGCCGGAAGGTCCCGTACTCCTCCCGCAGGAGCTGCTTCTTGAAGCCCTCGTAGGTGCTCTGGTCGCCCCAGGTGTAGCGGGGCTGCATCGAGCTCGCCAGCGGCATCTGCAGGTAGGGGAGCAGGCCGAGCAGGCCGGCGCCCACCAGCCCGCCCATCCGCTTCCAGGTGAAGAGGTGACAGCGGCGCAGGCGCCGCGGCGGCGGCTTGTCCGGGTCACGAGGCCGCAGACGCAGACCCCGCCGCAGCAGCATCAGCACCAGGGGCAGGCCGACGAACAGCAGCGTCTGGTGGTTCGTCAGCCCGAGCCCGAACAGGCAGGCCCCGCACCAGGCGAGCCGGTACCGCGGCCGGCGCCAGTAGGCGAAGGCGACCGCGACCAGGAGCGCGACGAACAGGTTGTTCAGGGCGAACACCTCGGCGACGATCGCGTAGCGCCAGATCAGGCTGCCGAAGGCCCACAACCCCCCGGCCGCGACGCCCGCCGCCAGGCTGCGCCCCTGACGGCTGACCACATAGCAGATCACGCCGGCGGCGGCCGCGTCGCAGACCGCCGACAAGAGGTTGACCCGCACGGCGACGCTCGCCGCCGGTATGACCTCGATGAACAGCTTCGCGAGCAGGATCCACAGCGGATAGCCCGGCGGGTGCGCGACCCCGAAATCCCAGGCCGCCGTGATCAGCTCGCCGCTGTCGCCGCCGCCGACCGAGCTGCCGAGCGAGGCGTAGTAGACGCCCAGGCACAGGACCGAGAGGCCCAGGGCGACGAGCAGGGCGTGACGGCGGGAAGCGGAAGCGGAAGCGCGGGCCATCGTGTCCGGGGAGCGTGCGAGGAGCGGCAAGGGTACACCATCGGGGGGAGGATGCAAGCCGTCGGTGGGCGGGCCGGTTGGAGACGCGACGTGCGGGCGTCGGGGCTGTATCATGCACGCTACTTCCCCCATCGCCGAGGATGCCATGCCCCGCCCCGGAAAGTCGAAGAAGCCGCGCGCCACCCCCGCCATCCGCGCCCTGCGCGAGGCCCTGCTCGAATTGATCGAGGAGGACGACCAGGAGCTGACCTGCGGCGACGTGCTGCGCGCGCTCTCGCCGCGCTTCCGTACCCTGGGCCGCTCCTTGACCTGGCTCGTCGCCTACGACGACGGCCCGCTCCACGGGCGCGCCTTCAGCCTGCTGCACGCCTGTTTCCAGGAGCCCGGCATCGCCCGCAAGCTACAGGACAAGATCCGCCGCCAGCTGGTGCCGATGGCAGAGAAGTCACTGCGTGACGCCGGCCTGGACGAGCGGCGCAAGCTCAACCTGGTCGCGCTCCTGCGCCTCGCCGGAGAGGAGGCCTCGGACGAGATCCTGGCCGAGAGCTTCGGCGACATCCGCGAGGCCTTCGACGCGATGGCGCGGGAGACGGTGGCGCAGCTGCTCGACAGCGTCGACCAGGCGGAGATGCTGCTGCGCCAGGGGGGGCTGCTCGACGACGAGCCGGTGTCTACCGACGGGCTGAAGGACAGGGTCCAGAACGCGCTGACGCTCGCGGCGATCGCGCGCGAGTCCAACGCCCGGGTCGCGAGCACGCTGTTCACGCTGACCGCGGCGATCGGACGGGAGCGCGGCTACGGCGACGAGGAGGAGCTGTGCGACGTCCTGCGCGCCGCCGCCCAGACCGACGGAGGGCGGGCGCTCGCGCTCCTCTCCGAGCTCGGGGGCTGGCCGCACACCGGCGCCCTGGGGGAGACCGCGCGGTCTCTGTGCGCGGAGCTGCGCGCCGCCGGAGTCACGCCCCGGCCGCTCGCGGTGCCCGCCTTCTCCCACGGGCTGGTCAGCGCGATCGACGGGTCCGGCGCGCGGACGATGCAGCTGCAGTTCCGCCACGACGGCAGCTTCGACGCGCTGTCGATCCTGCTCAAGGACAGCGCCGGCTGCACCGACCTCTGGTCCGGATTCCAATGCGGCGCCGAGCTCGAGGAGCGGCTGCGTTCGATGGACATGCGGCTCGCCCCCTGCGACCTGCCCTTCGCTCGCGCCCTGCTCGCCGACGCCTTCGCGGTCGGCGCGGCGAACGGCCGGCCGCCGCCCGCCGTGTGGCTCCTGTTCGCGGGCTTCCTCGGTGCCCCGCCTCTCGAGCCCACGCGCTACGAGCCCGACCTCGGCCCGTACCTGCTCGAGACCTTCGCCCGCGGGCCGAAGCTCGCCGCCCGCTCCGACGAGCTCATCGACGACGCGAGCTACGCGACCCTGGGCTTCGACTGCGACGCGGCGTACGCCTTCGTCCGCCGCCATCCCCCGCGCGGCAAGGGCTATACGGCCGCGCGGCTGACCAGCTTCATCGGCGCGGTCGAGCCGCACGAGCGCGAGCGGCTGCTGCGCCGGCTCGCCATCAACCTCGAGCTCGAGGCCCGGGCCGGGCGCGTGCGGCGCGCCACCAACCGCCTCGCGGCGGCGACCTGGATCGTCCTGCACGAGCGCCTGCTGCCCTTCGCCGAGGTGCCCTGGGTGCGGGCGCTCGCCGCCGACTCGGTCGAGCGCACCGCGTACAACCTCTCGCGCGGCTACCAGAGCCAGGCCGAGGCGAACCAGGCCGCGCTCGAGCGCGACGGAATCGACGGGCCCGATTTCCTCGACGAGCTGATCGACATGATGCCGGAGCTGTTTCCGGAGACCCGGGACCAGGACATCTCGGACTGCCCCTTCTGAGGGCCCATCCCCGGCCCCTCCGAATACCGTTCGGCCTCCGTCGCCGGACGTGGTACCCTGGGGAGCGGACCGCCGACCGCAGCCGAGAGGACGACCCGCAGATGAACGTCGAGTCCTTCCTGGACGAGCTCGCGACCCGCTCGAAAGAGAGCTTCGACGCCCACCAGCGCCTGATGAGCTTCGACGAGTTCGTCGAGGACGTCCTCGCGCACCCGCGCCAGCGCCTGCGCGACGCCGCCTGCTACCTCGCCGACATGCTCGAGTCCTTCGGCTCCTCCGAGGTCGAGCTGCCCGCCGGCCCCGTCCGCCGCTTCAAGCTCTTCGACGGGCTCGCCGACGGCACCGAGCAGGCGGTCTTCGGCCAGGAGCGCGTGCAGCAGAAGCTGTACGAGCTGGTGCGGGGCTTCGCCGACCGCGGCCGCATCGACAAGATGATCCTCCTGCACGGGCCGAACGGCTCGGCCAAGTCGAGCCTCGTCGAGGCCCTGATGCGCGGGCTCGAGGCATACAGCCACACCGATGAAGGGGCGCTGTACCGCATCAACTGGATCTTCTCGGAGAAGTACGAGCGCACCAACCTCGGCTTCACGACCGAGCCGGACGCCGAGCTTCCCTACAACTCCTTCGCCTACGTCGACGCCCTGGACATCAACGCCCGCCTGCGCTGCGAGCTGAAGGAGAACCCGTTCCTCGTCATCCCGCGCGCGCACCGCGCCGAGCTGCTCGCGACCAGCGCCTTGTCCGAAGCCGAGCGGAAGCGGCTGCTGACGCGCACCTTCGTCGGCCACGGCGAGCTCTGCCCGATGTGCGCGGAGATCTACAAGAGCCTGATGCTCGCGCATCACGGCGACTTCCGGAAGCTCGTCCGGCACATCCAGATCGAGCGGGTCTACGTCTCCAAGCGCTACCGGCTCGGGGCGGTCACCATCGAGCCCCAGCGGAACGTCGACGCCGGCGCGCGGCTGCTGCGCTTCGACCGCGGCACGGCGCCGACGATGCTGCAGGACGCGCAGCTGATCCAGCCGGAGGGCGATCTCGTCGCCGCCAACGGGGGCCTGGTCGAATACAGCGACTTCTTCAAGCGGCCCCTCGAGACCAACAAGTACCTGCTGACCACCTCCGAGAAGGGCACGATCAGCCTGCCCGGCATGGTCGCCTACCTCAACCTCGTGCTGCTCGCGACGAGCAACGAGAAGCACCTGAGCTTCTTCAAACGCGACCCCGACTTCGGCTCCTTCAAAGGCCGCATGGAGCTGGTCGAGGTGCCCTACCTGCTGCGCTTCAGCGAGGAGGCGCGCATCTACGAGCGCTCGATGGAGAGCGTCGCGGGCGGCAAGCACATCGCCCCCCACGTCGGCGAGATCGCGGCGCTGTGGGCGGTGCTGACACGGCTGCGGCGGCCGAAGCTCAAGAACCATCCGAGCGCCTTCGGCCCGGTCATCGGCAAGCTCAACCCGCTGCAGAAGGCCTACCTGTACGACCGCGGGGAGACGCCGGAGGACTGGAAGGACGACGAGCGCAAAGAGCTGCTCGCCCGGCTCAAGGAGATCCGCGCGGAGTTCGACGACGCCCTCGAGGAGTTCGAGGGCATCCTCGACGGCGCCTACGAGGGACGCCACGGCGCCTCGCCCCGCGAGGTTCTGACCATCCTGGCGGCGGCGGCGCAGCGCAAGGGCTTCCACTGCCTCAGCCCGCTGGCGGTGATCGCGACCCTGCGCGAGTTCATCCGCGAGGTCTCGGTCTTCGACTTCCTGCGGCTGCCCCACGAGAACGGCTACTTCGACCACGAGCATCTGATCGTCCTGCTCGAGCGCGACTACCTCGGGCGGGTGGCCGAAGAGGTGCAGGACGCGGTCGGGCTGGTCGACGAGAGCGAGTACCAGCGGCTGTTCGACGACTACTTCGTGCAGGTGCGGGCGTACGTGACCCGCGAGAAGATCCTCAACGACAAGACCGGCAAGCTCGAGGACGTCAACGAGAAGCTGCTCGAGCGCGTCGAGGAGATCCTGTCGATCCGCGAGGAGCCCGCGATCTTCCGCCGCAACCTGCTCTCGCGCATCGCCGCCTGGACGGTGGAGAACCGCGGGAAGCCGGCCCGGCTCGAGCCCGCGACCCTGTTCGCCGACATCTTCAAGGCGATCAAGCGCAACTTCTTCCAGGCCCGCGAGAAGCAGCTGCACGCCATCGAGGAGCAGATCCTGACCTGGGGCAGCGCGGAGTTCCGCGGCCTGACGCCGAGCGCGCAGAAGACCGTCGAGACCAGCATCGACACGATGCGCCGCCGCTACGGCTACTGCGAGCACTGCACCAAGGAAGTGCTCGCCTTCTCGCTCTCACGGCAGCGTCAGCGCCTCGAGAAGGAGGGCCGCTAGGATGGAGACGCCCCTCACCCTGCTGTTCATCAGCGATGACCCGACCGGCCTGGCCGCGATCCGCGAGGCCCTCGAGACCGCGCGCATCCCCGCCGATGTCGGCATGCACACCGGTGGGGAGGGGCTCGCCGAGGCGCTCGTCGGCCGCGACGCGGTCATCGTCCAGGGCGGCTGCGCGGGCCTCGATCTGCCCGCGCTGCTCGACCGCTGCGCCGGGCTGCGGCCCGTCCCGCCCTGCCTGGTCGTGTGCAGCGCCCTCGAGCCGGAGGTCGAGCTCGCCTGGCTCGAGCGCGGGGTGACCGACGTCGTCGCGACCGACCGCCTGATGCGGCTCGCGCCCTCGCTGCGCCGGGCGGTGCGCGAGAGCCGCGATCACGAGGCGCTGCGCGAGCGCGAGGAGGAGCTGCGGCGGATGGTCCGCCGCATCGAGGAGCAGGACAAGGGCGCGGACAGCTCCCGCGATGCGGCGACCGGCCTGTTGACCCCGTACGGCCTGAGCATGGCCCTGCGGCGCGAGCTCGAGCTCGCCCACCGCACCGGCTCGAGCCTGGTCGCGATCCTCGTCGTGTGCGACGACTTCGACAAGATCGAGCAGAACTTTGCGGGGGAGTGCGTCGAGAACCTGCTCCGCGAGCTGTCGAGCCGGCTGTCCGGCCAGCTCCGCCGCACCCAGATCCTCGGCCGGCTGTTCGGCGGCGAGTTCCTCGGCCTCTTCCCCTGCACCCGCGTCGCCGAAGGCTTCCACGTCGCCAAGCGCCTGCGCGCCTGCGCCGACTCCCCGGTGCTGACCGACAGGGAGCCGCTCAAGGTCGACCTCAGCCTCGGCGTCGTCTCGTTGCCCTGGGATGTCGAAGACCTCGACACCGCCCTCGAGCTCGCCCGCGAGGCCCTCGAAGAGCAGGAGGAGTTCCGCGGCTTCGGCGGCACCCCCGGCCACACCCTGCAGCTCGGCGACCAGCGCCTCGCCTTCGACAGCGAGCTGTCGGCGGTCGGCCAGCCGATCGTCTCCCTCGCCGACGAGAGCGTGGTCGGCTACGAGCTGTTGTGCCGGGGGCCGGAGCAGGGGGTGTTCGAGGACCCCGAGCGCATCCTCGAGCTCGCGCGCAGCCAGGGCAAGCTCGCGATGGCCGACCTGTACTGCCTGCGCACCTGCCTGAAGAAGGCGCAGACCCTCGCGCCGGGCCTGCGGGTGCACGTCAACCTGCGGCCGAGCACGCTGTTCGAGGTGCCCTTCCGGGTCGTCCAGCTGCTGCTGCGCTCCTGCGCGAACCTGCGCCTCTACGTCGAGCTGAGCGAGGAGCAGTTCATCGGCACCCCCTGGGGCCTGGTCAAGCGCCTGAAGGCCCTGCGCCGCGAGGGGATGCGGCTGCTGATCGACGACGTGGGCCGGGGCCGGGGCAGCCTGGACAGCGTGATGGTCCTCGAGCCGGACGCGGTGAAGATCGGCGCCGAGCTGATCCGCGGCGCCGGCATGGACGTCGCCAAGCAGCGGCTCGTGCGGCGGCTGCTGCAGCTGACCGCGGCGGTCGGCTGCGAGGTGATCGCCGAAGGCGTCGAGACCTCCCGCGACGCCGAGCAGGCGCGGCGCTTCGGGATCGGCCTCGGCCAGGGCTTCCTGTGGTCGCAGCCGGTCGCGCTGGCTTGAGCGTGTTGCTCGCAGAGATCACGGTGGAAGCGAAGGACGGCGCGCTCGACGAGCTCGAGGACGCCCTCCAGTGGTACCTCGCCATGGCCTGGAAGAACGGCCAGCTGGTCGGCCGGGCCCTGCACGGCAGGGTCGACGGCGGGCTCCGCGCGGTGCTCTACGCCGCCGCTCCGGACGCCCTCGACCCGCGCCATCACTCGCGCTGGGCGACAGAAGCGTGGGAGAAGCTGCGCGCGCTGGCCCGAGGCGAGCCCCGTGTGCGCGTGCTCGCGGACGGGCAGCCGAGCCCCGACTGGAGAGCCGCGGAGGGCTTCTTCCTGCACGTGACGGGGAGCGACGAGGAAGGGCCGGTGTTCGCCGCGAAGACCGGCGCGCCGGTGCCCCTCTACACCCTGCCGCTGACCGCGCAGGAGCGGGAGGCGCTGATGTTCTGGGCGACGAGCTACCACCACCATCTGCACGTGGATCTCGGCTGCGGCTCGCTCGAGACCGCCGCCTACAAGCAGATGGCCGAAGCGGATAGCGCGCTCTCGCGCGAGGGCCGGGCGCTCGCCCGGAGGCTGGAGGAGGTGACCGGGCTGCCGACCTTCTATGCCCTTCATCGCCACTGGGGGCGCTGGCCCCCGGAGCGGGAAGAGCAGCGACCGTGCCCGGCTTGCGGCGCCGGTTGGCGCGCACAGGGTGCAGACGAGACCCGTGGCCTCGGGGCCTTCCCCTTCCGCTGCGAGCCCTGCCGGCTCATCTCCTACGACGCGTCGGACTTCGACGGCCGCCGCGCCCGCATCGGCGAGTGGCGGGGGAAGACGGAGGCGGGCGCGTGAGCCTCTCCATCGGCATCTTCGGCGCCGGCGCGATCGGCGGCTACGTCGGGGTGCGGCTGTCGGCCGGCGGCGCCCGGGTCACGCTGCTCGGGCGGCCCTCCCTCGCGCTGCTGCGCGACGCGCTGCAGGCCGAGCCGCTCGGGGGCACGACGGTGCGGCCCGCGGACAGCCTGCGGGTGGTGACGGACCCGGACGAGCTCGCGGACTGCGACGTCGTCCTGGTCACCGTCAAGACCCGCGCGACCGTCGACACAGGGCGCACCCTGGCCGGGCTGCTCGCGCCGGAGGCGCTGGTGCTCAGCCTGCAGAACGGGCTGCACAACGGGGAGCAGCTGGCGGAAGCGCTCGGACCGCGGGCCCTGGCCGGCATGGTGACCTTCAACGTGCTGCGCGAGGAGGGGCGCTTGCGGCAGCTGACCGAGGGGCCGATCTACGCGGCCGCCTCGGAGCATCCGCGGCTGCCCGCCCTGGTCGAGGCCTTCGCGGCGGCGGGGGAGCCCCTGCACCTCAGCGCGGACATGCCCGGCATCCAGGCGGGGAAGCTGCTGCTCAACCTCAACAACGGCATCTGCGCGGCGACCGGCCTGCGCATCGCGGACTCCCTCGCCACCCCCGACCTGCGCTGGTGCTACGCGCGCTGCCTGGCCGAAGGCCGGCGGGTGCTGCGGGCGGCGGGCTGGCGCGACCGCAAGGTCGGGGCGCTGCCGGCATCCTGGATCGTGCGCCTGCTCGGGCTGCCCGACGCGCTGTTCAGGCTGCTGCTCGGCCGCGTGATCACGATCGACCCGGACGCCCGCTCGAGCACCCTGCAAGACCTTCAGGCCGGCAAGCCGACCGAGATCGGCGAGCTCAACGGCGAGATCGTCTCCCTCGCCGCCGAGCACGGGCTGCGGGCTCCGGCCAACGGCTTCATCTTCGAGCAGGTGCGCAAGCTCGAGCGCGCCGCGCCGCCGCTGCCCTTCCTGCGGCCGGCCGAGCTGCGCCTCGGCATCGCCCGGGCCATCGCCGAGGCGCGCTGAGCTCCGTTCTCGGGGCACCGAACGGGCTCAGGGGGATGGCGCTTCCTCCGTCCCGGGCGGCGGCTCCGGGACTTCCTCCGCCCCGGGCGTCTCCTCCGGGACTTCCTCCAGCTCTTCAGGAGGCGGCGGCAGCCCGCACAGCACGTGGGCCTCGGCCCGCTCGGGTGGGCGCTCGGCCTCCGCGACGAAGCCGATCAGGATGCGGACCAGGCGCTCGTCGTCCGGCCACAGCTGTGGGTCCATCGCCTGTAGCGTCGCGCCGAGGGCCGCGAGCAGCGGCGCCCGCGCGGGGCGGTGCAGCAGCGTGCCGAAGAAGGCGCGCTCGCGCAGCGCGGGCAGCTCTTCGGGGGGCAGGTCCTCGGCCAGCGCGCCGATGCTGGCGAGCACGCTGGCCAGGGAGTCGTCGGCGACGCGCAGGCTGCGCCGCGGTAGCCGCACCACCCGCAGGGTGTCGGAGGCGAGGAAGCAGGAGAAGTCGTGCTCCACGGTGCGGAAGAACACCGGCCGGATCGTCATCCGCGTCTCGACCCGCTGCCCCCAGGGCGCGTTGACCGTGCGGGCCGGCAGCAGCTCGAAGTCGATGCTGTTCGAGGCCCCGGGCTCGAGCCGGAAGGCGCCCGCCTCGACAGGCTGACGGTAGATCTCGTAGCGGTAGCGCCCGTTCGACGGCAGCACCGCGTTGGCGATCTCGGCGAAGCCGACCAGGGGCGCCGCGCCCGGCACCACCACGTCGACCCAGGAGTCCCCGAGGTTGGTCAGCGAGGCCCGGGCCATCACCGGGTCCTCGAGGGCGGCGACCGCGGGCACCTCGAGCTCGAGGGCGATCAGCTGCTGCAGCCAGGCCTGCTGCGCGTCACCGCGCAGCGTGCCGAGGTCGAGCTGGTTGGCGTCGACCAGCACGTGCAGCGCGGACAGCCGCCGGTAGGCGTCCCTGGGGTTGCCCGCCGCGAGCGTCGACTCCGCGCCGGCGACGTGGACCGTCACCCAGGTCGACAGGCCGGTGCTGTCCGCGCGCAGGCAGTCCCGCACGATCGCGAGCAGCGGGTCGGGGTTGCGGCGCTGCGCGTCCTCGATCAACGCGCGGGCCTCCTTCCCGAAGCGGTAGCGGCCGAAGGCGACGAGCTGCGCGAGGTCGCTCGCCCAGCCGCGCTCCCCCGAGCGCACGCGCTCGGTCAGCTCGAGCAGCTTGTCGGCGGAGTAGGGGTAGCGCTGGCAGGCGCCGAGCAGCAGCAGCAGAAGAAGGGGGATGAGGCGCCGCAGCCGCGGGAAAAAACGGTCGCGGGCCCCGGAGCGGCTTCCTATACTCGGGCAACGGCGAGCGAGGAGTCGAGCATGCTGACGATCGGGGTTGAGGAAGATCTCCGCGGACCGGAGCCCGTGCATGTCATCTCGCTGCGCGGCTCGCTGGACGCCCATAACTTCTCCCGATTCCAGAACCAGCTCGAAGAGCTGATCGACAGCGGCTACGTCCGCCTGGTCGTCGCCGCCGGCGAGCTCGAATTCATCTCCAGCGCGGGCCTGGGCGTGCTCAAGGCGACCGTGATGAAGATCCGCGAGCGCGGCGGCGATCTGCGGCTCGCCGAGCTTCCGCCGAAGATCCTCAATGTCATGCAACTGCTCGGCTTCTGCAAGATCTACCAGACCTTCGACGAGGCATCCGAGGCCGCGGAGAGCTTCTTCGCCGACGACTGATCCCGCAACGATGGCCGCCCCGGGTCATCGTTCTGTCTGCGGGAGCCCAGCGCGCGCCATCGAGGCAGGGGGCTCACCGCCTCCTGTCGTTCGCTCGCGCCACGGGTGTGCTCCGCGGCCGGCACGCAGCGACCGCGGAGTCGGTGCAGAGCGCCGAACCGCCCGAGCCGCTCAGATCCCCTCGCTCTCGACCCGCCACTGCGCGGCCTCGAGGATCAGCCGCAGCATGCCGGCGTAGCTGATGCCCGCCATCCCCGCCATCAGGTTCATCTTCCCGTCCCAGCACCAGCCCGGGTTGGGGTTGATCTCGAGCAGCTTGGGGCGGCCCTCGGCGTCGGCGCGGAAGTCGAAGCGGGCGTAGTCGCGGCAGGCGAAGCGCTCGAACAGCCGGGCGGAGTGGTCGACGAGCTGCTTCCTGATCTCGTCCGGCGCCTCGCTGCGCTTGTACTGGATCTGGGTCCAGTAGGGCGAGTCCGGCTGCCACTTCGACTCGTAGCTCAGGATCGGAGGCAGCCCGGGGTCGAGCCGGCTGTAGTCGACCTCGAGCACCGGCAGGACCGTGAAGCCCTGGCCGGGGTTGCCGATCAGCGTCACGCTGTACTCGGCTCCGGACAGGTACTCCTGCACCAGCACCGCCCGGCCCGGGAGCTCGTCGCGCAGCTTCGCCAGGTAGGCGAGGGCCTCGGTCGCGTCGCGGACCAGGGCCTGGCTGGTGATGCCGATCGAGCTGTCGCCCTGGGCGGGCTTGATCAGCGCGGGGAAGACCGAGGGCAGGGTGCCGCCCTGGTCGTCCGCGGCGATGAAGGTCTCCATCGGCACGGGGATGTCGAGATCCTGGGCGATGCTGCGGACCATGCTCTTGTCGAAGCACAACCCGAGGCAGGTCGGCCCGGCGCCGGTGTAGGGGACCTGCAAGAGCTCGAGCAGCGCCGGGACGTGCAGCTCCTTGAGGGCGGCGTTGTGGAAGCCCTCGTCGCAGAGGTTGAGGACGAAGTCGGGCGGCGACTTCTGCAGCCGCGACAGCCAGGTCGCGTGCTCGTCCCAGTAGCTGAAGCGGTACTCCTCGAGCTCGGACAGGGAGTCCTTCAGGCGCTGGACGGTGGCGAGATCCTCGGGGTTGAAGTGTCCGCCGAGCTTGACCGGGTCGGGCAGGCGCGGGTCGCCGAGCAGCACCGTCACCTTCGGGAAGGGGACGCGCCGCGACGGCGCCGACGCCTTCTCGGGCACCCGCGCGGTCCACAGGAAGCGCTGCTCCATCATGCCGAGGTCCTGCCCCCGGTCGGAGTCGGTGCGGTAGCCGTCGTGCAGCTCGACGCCGACGTAGCCCGCCCGCTCGAGCAGGGCGCGGATCTCGTCGCGGGCGTAGAGCCGCTCGGCGTAGAACTGGTCGGCGATCACGCCGCGCTCGGAGTCCACGACCACCTCGCGGCTGATCAGGCGCCGGCCGTCGGCGGCGAGGGAGCGCTCCCGGCAGACGAACTGGCTCTGGTCGATCCACTCCCAGGAGCGCGCCTGGAAGTTCCCGCGCATCCAGTCCCCGTCGGTCAGGTCGAGCAGCAGCCGCCCGCCGGAGCGCAGGCAGGTGTGGACGTTGCGCAGCACGCGCAGGTCGTCCTCGGCCTGCTCGAAGTAGCCGAAGGAGTTGCCGAGGATCAGCACGCAGTCCAGGGAGCTGGCCGGGAAGCGGGGCTTGCGCGCGTCCCCTTCCCGGAACCCGACGCGCAGCCCCTCGGCGCTGGCCCGGCGCCGCGCGAGCCGGATCAGGTACGAGGAGCGGTCGTAGCCGTGCAGGTTGAGGAAGCCGCGCCGCGCGAGCTCGAGCACGTGCCGGCCCTGGCCGCAGCACAGGTCGAGGACGTGGTCGCCCTTCTCGAGGCCGGCCAGCCGGACGACGGCGTCGACCTCGTCGCGGGTGATCTGCGCGTTCTCGACGACGTCCCCGTCGGTCTTGAGGTAGACGGCGTTGAACAGCGTCTTCCACCAGTCCCGCGGGAGGTGCCGCTCGAGGTCGGCGACCGGACCGAGGGTCTTGTTCGGGGAGGCGGCGGGGGAGGGCTTGCGCGCTCTCTTGCGCGAGGACTTCGCGGAATCGCTCATGTCTTTCCTGCTTCTGGGGAAATGGTACGCGCCAGCGCGACGACGCTCGCCCCCGGATACGCGAACGAAGAGTCGCAGTAGCCGAGGACCAGGCCCTCGCTCGGAGCGCGGAGGGTCTCCTGGAGGCGGCCGAACGGGTTGAAGATCTTCGCCAGCACCTGGTTCTTCACCACGGTCTGGCCCGGGTGCACGTGGAAACGGACGAGCCCGCTCGAAGCGCAGCGCACCTCGACGTAGCCGAGGCGCTTGCCGAAGAAGCGCGCGGGCAGGTCCATCTGGAAGGCCTCGCCCGGCGCGTCGACCAGGCCGAGGTGGTCGAGGGCGTTCCACACCGCGGCGAGACCGCGCGCGATGTTCTTCTCGTTGACGACGTGCGACTCGCCGAGCTCGACGGTCAGCGCAGGGATGCCGCGAGCGAGCAGGCAGTCGCTCAGCGAGCCCTCGACGGGCGTCGTCTCGTTGACGACCACGAAGCCGATCCGCTGGGCGACCTCGAGGGTGCGCGCCTGCGCGGCCGCGTCGAAGCGCGGATCCTGCGGATCGATCACCGCGTACGGGATCGAGTGGATCCAGTCGTTGTGCAGGTCGAGCACCAGCGCCGGCCGGCTGTCCTCGATGGCGGTGAACATCTTCGCCGCCATGCGGGCCGCCAGGGAGCCGTCGGGCCTGCCGGGGAAGCTGCGGTTGAGGTCCTCGCCGCTGAACGGGACCTCGCGGACGGCCATCTCGAGGCCGATCGGGTTCATGATCGGCAGCGCGAACAGGTCGCCGCGGACCAGCGGGTGCTTGCGCAGGCGCTTGAACACCTCCTGGATCACGATGCTGCCACCGATCTCGTCGCCGTGGGCACAGGCCGTCAGCCACACGGTCGGCCCGGGCCGGCCGCTCCAGGCCTGCATCAACGGCAGACCCCGGAGGGAGATGTCGGTGTTCATGAACGGCTTGAGGTAGGAGTTCTTGAAGCGCCGGAGCGACGACCCGTCGCGGCTCTCGTCCGGCTGCGTTCGTGCGACGTTCTCGATCACCGGTATACCTCCGCGCGGTGGAATATCCGGGTGGGCACGGGGTGTCAACGCGCTTGTCGGAATCCGGGTCGATTTCGCGAGAGCGGATCCGGCCGCGCGATCGAGGTCGGCATCGAGCAGCCCGACGCGGTGGGCTCCCCCCTGGCTCCGTTTGGCCGATAATTTACCTTATGTTGCATTTTGGATCTGCCCAAAGGGCCGCCGGGCCGCGCGTCTCGACGCCTCCCCCTGGCCCTGCTAGAATCCCTTGCGGCGATCTCTTACGGAGGACATCCACATGCGGCGAGCATTCGTGATCGGCGGCGCGATCACCCCGTTCATCGGAAAGTACCACCCGGACTTCATCTGGAAGAAGCACCCCGACTTCGGCAAGCGCACCAACCCGAGCCTCGAGGACAACCTCTCCCAGGCCGTGCGCGACGCGCTGACGGCGACGGGAGTCCCCGCCGGGAGTATCGAGAAGGCCTTCGTCGGAAACTTCGCCGGCGAGCTGTTCTCGCAGCAGGGACACCTCGGCGCGATGCTGACCCGCGCCGACCCCGACCTCGCCTACCTGCCCGCGATGCGCGTCGAGGGCGCCTGCGCCTCCGGCGGGCTGGCCTTCCTCGCCGGCCTCGACGCGATCCGCGCCGGGGCCGACGTCGTGCTGATCGCCGGCGCCGAGGTGCAGACCACCGTCGGGGCGCGCCAGGGCGCCGAGTTCCTGGCCCGGGCCGCCCACTTCGAGCAGGAGCGCGGCCTCGACGACTTCACCTTCCCCTGCATGTTCGCCCGCCGCGGGAAGGCCTACTACGCGGCGACGGACGCCGGTCCCGACGACACGGCCCGGGTCTCCGCCAAGGCCTACGCCTGCGCGGCGAAGAACCCGCTCGCCCACATGCGGGCCCGCACCCTGAGCTTCGAGGACTGCCAGAGCAGCGACACCTTCCTCGGCAACGAGGAGTTCAAGGAGTACCTGCGGCTGTCCGACTGCTCCCAGGTCAGCGATGGCGGCGCGGCGCTGCTGCTGGTCTCCGAGCAGGGCCTCGAGAAGCTCGAGAAGCGCGACGCCTGCCTCGAGGTGATCGGCGCCGGACACGCCTGCGGGCCGCTCGCCGCGGTCCCCGACCTGACCTGGCTCGACGTCACCGCCCGCGCCTCGGCCCGCGCGTACGCGCAAGCGGGCCTGGCGCCGAGCGACGTGCAGGTCGCCGAGGTCCACGACTGCTTCTCGGTCACCGAGCTGCTGATGTACGAAGCGCTCGGCTTCGCCGAGCGTGGCGCCGGGGCCCGGCTGATCCGCGAAGGCGTGACCGACCTCGACGGCTCCCTCCCGGTCAACACCGGCGGTGGCCTGATCGCCTACGGGCACCCCGTCGGCGCGACCGGCGTCAAGCAGATCCTCGAGGTCTACAAGCAGTGCCTCGGCCAGGCCGGCGACTACCAGCTCGCCCGGCAGCCCGAGGTCGGCTTGTGTGCGAACATGGGCGGCGATGACCGGACCTCGGTCGTCACGATCTTCCGCCGCTCCTGAGCGCGCGCCCGCCACCTGGCGCGGTATTTGATGCTAGTGGTTCGACCGGCCCGGAACCCGCGTCCGCGGCCCATAAGGACGTCAAGATGGCATGCCCTTCTGGCTCCTCCACGCATAAACGGCGCCGACTGGTGTCGATCCTTGCTCTCTCGGGTCTAGGAGTCTGGGTGGCCGCCGCCGCGCTCGAGGCGACCCGCCTGCACGGCCAGCCCCCGAGCATGGAGAGCGAGGCGGAGGAGGCCCTCACCACCCTCGGGAGCGCGCTCGAGACCCGGCTGAAGTCCGGGCAGCCGCTCTCCCTGGTGGCCGACTCGTTGCCGCTCGAGAGCCTCTGGCTCAGCGTCAGCCGCGACCGCCAGCAGCTGCTCGGGATGCGCATCCTCGACTGCGACCAGCAGTCGCTCGCCGGGGTCGGACTCCTGGCGGAGGATCTCCCCGGCCGGCTCGAGGTGCGCTGCGCCCTGGCCGACGACCGGGGCTGCGTCGGCTACCTCAGCGTCAGCTGCCGCCCCCTCCCCGCCGCCCCTTCCGCGCTCTCCTCCGGTCTGCCCCGCCTCCTGCTCAACCGCCATATCGCCTCCCTCCTGCTCGCGCTCTCGGTCCTCCTGCTGCTGCTCGACCGCCGCTCCCTGACGAAGAACCTCGCCGCCGGCTACGTCGCCAACGTCGACAAGATGGCGACCGGGCTCGCGAACTGCATCCGCAACTCCCTGAACTCGATGCGCTTCCGCCTCGCCAGCGCGCAGCGCCGCAGCGCCGCCGCGCGTCCCCACATCGCCGCGGTCTCGGGAGAGGTCTCGAGGCTCGAGCGCCTGGTCGACCGCTTCCTCTCCTTCAGCCAGCCCCGCAGCTGGATCGTCGGCCCGCACTGCCTCGACAAGGTCGTGCGGGAAGCGGTGCTGCGCGTCCAGAGCGAGTTCCCCGCGGTCGGCTTCGAGACCGACCTCGAGGCGCAGCTCTGCGTCGACATCTGCCCCGAGGCGCTCTCGACCGCGGTCTACGAGATCCTCGTCAACAGCGCCGAGGCCCTGCCCCAGGGCGGCCGCGTCGAGGTCCGGCTCGTGCGGCGCAAGGGACGCGCCCTGCTCAGCGTGGCCGACGACGGGCCGGGCGTCCCCGAGGCGCTGCGGGAGTCGCTGTTCCAGCCCTTCACCTCCGGCGACCCCGACCGGCCGGGCCTGGGCCTCGCGATCGCGCGCAGCCTGATCGAGGTGCACGGAGGGAACCTCAGCCTCCACGACGGGTCGACCTTCATCGTCGATTTCCCGGTGCGGGAAGGCTGAACCGGCGCAGATCGCCAGGGCGCATGGTTGATCGGCTTCCGCAGCAGGAATCCAGGAAAAGAGAAGAAAAGAGAAGAGAAGAAGAAGAAGTTATCAGGAATGCAGGAAGTCAGGAATCCAGGAAAAGACAAGGACCAGGAGGAGACAGGACGCTGACAACCAAGTGCTGGGTGCAGGAACGTCCCTTGACTTCGCTGCACTCCCTGCTGCCTCTTCCTTCCTCCATTGATTGATGGCCGCCGCCGTGCAGGATCCAGCCGCTGCCTCCGACTCAGTCCTCGTCGTCGTCCCCGCCGTCGTCCTCTCCCCGCTCGTCGAGGTGACTGTAGACCTTGAGCTTGCGCTGCAGGGTCCGCAGCCCGATGCCGAGGATCTTGGCCGCCTGGGTGCGGTTGCTGCCTGTCAGCTCGAGGGTCTGCTCGATCGCCATCCGCTCGATCTTGTCGAGGGTCAGCCCGGCGAGCCGCGCGGGCGAGGTCTCGCCGCCGCTGACACCGCGGATGCGGGCGGGGAGGTCTTCGACGTCGATGGTCGCGTGGGGGGTCAGCACGACCAGCCCCTCGACGACGTTGCGCAGCTCGCGCACGTTGCCCGGCCAGTTGTACGCCATCAGCTTGTTCAGGGCGGCGTCGCTGAAGGCGCGGGCCTCGCCGCCGACGTCGGCCCGGCAGGTCTCGAGGAAGTGGCTGACCAGCAGCGGGATGTCCTCGATGCGCTCGCGCAGGGGCGGGATATGGATCGTGACGACGCTGAGCCGGTAGTACAGGTCTTCCCGGAACTTCCCCTCTTCGACGGCGCTGACCAGGTCGACGTGGGTCGAGGCGACCACCCGCACGTCGAGCCGCCGGGTCCGGGTCGAGCCGACCGGCGTGACCTCGTGCTGCTCGAGCACGCGCAGCAGCTTGGCCTGCAGCTCGAGGGCGAGGTCACCGATCTCGTCGATCAGGATCGTGCCGGTGTTGGCCGCGAAGAACAGGCCTTCGTGCTTGCGCGCCGCGCCGGTGAAGGCGCCCTTCTCATGACCGAACAGCTCGCTCTCGACCAGCGTCGGGGAGAGCGCGGCGCAGTTGACGGCGACGAAGGGCTGATCGGCGCGCTGGGACAGGCGGTGCACCGCCCGCGCGACCAGCTCTTTGCCGGTGCCGCTCTCGCCGGTGATCAGCACGGTCGTCTGGGTCGGGGCGACGCGCCGGATGCGCTCGTAGATCTCGCGCATCTTCTCGGACTGGCCGATCATGGTCGAGAAGCCGTAGCGGGACTCGAGCTCGGCCCGCAGGCGGCGCACCTCGCGCCGCAGGCGGTCTTCCTCGAGGGCGCGCTCGACCAGGCAGACGAGATGCTCGGGGTCGACGGGCTTGGTCAGGTACTGGTAGGCGCCCTTGCGGATCGCGTCGACGGCGGTGTCGATCGAGGCGAAGCCGGTGATCACGATCGCGGGCAGGCCGGCCACGCGCTGGCGGACCATCTCCATCAGCTCGATCCCGTCGATGCCGGGCAGCCGCAGGTCGGTCAACAACAGGTCGGCGGCGCTCGCCTGGCGCAGCGCCTCGGTCGCATTGGCCGCCTCGACCACCGTGTAGCCCTCGAGGCGGAGGAACTCCCCCATCGCCTCGCGGCTGCCGACGTTGTCCTCGACCAACAGGATCACCGCCCGCGCGGCTTTGGACTTTGCGGGCGGATTGGATGTGAGATCTTCCCCGATCAAGCCTGACTCCCGACACCTTCGCCGCGCACCGCGGCAGCATCCCTACTACCACATCCCGGCCCGCCGGGCAACTTCATCCCGTCCCGCCGGGCAACTTCGGCATCGGTGTCAGGCCCGTGGACGCAACTGGATCACCAGCTCCACGCCTTCGTCACTGCGCGCGGGGCGGGTGTGGATCTGGCACTCCTCGTCGCCCTTGCGGAAGATCATGGTGCGGTGGTCGGGACCTTCACTGCGGACGTAGCTCCACGCCGCCTGGGGCATTAAGGAAGTGTAGAAGGTGCGGACCTTGTCTCCGCGCAGCCAGCCGGGGCCGTGGTAGACCATCTCTGCGGAGCGAAAGCTGTCGGTGTAGACGTAGCTGCCTTCCTTGTCGAAGGTGAACAGGCGCGGCACGGGGATGTCGGCGACCTCCTGCTGCTCGACCAGCTTCGGTTTCAGAGGTCGGGACGAAGACACACATCCGACGAGGGCGCACAAGACAAACAGGGTTCCACAGCGAAGGCTGGCCATCGGGATCTCCTCGGCAAGGGAGCGCGGCTCCCGGTTCATTTTCTCGTATCGGCGTCCGCACGCGCGGAGGTTGAGGCCTATCTCCTCCCCATCCCTGCGAAACCGCCTTCCGCCCGCCTTGGAGGCGGACCTCCGAGGCCTGCGGACCGAGCCCGATGCAAGTCGTTCCATTCCCGGTCCGAAAATCCTCCACAGCCGGGTGGATGAAACGAGTCCGGCTTGTATCTTCTCGGCAAGCCGGGTAGACTTGCCCGTGGCAAGGGGAAGTCGATCACAGATCCCATTCCAGAGCGACAGGGCGCCCACCCACGTCCGCTACCTCGGTCTGGAAGGGTTGAGTTTGAGATAAGGTAACGAGCTCCGGGACCCGGGTGTCCCGTGAGCCGTCAAGTGTGTGGAGGTTTCTAGTGTTGAGAACGCTCAGTCCCAGGATCGCGCTCGTGATCCTGCTCTGTGTCGTCGCGGTGGGGTGCACCAAGAGGAGGAAGGGATCGACCGAGCTGGTCCAGCCGAAGATCCACTTCATCCTGCACTGTACCGATGACGAGTACAGCGTGTTTGATGACGACTTCGAGAATCTGAAGGACGAGACGATCTTCGGCGCCTCGTCGATCTTTTCCC
>JAUIEM010000482.1 GCA_030428695.1 bacterium
GGTCGGCCATGCCCTCGAGCGGCGGGACCTTCTACCCGGGCGTGCTCGAGGCGATGCGCACGCGCTGGATCTCGCCCCAGATCGTCACGACCAACCGCCTCGACGAGCCGTCCTACCAGGAAGTCGCGTCGATGGCGCGCAAGGTCAACAAGATCCTCGACATCGGCACCTCGGCCACCCACATGGAGTGGTTCTTCGGGCCGAAGGGGCTGAAGTTCTCGGAGATCGGCTGCCGGCCGCCCGGGGTCGGGGCCTGGGACCTGTACTGCGCCGCGCACGAGATCGACCTGTACCGCGAGTGGGGCGCGGCGGTCGCCCTCGGCAAGGTGCTCGAGCGGCGCTCGCGCAAGTACGCCGCTGGCATGATCGCCCTGCGACCGAGCTGCGACGGGATCATCGTCGGCTACGAGGGCGTCGACAAGATGCGCCACCAGCTCAAGGACCTGCTGATCGACGACCACTTCCCGGCCCCCGGCACCCCGACCCAGCCGGTCGCCGCCGGCTACATGGCCAACGCCTGGGTGCGCCTGCGGCACGAGAGCTACGACACGCTGCGCGAGATCATGACCCGCATCGGGGAGCAGGTGAAGGTGCACGCGCGGCCCTCATAGCGCACCGACTTTTCCTGAGGGGGGCGTGTCCCCTATGATGCGGGCCTCCCCTTCCGCGAGGTTCCGATGAAGACGATCGTCAGCCTGGGGGTCGGCGCTTCCGACCCCGGCCTGGTCCGCGAGAACAACGAAGACTCCTACCACATCGACGACGAGCTCGGCCTGTACGTCGTCGCCGACGGCATGGGCGGGCACGCCTCGGGCGAGGTCGCCTCGAAGCTCGCGGTCGAGGCCCTGACCGCCGAGCTGACCGAGCGCTGGTCCGAGGTCGAGGCGGTGCTGCTCGGCAAGGAGCCCCCGGGGCCGCTCGAGGCCCTGCTGGAGGCCGCCATCCACCGCGCGAACCGGACCGTCTTCCAGCGCGCGAGCCAGCAGATGGCGCTGAGCGGGATGGGATGCACGACCACGGCGCTGCTCGTGCTCGGCGAGCACGCCGTCCTCGGGCACGTCGGAGACTCGCGGATGTACCTCTTGCGCGCGGGCAAGGTCCACCAGCTCAGCCAGGACCACACGATGGCCGAGGAGCTGTGCGAGGCGGGGGTGATCAAGCGCGCCGACATCCGCGGCCATCCCTACGCCCACGTGCTCAGCCGGGTGGTCGGGAACAAGCCGGAGGTGCAGGTCGACCTCCTGTCCTTCGGGGTGCTGCCCGGGGACCGCATCCTGCTGTGCACCGACGGCCTCAGCGACGTGATCGAGACCCCGGAGTGGCTCGCGGGCGCGCTCGGCGCGGACGAGCTCGAAGACGTCCCCGACCGGCTGATCGCGCACGCCAACGACCACGGGGGGAAGGACAACTCGACCGTGGTCGTCGTCGCGGTCGAGCTCGAGAAGGAGGCGATCTGCCCGCCGCGGCTGCACGAGACCTCCGAGCTCGTCGACATCCTCGACGACATCTTCCTGTTCCGCGGGCTGAGCTTCGCCCAGCGCATCCGGGTCCTCAACTGCTGCGCCACCCGCACCTGGAACAAGGGCCAGACCGTGATCACCCGTGGGGAGGAGCTCCAGGGGATGACCATCCTGCTCGAGGGCGGTCTCGAGGTCTCGCATCCGCGCTACTCGGTCCAGGAGGTCGGTCCCTCCCAGTGCCTCGGCGAGGCCAGCCTGCTCGCCGACCAGAAGGCCCGCGCCGACGTCAAGGCCGAGGAGCGCAGCCACGGCCTCTACCTCGATGGCGCGACCTTCCGCCGCCTCGGCCGCGCCCGCCCCTGGCTCGGCCGGCGCATGCTGCAGCGCCTCGGCCACCGCCTGACGCAGCTGCTGACCCGGGCCCGCCGTCGCGAGGAGGGCGAAGAGGTCGTGAAGCTCGCGGGCGAGCTGGTGTAGGGCTGCCTGCCGAGAAAAATCCGAAACACGCGGGTCCAGGGTCCGGCGCCCGCTACAGTTGTTGCAGCGCATCAGCGGGAGGTAGAGCATGGCCCAGGGACAGTACGGCTTCATCGAGGGCCACGTCTACTCGGCGGCCGACGACCGCCCGATCGCGGGCGCGCTGCTCTTCACCGTGCCGGCGACCTACCAGGTGCGCACCAGCGCGAGCGGCGCGTACACGCTGCGGGTCCCGGCCGGCACCTGCTACGGGGTGTTCGCCCGGAAGGCGGGGTTCCGGCCGTCCGAGACCTCGATTGTCGTCGAGGCCCACCGCGCCCGCCGCACCTGCGACTTCGTGCTCCGCGGGACGGGGCAGTCGGGGCAGAGCGGCCCGGAGCGGGCCGGCGGAACCCACGGGCGCGAAGGCAGCGCGGGCTTCTCTGGGCTGCTCTTCGGCGCGGATGGCGAGCCGCTCGAGCGGGTGCGCGTGCGGACGAGCCCGACGTCGGCCTCCGTGTACACCGATCGCCACGGCGTCTACTTCCTCGCGGTCGAGCGTCCGCGCGGGACGCGCTACACCCTGCGCTTCACGAAGGGAGGCTACCGGACCGAGACCGCGGAGATGGTCTTCAGCGCCGGGCTGGTCCGCCGCTGCGACGCCTTGATGCTGCGCTCGGGGGAACCTCCGCGGCGGGGCGTGAGCTTCGCATCCCTCGGCCTGGTCCGCGGCCCCGTGATGCGCGGGCCGGATCTGCGCACGCGTCACGGCAGAGCCCGTCCCCGCACGAGCGTGGCTCCGCGCGGACGGCCCCGGCTGCGCTGATCTGCCCCACGATCTCCCCAACAAACGCGAACAGCCCCGCGGGGCGGGGCTGTGGGACGCTGGAGGGACCTCCCGGCGAGCGCGGTTGCTCCGATCAGCCGGCGCTCTCGACCCGCTCGAAGGTCGTGGTGTCGTCCGAGGAGCTCTCGAGGTTCAGCAGGTCGCCGTCCTTCTCGAAGCGGATGTCGAAGAGACGCGGGCCGGCGAGCTCGGCGAGGCCTTCAAAGCGCAGCTCGATCGTCTGCGGGTCGACGACTTCCCACTTACCCGTCGCCTCGAGGCCGACCTCGGTCGTGTAGCTGACGGTGCCGTTGTCGTAGAAGTGGTACTCCTCGTCGCCCTCGACCTCATGCCAGCTCCCTTCGAGCTTGCTCTCGGTCTGCATCTCACCGAGCGCCTCACCGGTTCCGCAACCGACGAGGGACAGGGTGAAGATCAAGCTGATCGTTGGGATGATGGTGCGTAGCGTGCGCATGATTTCTCCTTTCTCGGTAAATTCTCTGCAAGCACAATAACGAAACCGAGACAATGTGTCAACAGGATTTCATTTTCTCCGTGCGGACTCTCCCAACGGCACCATGCTTCAGACCTGAACACACGATGTTAGGCGCTGGCAACCGTTCACTCTGGACAGAGCAGAGGAGGAAGCGGGACAGGTTGCTACCACCTGCCCGCTTCCGCGAACCAGTCCCGCACCTCGCCCCCGCCGATGCGGGCGATCAGCGCGTCGAGCGCCTCGCGGGGCGGGGCTTGCCAGGCGAGGGGGGCGAGCGCCTGGGCGAGGGGCAGGTCGTCGTGCAGGATCGACAGGTCGCGGGCGAGCAGAGCCTCGGCGCGCCGCTCCCGCAGGCTGCGGGCCAGCCGCTCGGCGCCGCGCACCTTGAGCTGCCAGCGCCGGTGGTCGTCGGGGATCTCTTCGATGTGTCCGTAGCGGTCGAGCAGCTTCGCGGTCGACTTCGCCCCCCAGCCCGGGATCCCCGGCAGGCCGTCGGAGGGGTCGCCGACCAGGGCGTGGTAGTCGGGAATCGAGGCTGGCGCGACCCCGAAGCGCTTGCGCAGGCCGGTCTCGTCGGTGGTGCGCTTGCGGATGCGGTCGAGCAGCACGACCGCGCTGCCGCGGATGCACTGCAGCAGGTCCTTGTCGGTCGTGCAGATGACGACCTGCTCGACCTCCGGCAGGCCGTGCAGCCGCGCGGCCCCCGTCGCGAGGGCATCGTCGGCCTGGTAGCGCACCATCGGCCAGAGGGTGATGCCGAGGCCGCGCACGACCTCGTGGGCGACGGCGAGCTGGCTCTGCAGCAGGCGGTCGTCTTCCGGGCCGGTGCGGGCGGGCTTCGGGACCCGGTCGAAGGCGACCGCGACGTGGCTGAGGCCGGGGGTGAGCAGCAGCGAGGAGAGCGTGAAGAGCAGGCCGCGCACGGCCCCGCATTCCCGCCCTTCCGCGTCGGCTGCGCGGGGCGCCCCGTAGAAACAGCGGAAGAGCTCGAAGGTGCCGTCGACCAGGTAGACCCGGGCCACCCGGCCTAGCTCCCGACCCGCGCGCAGTGCACCGAGCCGCAGCCGGCGCAGGGAGTGAGGGGCCGGCGCGAGCCCGGGCGCGGGATCTTGAAGCCGAACAGCCCGCCGGCGAGCTCGATCACGACCCCGGCGACCCCATCGAGCAGGTTGGTGCCGGGCACGTCGTAGCGCATCACGAGCAGCCGGTCGCAGGTGTCGAGGTCGAGGCGCGGATCGCCGCTCCGCCCGTACAGGGGCACGGAGGCGCAGTTGCGCGGCAGCATCCAGCCGAAGGGCCGGAAGTCGTCGGTGCGCTCGAAGCCCGCGCAGCTGACGATGATCTCGAGCTTCTCGGCGAGCTCGCGGTAGATCACGATGCCCCGGACGGCGCCGGTGCGGATGCGGCCGAGCGGGAAGGCGGGGACGCTCGCGTCCTCCTCCTGTACGCCGACGTGGCGAAAGGCGAAGCTGGTCTTGCCGAGGTTGATCTGGCAGCGCTCGGTCAGGGGCGCACGCTGGTCGACGCGGCGGCCGTCGACCCACACGCCCTCGTTGCTGTCGAGGTCGGCGATCCAGAAGCTGCCACCTTCGCTGAAGATGCGGGCGTGGTACCAGGAGATCCAGGGGTCGGGCACCATGATCTTGACGTCGAGGCGGCTGCCGATGATCACCTCCCCGGCCTCGACCGGGAAGCGGCGCCCCTGGCGGCTGCCGCTGAGCACCTCGAGCTCGGCCTTGAGCACCGGGCCGGGGTCGACCTCGTCCTCCTCGGGGCCGAGGTCGGGGACCGCCTGCTGCAGCACCGTGCGCTTGAGGCGGCTGGTCAGGCTGCCGACCCGCGGCAGCATCGCGAGGGCGGCCCGCACGTCGTCGGCGATGGTGAAGACCCGCTGCAGGCCGAGCATCTCGATCGGGTTCTGCACCTTCGGCAGCACCTTGGCGAGCAGCATCTTGCCGCCGCCCTGCTTGACCATGTCGTGGATCTTGATCAGCACCCCGAGGCCGGTCGAGTTGACGTAGGGCACCTTCTCCATCGACAGCACGACCGACTGCAGGCCCTGCTCGATCGCGGCCGCGATCCAGACCTTCAGGCCCTCGGCGGCGTCGGCGTCGATCTCCCCGTCGAGGTGCACGATCCACAGGCCGCCGGGCAGGGACTTCTCGAGCCGGGTGCCGAGGTTGCTGGTGATCGAGTCGGGGTCCGACGGCGGCGGCGCGGGCAGCACCGTCTCGCGCTTCGGCGGGGTGACGGCCTGGGGTGCCGCGGTGTGGAACACGCAGCGGGTCTGGCCGATGTAGACGATCGAGCCGTCGTTGAGCAGGGCGTGGCCGAGCACCCGCTGCTTGTCGGCGAAGGTGCCGTTGCTGCTCTGCAGATCCTGGATCACCCAGCCGCTCGAGCTCTGCACGATGCGCGCGTGGTCGTAGGAGACCCACGGGTCGCGCAGCGGGATGTCGGCCTGCTCGCGGTTGCCGATGCTCGCGCCGGCGTTTCCGATACGGAACAGCGTCCCGCGATGCTGGTGGCTGAGCACCTTGAGGAGGGCGTCCGGCTGCGCGGCGTCGAGCATGCGTGGCTCGCAGGATGGGGTGAGCTTCAATTCTGTTCCAAGTTCTCCCTCGGTGCAAGCTTGAAGCCGTTGGGACAGGCGCGGGGGCGGATTCGGGGCCCCGCGCAAGGGTCAGCGCGGGGCCCGCTCCTCGAGGGTCTGCGACAGGGTCCGCACGATGGTCCCGATGCTGTACGGGACCGAGCGCGGGCCGGTGTCGGGATGGCCCTGGCGCGGCCGGTCGCTGTAGAAGGCGTTCTCGCTGCCGGTGTCGCGGGCGAGGTGGCCGAGCTCGTGCGCGAAGGTGGCGGTCAGCTCGTGGAGCGTCTGGCCGGGGGTGGCGACCAGGCTGAAGTACAGCGTCGGGTGCGGGCGGCCGTCGGCGCCGGTCAGGATGCGGTGGCTGGAGACGTCGTCGTGGGCCGCATCCGCGAGGG
>JAUIEM010000022.1 GCA_030428695.1 bacterium
CAGCTCGCCTCCTGCCGGCGTTGGGCTCCCGCCCTGCGGGTCGGGGCCTCGCGCTTCGCCGACGCCGAGGAGTGGTACTGGCCGCGCACGGTCTTCGCCTTCCTCGGCAACCTGCGCCAGGATCTCGATCCGTACATGTATCACTACGTCAACACGACGGGCAAGCTCGCGCTCCCGGAGTCGACCTTCGAGGAGATCGACCTGCGCTACCCGAAGTCGGTCAAGCTGCAGATCCCGATCATGTTCGGCGCTCTCCCCCCGTACGCGCCCGTGGCCGAGGTGGAGATCGACCTGGAGACAGGGCTGGCACCGATCAACGCGATCGAGGGCAAGAAGCGCGAAGGCACATACCCGGTCGTCGTCTACGCCAACGCGGGGCGCTGGGAGAAGAAGCGCTTCGCCCAGTTCTTCTTCGTCCAGATGATGAGCTGCGCCACCGACGAGGAAGGCAACGGTCCGACGACGAACCAGGCGATCCCGATGGTCTCGCGCCACACCGGTGACGTCGAGCTGGTGTACTTCGAGGAGGGCGGCGAGGACGACCACTCGGTCTGGGGCTGCCACACGGCCGCCACCGCCCGCCCGATCCAGGACCTGATCTGCCTCGGCGACAAGGAGCAGAGGAAGCCGCTGATCGCGATCACGATGTACGGCCACGGCTCGTACAACGTGCCGTCGATCAGCGCCTGGTTCAAGGGCGCCTACCGCGAGCCCGGCGTGACCGGTGCGCTGGGCCTGTTCTCCCACGACTACGCGACGGCGGCGGCCGGCCACAAACAGCTCGAGCTCGGCGACGGCTACGTGATCGAGCTGGTGACCGAAGAGACGCCGTGGATGGCCTACAAGGGCCGGTGGGGCAGCCCGAATCGCTGGAAGATGGCGTTCGCGAAGGCTCCCCAGGCGCCCGCCTGGCGCACGGTGATGTGTGACCTCAAGGACGGCACCCAGCCCCGGGTCTGGGCCGACCCCCAGGGCACCCACGAGAGCTGGCGCAGCTACGCCCAGGAGGTGGTCGACGCCTCGTTCTTCGTCCTGCTCGACCCCGAGGATGCGAAGAAGGTCAGCGTCTACTACTACCTGAGCCACGACGCCGACACCCTGCGCTACAAGTCGTACTGGAACCCGGACCTCAACCTCGGCCCCGACGCCTACGACGTGCCGTCGTCGCCCCATCCGAGCGAGCTGGTCGCCTTCCAACAACGGCGCAAGGCCCACCCCGACCGCTGCCTGGTGCCGATCCCCGCGCCGTCGCGCAAGCGCAAGGGCTGGCACAAGCTCGTGCGGGCCCGCTCGCTGCAGGACGAGCACAAGGGCTACCAGCTGACCGCCACGGCCCGGGGCGGCGAGGTCCGCCTCGGCTTCCGGGAAGGGGAGATGGACACGGCCCTGCTCGAGAAGATCGCGGCCCAGGTCGAAGCGCTGATCGCCACGCAGGACGAGCCGGTCGCCCTGGGCTGGGACCTCGAGGAGCTGCTGCCCGCCGAGCTCGAGCCGTACTCCTGCAGCACCTGGAAGTTCGAGCCCTGGGAGCAGCGCTACAGCTACCGCTGGCGTATCCGCTACAAGGACGAGACCCGGCGCGTCAAGCTGCTGGTCCGGATGGTCTCGAGCGATCCGAACGGGCGGCCCGAGCGGGTGCTCGAGCTCTTCCACGGCGAGCGCCTGCAGACGCGGGCGAAGGACTACGCCGAGCTCTGGAAGACCGTCGGCTTCACTGGCAGCTGCCCGGCCCTCCCCCGCCTGCGCACGCCGCGGCTGAGCGGCTTCCGCTGGAAGACCCCGGGCACGATCCCCCCGCCGTGGCAGAGCGAGGGGGACCGGACCTTCGCCCTGCACGCGATCGCCGACGCCACGCGCTGCGCGCTGCAGCTCAGCGGCGAAGAGCTGCCGGCGAGCTTCAAGCTCAAGCTCTCGTCACGTCGCGGCCCGGCGACCGCGGAGCTCGAGGTGCCGGACGACCACAGCGCGAGGGTGGTCGCCGAAGGGAGCTTCACGCGGGGCACGGATCCGGTCGACAGTAGCGGCGGCTTGTCGTGGCTGCAGAAGGTCGAGCTGGAGAAGCAGGCCAGGTACTACCGCGAGCGGCTGCTGATCGAGCTCGACACGCCGACGGGCTCGCTGCTCTACAAGAGCCCACCGCTGATCGTGGTCGGCTTCGAGCAGCTCCTCGGGGTCGTCGAGACCCGCCCGGAGACCTTCGGCGACTGGAAGGAGGTCCGCCGCTTCGACGCCCTGAGCGACGACGAGGAGCGCTTCGAGGCCGTCGTTCAGGACGACACCCGGCCCCAGTACCGCATCCAGCTGCTGGCGAAGGCAGGCGCGACCGAGGAGCCGCTCGACGAGGCGCGGTTCAGCCTCGTCCACAGCGAGGCCGCCGGGACCATCGACTGCAGGCTGGACAACGGCCTCGCCGAGCTGACGCTGCTCAAGAAGGGCAAGACCCACCTGCCCACGGCCGGGCTGCTCTTCTCCCTGCAGGCGACCTTGCCGCCGACGTCGAAGAGCCTGCGCGGGACGAAGGTGTGCACCTTCCAGCTGCAGCGGCAGCTGCAGAGCATCGACATCGTGTTCGACGAGGACAAGAAGCTCGGGCGTGGCACCCGGGACTTCTTCATCATGCCGCGGCTGATCGAGTACGAGTCCGCCCTCGACTTCCGGGCCGTCGGACTGGACGCCCAGGGCAAGGAGGTCGCGACCGACCTGGCCTGCGACTGGACGTGGACCGTCGGCACCAGCGAGAAGACCGCGACCTCGACGAAGAAGGTCTCGCTCGCCAAGCCTCCCCTCGGCCAGTTCGTCACGTTGCGGGCCTCGTACCGCGGCCTGGAGTGCGAGAAGCGCTTCAAGCTCTGGCCCGAGATGGTCGCGATCATGCAGCGCACCTCCGACGCCGAGGACTGGTTCCAGAAGGCCCAGCCGATCAAGGACTGGCACGAGGCGGTGCTGCCGAAGAACGACCTCTACTACAGGTTCGTCGCGGTCGGCAAGGACAGCACCGAGGAGACCTGGACCCCCCTGTCCGAGCGCGGGATCCGCGACGGGCGCTGGACCGGACACATCGACCTCGAGCCGAGCTCCGGCGGCGCGGGCGTGTGGCTCGACGCCGCGCAACAGTGGGAGGGCAAGGGGATCCGCATCGGCGACGACGCCACCCTGACCTACAAGCTCGGCGAGCTCACCTGCTCACGCCGCTTCCGCGCCGCGCTGCACGAGAAGGCCCGGATCGAGGTCGAGGCCTACGAAGGCTGGGGCTGGAAGAAGGTCTCGCGCGGCGAGAGCCGCACGATGCGGGTCCACTTCCGGCCCCCCAAGACGCCCTTCGGCTCGACCAGCGGCGGGCTGGTCAAGATGGCCGACGGCCGCTGGTACAGGAAGATCAACAACTACTGGTACCAGGATCTCGAACGCTCGGGCGAGGTCTTCCGCTTCACGTTGAGACAGGGAAAATACTCGTACATCCCCTGCTACTGGTCGGTGCGGGCCGAGGCGGACGACGATCGCGGCATGCAGGGCGACGGCTTCTTCTACGACAAGGATCTGCGCCCCCACTGGTACACCGGCAGCGCGACGCTCAAGGAACAGTCCGTCGCCCGCTACGTGCCCGGATACGGGCGGCGTGGCTCCGGGTTCAACCTCTCCTTCAGCGGCAAGGCCCGGATCGTGGTCAGCGCGGGGAGCGAGTCGTTCTCTTTCACCGTCACCTCCGACCCCCACAGCGAGGAAGACTGATGACCCAGGAGCTGCGCTTCGATCCCGGCAGTCAGGAGTTCCTGCCGCTGGAACGCGGACAGACCTACACGATCCTGATCCAGCGGATCTTCCACCTGTCGCTCCAGGTCTTCCGCGACGAGGAGCGGCCGCTGGCCGACACCGCGCTGGAGTGCCGCGGCGCGGACAAGACCGTGCGCGGCAGGACCGATGCCGAAGGGCGCGTGCACATCGCCAACGTCCCCGTCGGGGAGTACGCGTTGCACCTGCCCGAGCGGCCGCACATCAGCCCGACCTGGGTCGCCGCGGCGCGCGAGGCCGACCGCTACATCCCCGTCCTCATCCCGGAGCTCGAGCGGGCGGACGAAGAGCTCGACGAGCCCTTCGACCCGCCGGAGAGCGGCGCGTAGACCGGCGCCCCGGGGCTGACGCCGGGTGCGGCGGGCTCACCCGGCGCGAGCCGTCCCCGGCCGTCGGCTTTGACATCTGCGAGCGCAGCGCCGATGATCTCCTCTCCCCCGCGAGGATGCACCGGTGCCACTCGCCTACGCGTTTCGCGCTCTGCCCGCGACGGTCGACGCCCGACCCGGACCGGGCGAGGTGATGTTCCGCGCCCACGTCGAGGACCACGGCGCGGGCACGGGCACGCGGCGGATGCAGGTCGCCCTCGACCTGCTGCGCCTCGGCGAGCAGGCCCTGCTGCGCGGACCCGGCGCGAGCGAGCGGCTGGTGCTGCTCGTCGACCCGACCCGGCCCGTGCTCGACGACATGCTCGCCGCCCTGCTCGTCCGCCACGGCTGGCAGCAGCCTGGCTTCGCCGAGCTCGCACGCTACGCCGCGATCGTGCGCCAGGGCTACCCGGTCACGGGGGTCCTGCCCGAGCGTTCCCTCGAGGGCGTGTTCCAGGCCATCCGCAACCGCGACGGGCTCGCGGCCCAGAGCCTCGACGAGCCGCGGGCGGCCGCGCGCTTCCTCGCCCACTGGCGACGCCTCGAGCAGCGCCTGCTCGCCTGCGCGGCGGTCGGGCGCAACCCCTTCCGCGAGCATCTGTGCGACGACCCCGCTTTCGCCGAGGAACGCGCCTTCCTCGCCGCCGACCGCGCGGTCTTCCAGCGCGACGTCGCCCGCGGCCAGCGCTGGCGCACCGCGCTGCCGGGCTGGACCGGAGGCAGCTCGGCCCTGATCCTCATCGAGCCGGAGAGCCTCCTGTTCAAGCACTGGAGCCGCTACGGCAGCAGCGCGCGCTTCCCCTTCCTCGCCGTGCGCTGGAAGCCCGGCCACTGGGTGTTCTCGACCGACCCCCTCGAGGCGATCTCCCTGCTTCCTCTCTGCCAGCGGCTGCAGCAGGCCGAAGAGCTGTCGGCCCCGCCCAGCGGCGCGGCCGACCCCTGGTTCGACGGGGCGCGCTTCGAGCACACGCTGATCGCGTCGCCGAAGCGCGGCAGCGGCATCCCGGACGACGAGCTGCTGCGGCGGGTGCGGGAGTGGCTGCGCGCGCGGCCGCTGACCGGCACCGAGGGCGCGCCGACCGACGCCTTCGTCGAGCTCTGGCCCTTCCCGGCCCTGACCAGGCCGCGCCACAGCTACTGGTGCGGGCGCCATCCGGTGTTCGAGGCCGAGCTCGACGGCGAGCGCGTCGACGTCCTCGTCCAGGGCCTCGACGACGCCGACATCCTCCTGCGCAGGGACATCGCCCTCGCGCGGAAGGACCTCGCGAAGCTCCAGGAGCGGCTCGCCGCCCACATCCATCCCGACCAGGCGCGGGTGCGCTTCTGCCGGCGCATCGAGTCGGCGCTGTGGATCGGCCGCGACCTCGCCGGGCTCATCTTCCCCCACGCCGCCCAGGGCTCCCTCGCGGTCTGGCGCGCGGCGGTGCGCAGGGTGCGCGCGCTCGATCTGCTGCACCTCGCCCGGGATATCGCCCGCGGCCTCGCCTTCCTGCACGCGCTGGACATCGACGACCTCGGCCTGACGCCGGCGGACATCGTGCTCGACATCGAGGACGACACGCTGCGCGCGGCGATCCAGCACAGCGGCACCGACCGCGCCTGGCCCAGCGCCGGCGGCAGCGCGGAGACCGGCAAGGTCCGCGACCTGCGGGCCTTCGCCGGGCTGCTGTTGTTCGCCATCGGCGGCGAGGCGGTGCGCCTCGAGCGAGAGCCCGACGTGGCCGCAGCGGTCACGACGGCGGTGGAGGCACGCCACGTCCGGGCCCTGACCGGTGGCTTCGTCGAGGGCATCTGCGCGCTGCTGACGCGGCTGCTCACGGGCACGCTGCCGACCGCCGAAGATCTGGTCGCGGCGCTGTCCGCCCTGATTCCCGGGGAGGAGGCGGAGGAAGCTCCTGCGGAGCCCGCGCCGGCTGCCCTCGACACCCTGTACACCCCGGCCATCCTGTCGACGGACGGACCGGGCAAGGCGGCGGTCGGCGTGCACGGGCTCGAAGGCCAGACCCTGCACGGCTGGCGGCTCGAGGAGGAGCTCGGACGCGGGGCGATGGGCATCGTCTACCGGGCGACCCACACGCTCCTGCACACGCCGGCGGCGGTCAAGATCCTGCCGCCGAGCTGCGGCGCGAACGCGGAGTTCAAGCAGCGCTTCGTCAACGAGGCGATGTTCCTCGCCCACCTCGACCATCCGCACCTGCTCAAGGTCAACGACCTGTTCGAGGAGAACGGCCTGCTCGCGATCGTCAGCGAGCTCGCCGAAGGCGGCTCCCTGCACGCGGCGCTGCGCGCCCGCGGTCCGCTGCCCGAGTCCGAGGCGGCCGGCTATGCGCGGCAGGCCGCCCTCGGCCTGCACGCCGCGGCCGCGCAGGGCATCGTCCACCGCGACGTCAAGCCCGCGAACCTGCTGCTGACGGCGGCGGGGATGCTCAAGGTCGCCGACTTCGGCATCGCCCGCCAGCGCGGCCTCCCGGGCCCGACCATCGCCGGCAGCATCCTCGGCACGCCGCACTACACCTCACCCGAGCAGTGCCTCGCCACCTCGGCGGCCGATCACCGCTCGGACCTGTACTCCCTCGGCTGCACCCTGTACCACCTGCTGACCGGCGCGCCCCCCTTCCGCGGGCGCACCGCCGTCGAGGTGCTCGCCTGCCACCTGCACGAGCCGGTCCCCGACGTGCGCGCCGCGCGCCCCGGCCTCAGCCCCGCGATCGCCGCCCTGACCGCCCGCTGCATGGCGAAGGAGCCGGCGGGGCGCTTCGCCGACGGCGCCGCGCTCGCCCAGGCGCTCGCGGCCTGGACGTAGCAGCTTGGCCCGAAAGCGGCCTCCGGGCGCTCGCGCCTACATCCCGGTGAAGCAACCGGGGTACACCATGTTTCCCGTTGACGGCGGCCGCCACCTCGAAGCGCCGAAAGGCCCTCGCGCTCCGTGGTGCGGAAGGGAAGGGTGCAAGGGCCGTGCCGGGCCGGCGGTGTCAGGCGAGCGCGCGGGCCAACGCGGCCCCCGAGGGCGTGCGCTCCGCGGGATTCTTGCGCAGGAGGCGGGCGATCACGGCGGCGTGGGCTGCGGAGACGTCCGGGCGCAGGCTGCGCACGTCCGGGGCCGTGTCGATCAGGTGCTGCTTGCGGTACTCGCTCCAGCCCGGCCCGGGGAACGGCTTCGTTCCGGTCAGGAGCTCGAAGAAGGTGCAGCCGAGGGCGTACAGGTCGGAGCGGTGGGAGGCCTGCAGAAAGGCGGTCCACTGCTCGGGGGCCATGTAGGCCGGGGTGCCGAAGATGTCCCGGTCGGGGTCGCCGTGCCGGCAGGCGATGCCGAAGTCGGCGATGCGGAGGCGGCCGGCGCTGAGGAGCAGGTTGTCCGGCTTGATGTCCCGGTGGACGATGCCCTCGCGGGAGGCCGCGAACAGCCCCGCCGCCGCCTGCCGGATCAAGCCGGCGGCCTCGTCCGGCTCGAGCCGCCCGCGCACCGCCAGGCGGTCGCGCACCGAGCCGTCGCGGGCCCAGGCCATCGCGATGCAGAACACCCCCTCGGCCTCGAACATGTCGAAGATCGGCAGGATGTGCGGATGATCGATCGCCGCGAGCGCGCGGGCCTCCTGGGCGAAGCGCGTGACGAGCCGCAGCTCGCGGCTGCGCGAAGGCGGCAGGATCTTCAGCGCGACCTCGCGCTCGAGGCGCACCTGCCGCGCGAGAAACACGATCCCCATCCCGCCGCGCCCGAGCATCCGCTCGATGCGGTAGCCCTGTACGGTGCGCCCGACCAGGTCGAGGGGCGCCTCCCGCGCCGCCCCCTCGCCGCGCGCGGGCAGCCGGATCCAGGCGCCGCAGGCCCCGCACCAGCTCACGTCGGTGTCGGCGCGCGCCGCGCAGCTCGGGCACACGCCTCCGGCCACGCTGCCGGCGACGCCGAGCACATCGAGGGCGGTCTCGACTCCGTCCTGGCCGCGCGCCCAGGTCGCCGATCCCTGGCCCGGCAGGGCCTCGCCGGTGGCGAGCCCGGCGAGCTCACGGCGCAGGGCGCGCAGGCCCTCGCCGTACTCCCCGGCGCTCGGGCGGCGGCCGGCCTCGAAGTCGGCGCCGCGCAGCACGAGCCGGCACAGCTCGTCGCGCCAGCGCGCGTCGGCGCCGAGCCCTGGCAGGTCGAGCCCGTCGAAGACCTCGGCGGAGAGGGTGCCGTTCACCCGGTCGCGGAACGGCGCCTCGAGGTGGCCCCGCACGACGAAGACGGTCAGCATCGCGAGCGCGAACACGTCGCGCCCCGGCCCGGACTCCTGCAGCACCGGCGGCGCGAAGTTGATCGCGGCGGGCTCACCGATCCGCCTGCCGCCCAGGCGCCCGCGAACGGCGCCCACCTCGAGCTCGACGAACACCGTGTCGGCGCACAGGTCGCCGTGGACCTCGCCCCAGCCGTGCAGCAGAGCCAGCGCGTCAGCGACGTCGACGAGGAGCCCGAGCAGCGCCCCGAGGGCGGGCCGCGCCTCCCGCTCGCGCCACGAGGTCAGGGTGCCGCAGACGTCCTCGACGCCGACGCTGCAGAGCAGGTGCCGGCCGCGCCACAGCAGCGCGCGGTGGTTCGTGAAGCGCAGGAAGCAGCGCGCGCGCTCGTCGTCGCAGACGTCGAGGCGCCGCTCGAGCGCGTCGCGGGCCGCGCGCTCCCCCCGCACCGTGTCCACGGCGAGGGGCGTCGCCTGGCGCACCCCGAGCACGTGCACGCGCAGCCGCCGTCCGTCCCCGGCCCGGGCCCGGAAGACCGCCTCGGCGGCGGTCTGCCAGGCCAGCTCGGGGGTGGTCAGCTCGGCGATGGGCCAGGCGACGAGGAAAGCCGCGACCTCGGCCGCGGGCAACGCGCTGTCGATGGGCCGGGCCTCGATGCAGCTCGCGACCAGGCCGAGGAGCTCCTCGTCGGGGAGCTCCGTGCCGGCGCGCGGCGCGGCGATCAGGGTGTGGTCGAAGGTCGCCCCGTCGAACCAGGGATCGGCCGCGGCCCGCTCCGCGTCGCGCGCGCTCTCGGCGCGCTGCAGCGTGGCGGCGAGCCCGGCGAGGGAGACGCGGAACAGGGGATCGGTCGAGAAGACCCAGCGTCCCGCCTTCCAGCGCACGGCGAGGAACAGGTAGCGGTCTCCGACCGGGGCCTCACGATCGCTACGGCACCAGTGCTTGAACAACAGGCTGCGCGGCTCGGTCAGCACCAGCCCCGAGGCGCGCGGCCCGAGCCCCTCGACGACCCAGCGCCGGCCGGACTGGACGTCGCGGCGGTAGACTTCCCGGTCCCGCGCCAGGTAGATCCGCTCCCGCGCCCACTCCGGCTCCTCGAACAGCCGGTCGACAAACGGGCTCTTCCCCTCCTCCGCCGCGCCGAGGATGTGGCGCTCCAGCCGGTGCCAGCCGCGCAGGAAGCGCTCGGCGTCCTCGGGGTCCCGCAGGTCGGCGGTCTCGAGGCCGTCGAGGTTGCGCACGGCCAGGTACACCCCCTCGAGGGAGCGTTCGGGCGCGAGCTCGGCCGCCCCCAGCCCCTGCCGCACCAGCGCGGCGTAGTCGGCGAAGGCCCGCAGCCCCGCGGGGAGCGCCTCGCCGCGCAGCCGACGGCGCAGGATGCAGGCCGCGAGCATGTCGTCGAGGGTGGGGCTGGTGAAGGTGGTCGGCAGCACGAGGGCACGCACCGGCTCTTCCGCCCCGAGCGACGGGGTTTCCCGCTCGAGGGCGTCGAGGGCGCAGCGCTTGCCGCGCCCGCCGACGATCAGCTCACCCGGCGCGGCCTCCTCCGTGTCCGGGCCCTCGGCGCGGAAGCGGTAGACGACGCAGGGCGGCTCGGCCGGGTCGGTCATGGTGCGGTCCCATCGTGCGCACCCGCCACCCCTGCCCTTGATCGGGTGGGAAGCTGCGGGAGGATGTCCGTCAGATCGCGCCAGTGTAGCACACGGTCCGGGAGGCTGCGATCGCGGGTGGCGGTCTGGCACCATCCGGAGGCGCTCCGCCCGGTCGATGCACCGGGATCTCGTCGCGAGGGCCCGGAGGCCGACGGAGATCGTGCGCTTCGAGACGGCGGCTGGAGATTTCCCTCAGCCGTCGAGCAGCAACCCCCGCACCGCGCCCTGCGGGAATCCCCGCCGGACCAGAAAGCGGAACGCCTTCTCCCGCTCCTGACGGGTCATGTCCGCGGGCGGACCGAAGCGCCGCTCGCACAGCTCCCGCAGCTCGGCGGCCGGATCGCTCTCGGCCCAGGCCGCATCGAGCGCCCGCTCGACGAGGGCGCCGTCGAGGCCGGCGCGGAGGAGAGTCCGCCGCGCGCGTAGAGGCCCGTGGCCACGGCGACGCTCGCCCTCGGCGGCGAGGCGGGCGAAGCGCTCTTCGTCGAGGTAGCCGAGCCCGCGGAGCCAGTCGAGGGTCGCCTCGATCGCCTCCGCCTCGAAGCCGCGTTGGCGCAGCTTCCGCGCGAGCTGCGCCCGCGAGTGCTCGCGGCGGCTCAGGAGGTCGAGCGCCTTCTTCCGCAGTGGGTCCACAGCTCTCCGGGATGCGACATGGCGGCCGCAGCCGCCATGGTGTCCACCCTGTGTCGTCCGCGGCTCAACGCCCGAGGTGCAGGCGCTCGGCGAGGGGCTTCGGCAGGTTCGCGTTGAGGATCTTCTGGGCCGCGGCCTCGATGTCGTAGGGAATGCGGCGGATCCACACCTTCAGCTTCTCGGAGTCGTACAGGGCGTAGGAAGCCTTGGGATTCTCATCCCGGGGCTGGCCGACGCTGCCGACATTGACCAGGGCCTTGACGCCCTTCTCGAGCTGCACTTCCGGCTTCTGGCAGTAGCTGATCACCTCTCCCTGGAAGAAGGTGATCGGCACGTGGGAGTGGCCGAGGAAGCAGACCTGCCCTTCGAGCAGCTGCAGCGACAGGAAGGCGTCGTAGGTGGTCTGGATGTAGTCGAAGAGCTCGGGGGAGTAGAGTGTGCCGTGTACCATGGTGAAGTTGTCGATGTACTCGACCAGCGGCAGCTCACGCAGGAAGTCCTTGTCCGTCTCGGACAGCACCTTCCGCGTCCACAGCGTCGCCTCTTTGGCGTAGGCGTTGAAGTAGTTGATGTTCGTCTTGCCGACGACCGCGAAGTCGTGATTTCCGGCGATCGTGAGGATCTCTTTCTCACGGATGATCTTCATGCACTCGACCGGGTTCGCGCCGTACCCGACGATGTCGCCCAGGCAGACGATCCGATCGGGCTTCTGGCTCTCGATATCCTCGAGGACGGCGGTGAGTGCCTCAAGATTGCTGTGGAGATCGGAGATGATCGCGTAGAGCATGGGCAAACCTCGCCTTTCGACCCCTACTGTTCCGTCGCCATTATACCAATGCAGGCCCAAATCACAACCGAAATAGTCGCATATGACAAGGTCGTGAGGGAAGTGGGCCCGGAGAACGGAGTGCTCGCGTCAGTATAAAGGGATGGATTTAACAGACGCAAGTCGGGAAGCAAGGAAAGTCCCCAACCGATCGCCCTGTTGAGCCCCTCGGTCGACTCTCTGAGCGCCCCCGCGAGCTGCCCGGCGACAACGACCGGGACCGCGAGCAGGAAGACGCTCCGCCTCCCCAGCCGCGTCGCGGCCGCGAGCAGCACGCTGAGCAGCACCGCCCCTTCGAGCCAGGCGGCGAGATGGGGCAGGAGGATCCCGTACGGCCGGAGCGGCACGTCGTACAGCCAGAGCGCGAGCAGATGGGCGGGCAGCAGCGCCAGCTGCAGCCCGAGCAGTCCGACCAGGAGCCCGCCCAGACCGCCGAGCTGACGCTGCGCAGGAGAGCTGAGCTGACGCAGTGCCGGCCGCCCTCGATGCACCGCGGCGAAGTGGCCGGCGGCGAGCGCCGCACCGAGCAGCGTAGAAAGTCGCAGACTCGCGAGCACAAGTTCCTGCACCATTTCGACTTTTCTGCCGAAAGAAAAGATAGCGAAGGATCCACTCAGCAGGAGCAGGATGCTCGCGCCGCCGAGCAGCACGCGAAAGGCGGCGAGGCGACCGAGCCCGAGCAGGTGGACCCGGGAGAAGGAAACCGTCGGCGAGAGCCAGGCCATGGGCGCTCCGGAGACTGACCGGAGGCCCAGAGTAGACCACCGGGAGCGCGCCCGCAAGCGCTCCACTGCCCGCAAGAGAGGAAGCCCCCCATGTCGAGAACCGCGACCGCCCCCGTCGCCAGCTCCACGGTCGAGAGCGCCGAGGCGCCGCCCGCGCCCCCCCGGCCCACGGCCAGCAAGCCGAAGTCGACCCGGATCACGATCAAGCCGGCGCCCGCGCTGGTCAGCGCGAAGCCCGTCCAGGCGCGGGCAGCCGCCCCCGCCACGGCGCCGGCCCGGGGTGGACGTCCCCGCCAGGTGCCGATCGACAGCATCCAGCCGAATCCCTACCAGCCCCGGCGGGTCTTCGACGGGGAGGCCCTCGACGAGCTGATGAGCTCGATCCGCCAGCACGGCATCCTCCAGCCCCTGCTCGTCCGCGAGCGCGGGGAGGGCTTCGAGCTGATCGCCGGGGAGCGCCGCTTGCGGGCGTCGCGCCGCCTCGGCCTGACGACGGTGCCGGTCGTGCTCCGCGAGAGCCCTGACGACCAGCTGCTCGAGCTCGCCCTGATCGAGAACGTCCAGCGCGAGGACCTCAACCCGATCGAGAAGGCGCGCGCCTTCCGCAAGCTGATGCTGCTCGGCGATCTGACCCACGAGCAGCTCGCCCAGCGGGTCGGCCGGCGCCGCTCGTCGGTGTCGAACTTCCTGCGTCTGCTCAACCTGCCCGAGGCGATCCAGCGCCACGTCTCGGCGGGCCGCCTGAGCATGGGCCACGCCCGGGCGCTGCTCTCGCTGCCCGCGGAGCGCGAGCAGAAGGAGCTCGCCGGACGGGCGATCTCCGAGAACCTGAGCGTGCGCCAGCTCGAGGCCGCGGTACGAGCGCAGCACAAAGCCCGGCGCAAGCCCGCGCCGCAGGGGCGCAGCCCGTGGCTGCGGGACCTCGAGGACTCCCTGCAGCGACGCCTCGGCACCAAGGTGCGCATCGCACAGAAGAAGAACCAGAGCGGCCAGATCACGATCGAGTTCTACGGCGAGGACGACTTCGAGCGGCTGCTCGAGCTGCTGCAGGGCTGAGCCGCTCCCGCCCGGCCCCTGGCCCTGCGGGTCCCTGCGAGGCGCCCCGGCCGGGGCTGCGCTACCGGCCCCAGACGGGCTGAGGAGCCTCGTCCCGCGGACGGCTCCCCGCCGACCCTGCATGTCCGCCCACGCCTGCTCGAACGCGCGGCGAGAGCGGGTCCCCCCGGTTCGGCACAGGCGCCGCGCGACGGGACTTTCCTACTACCTGTCTATACGCCCGCCAGGGGATCGCGCTGGACGCCGCGACCGGCTCGCGCTACGACGGGCTCCGGCCCCCCCCTCCCTGGCAGCGCTTCCTGCAGCGGCGTAGGATGGAGGCCGGTCTGTTCTCGACGGTAGCGCGTGGTCTTCTGGTTTTGCATCTACTGTGCCCTGGCCGGGCTCAACGGCGTGCTCGCGCGCCAGGTCGGGAAGCGCGGCTGGGTCCTCTTGTGGCCGCTGCGGCTGACCCGGGTCCTGTTCGAGGCGCCCTGGGCCGGCTTCTGCGGGCTGCGCATCCGCGGCTTCGGCCGCCACGGCAGCGGCACCGTGCTGCGCCTGCCCCGCCGCAACTTCGCCTTCCGCTTCGGCCACTGGTGGCTGATCCCGGCGCTGGCCCTCGCCGTGTGCCTCGGGCTCGCCTCCGGGCTCGAGATCGCCCTCGACACCCTCGATGCCGGGGGCGGTCTCCACGCGGGGCTGTTCTCCAGCGTCGAGCAGCTCGCGCGTTTCCAGCCCCTGCGCTGCGCCGGCCTGTTCCTCACCTGCCTGCTCCTGCTCCCCCTGTCCTGCCTCGAGCTGCCGTCGGCGCCCCTGCTGTTCGCGAGCGGCTTCGTGCTCAGCGGTCTTGTCGAGGCCCTCGACGGCTTCGGTCTGAGCTGGCGCACCTTCTCCGACGGCTGGTTCGCGAGCTGGTGGTACGCCGAGCTGCTCGAGCAGTGGTTCGCGGGACTGTTCCTCTGCGCCTCGCTCGCCTGCCTGCTCAGCGCGCTCGCCCTGACCCTGGTCGGCGCCTTCTCGTCGCGCTGAGCGTCCGCAGAGCGGCGAAATCGGCGGCAATCTGGTCTCGCTCCCTTCTTTCTGGTAGGCTGCGCAGCCCTGATCCTGGGAGGGAACGCGATGCGTCCTGTCCTCTTGAGCCTGTTCGTCCTGGGAGGCCTGGCCTTCGCCCAGGACCCCGCCCCCGATTCGACCCGCATGGTGTGCCGGATCACGACCTCGATGGGCGTGATCGATGTCGAGCTCTTCCCCGAAGAGGCGCCGGTGACGGTCGCCAACTTCGTCGAGCTCGCGGAAGGCCGCCGCGAGTACACCCTGCCCGACGGCACGACCACCAGCAGTGAGCCGTTCTACGACGGGCTGGTCTTCCACCGGGTGATCGACCAGTTCATGATCCAGGGCGGCTGCCCGCTCGCCACCGGCACGGGCGGACCTGGATACATGTTCGAGGACGAGATCAACGCCGACGCCCTCGGCCTCGACACCGTCAAGGTGATGCTCAAGGACGGCGTGCCGAACCCGCTGCTCGGGATCCGCTCCCAGCACGACTTCGGCCGCGTCCTGGTCGAGCCGCTCACCACCAAGCTCGGGATCGAGTCGGAGGAGCAGTTCCTCGCCCGGGTCGACGAGCTGCAGGCGATCATCGACGCGATGACCCTCAAGCAGGCCTTCGAGAACCTCGGCTATGTGTACACCGACACGCTGCGCTCCCGCCCGCCGGAGCGCGGGGTCCTCGCGATGGCGAACTCCGGCCCGAACACCAACGGCAGCCAGTTCTTCATCAACCTGGTCGACACGCCCTGGCTGACCGGCAAGCACACCGTCTTCGGCAAGGTGATCGCGGGCATGGACGTGGTCGACGCGATCGGCAAGGTCGATGTTCGCGGAACCACCCCGGTGACCGCAGTCGTTATCGAGAGCATCCGCCTGCTCGATTGAGCGAACCATCCGGACACAAAGGAGCGCACTCCATGCGCCGACACCTGTGGGCAAGCTGTCTGCTGCTGAGCCTCGGCCTGGGAATCTCCGCTCAGGACCGCGAGATGCCGGAGGGCGCGTGGGGCCTGAGCCTCGAGGAGGCGCTGCGCATCGCCCTCGAGCAGAACCTGCAGCTGCAGGCCTCCGAGCTCAGCATCCCGCGCGCCGTCCTCGGTCAGGACAGCGCCGAGGCCCCGTTCGATCCGGTCGTCAGCGGTGGAATCAACTACGCGGTCAACCGCGCTCCCTTCTTCTCGACCAACCCCTTCAGCGGCTTGACCGCCGGGGAGCTGTCGGTCTCGCAGTCGGAGAACCTGTTCTTCACCGGCTCGCTCGAGAAGACCTGGACCAGCGGCGGAACGACCGGGGTCAGCTACAACCTGACCCGGACGAAAACCGAGAACCAGTTCTCCCTCAACCCGAGCTACACCCCCTCGATCGCCCTGACCGGCCGCCAGCCGCTCTTGAAGAACGCCTGGTTTGACAGGAACACCGAGGGCATCCAGCTCGCCGAGAAGCAGGTCACCTCCGCCCAGCTCGGTTACGAGAGCCAGGCGATCGACACCGCCGCCACGGTCGAGAGCGAGTACTACGAGCTGGTCTTCGCCTACGAGAACATCCTCGTCCAACGCAAGGTGCTCGACGTCGCCGAGTCCTCCCACGTGCGCACGGTCTCCTTCATCGCCGCCGGGCTGCAGGCCCCGGCCGACAGCATCGACAGCAGCAGCTTCGTCGCCGAGGCCCGGGCCCGGCTCCAGATCGCCGAGCTCGCCCTGCTCAACGCCCGCGACTCGTTGCTCTCGCTGCTGCACGCGAAGCCAGAGCTCGCCGACTGGAACGTCCAGATCTGGCCGATGGATCGGGCCGTCGACATCCCGGCGCTGCCCGAGCTCGACGAGGACCGCGCGCTGAGCATCGCGCTCGAGAACCGGCCCGACTACCGCTCGGCGGAGGTCGACATCCAGAGCCGGGAGATCTCCCTGCGGGCGCGGGACAACGAGCTCCTCCCGCAGCTCGACCTGACCGCCTCGTGGACCTGGTTCGGGCTCGGGAACACCCGCTACAACTCCCACGACGCGCTGTTCGACGGGCGCTTCTACGAGATCGCGGTCGGCCTGGAGCTCACCTACCCGATCTTCAATCGCGAGGCCGAGTCGAACTACCAGATCGCCGAGATCGACCTCGACATCGCCAAGCGCAACCTGCACGCCCTGCGCCAGACGATCATCTTCGAGGTGCGCACCGGCCTCCGTGCGCTGCGCAGCGCACGGGCCGCACTCGATGAGTCGGTCGCGGCACGGCGCCGGGCCGAGGCCGAGCTCGACCTGCGCCGGACCCGGGTCGAGGCCCAGTTCGACACGCCCTTCGAGGTGCGCCAGGCAGAGGAGGCCTTCGTCCAGGCCGAGGCCGCCGTGCTGCGCGCGAAGATCGACATGTACAAGGCCCAGACCGAGCTCGAGCGGCGCATGGGCACCCTGCTCGACAGCCACGGGATCCGGCTGAGCTATCCCGAGGGGCTTCCGGCCCCGCAGCCCTAGGGGCCTCCGATGGCGGAGCTGAGTGACGAGCAGCTGAAGAGCGCGAGCGCAGACCGGCTGGCGAAGCTGATCGAGCACCACAACCACCTGTACTGGGACCTCGCCCGGCCCGAGATCTCCGACGTCGCCTACGACCGTCTGGTCCGGCGCCTGCAGGAGCTCGAGCCGGAGCATCCGGTGCTCGACCTGATGGGCCCGACCGGCGCGCTGCGCTTCGGCGAGGAGGTCCGCCACCAGCGGCCGATGCTCAGCCTGGACAAGTGCTACGACGAGGTGACGCTGCAGAGCTGGGCGGAGAAGTTCGAGGGCCCGATCGTCGTCACCCCGAAGCTCGACGGGCTCGCCTGCAGCCTGATCTACGACGAGGACGGCGTGCTGCAGCTCGCCGCGACCCGGGGCAAGGGCACCGTCGGCGAGGACATCACCCGCAATGTGCGGCTGATCCGCGACGTGCCGACCCGCCTCGAGAACATCCCGGCGGCGCTCGAGGTGCGCGGCGAGATCTTCATGCGCTTGTCCGAGTTCGCCCGCTTCGCCGACGCCTACGCCAACCCGCGGAACCTGACCGCCGGCACCATCCGCAACAAGGACGCGACCCGCGTCGCGGATTGCAACCTCAGCTTCTACGCCTACGAGCTGTTCGGGCTCGAGCTCCAGACCGAGACCGCCCGCTTCGACCTGCTCGAGAAGCTCGGCTTCACCGCCTTCGAGCGCCGGCTGGTCGAGCGCTCCGGCATGCAGGCCGCCTACGAGCGGCTGGCGGCGCTGCGACCCGGCCTCGACTACGAGATCGACGGCGTCGTGTTCAAGGCCGACGACGTCGCCGAGCAGCAACGCCTCGGCTCGACCAGCCACCACCCGCGCTACGCGATCGCCTACAAGTTCCAGGGCGAGACCGGCGCGACCAGGCTGCTCGGCATCGAGTGGAGCGTCAGCCGCTCCGGCGCCGTCACCCCGGTCGCCCTGCTCGAGCCGATCGCCCTGTCCGGGGCCTCGATCGGTCGCGCGACCCTGCACAACGCCGGCTTCATCGAGAAGCTCGGCCTCGCCCGCGGGGCGCAGGTGCTGATCACGCGGGCCGGCGGGGTGATCCCGAAGGTCGAGTCGGTGCTCGAGCCGGGCAGCGAGCCCCTGCCCCTGCCCGGGATCTGCCCCTCCTGCGGGAGCCCGACGCGGCTCGAGGGCGACTTCCTGAACTGCACCCTGCCCCTGGCCTGCAAGGAGGCGGTGATAGGCACCGTCGCGCACTTCGCGAAGAGCACCGGCATGCAGGGTTTCGGCCGGCGCAAGCTCGAGGATGGCTACGCCCGCGGCACCCTGCGCAAACCCGTCGACCTGTACCGGATCAGCCTCGCGCAGCTGATGGAGCTCGAACGCACCGGCCGGAAGACCGCCGAGAACCTGATCGCGCAGCGGGAACGTGCCCGCACCCTGCCGCTACCGCAATTCCTCGCCGCCCTCGGCCTGCGCGAGCTCGGGCGCACGGCGAGCCGCAAGCTCGCCAGGGTCTTCGGGACCATCGAAGCCCTGCGCGCAGCCTCGGTCGCGGACATCGCGGCGGTCGACGGCTTCGCCGAGACCACCGGCCAGGCGATCGTCGACGAGCTCGCCCGGACCGCGCCGTGGATCGACGAGCTGCTCGAGGAGGTCCAGCTGGAGGCCGCCGCGGCGCCCGCGCCCGCCGCCAGCGTCGAGGGGCCTCTGTCGGGCGCGAGCTTCCTGTTCACCGGCAAGCTGGTCTCCGGCAGCCGCGGGCAGGCCGAGGCCCGGGTCAAGAAGCTCGGCGCCTCGATCGCCTCGGGGGTCACCGCCAAGCTGCGCTACCTGGTGGTCGGCAGCCCCAAGCCGGGCAAGCTGTCGAGCAAGCAGAAGAAGGCCGCGAAGCTGATCGCCAAGGGCGCCGCGCTGGAGGTGCTCGGCGAAGAGGAGTTCGAAGCCCTGCTCGCGCCCCACGAGGAAGCGCCCGACCGTTGAGCTCTGGGCTTGTCAGGCCACGAATCCTCGTTTTCGCTGGCCCTCGCCGCCGCTGGCTGCGTCGCTCGTCGCCCGAATACAGCCCGTATGCGAGCTCCTCGCTCCTTGCCATCGACGACGATGCCTCACCGAAAGCAAGGATTTGTTGCCTGACAGTCCCTTTGGCGGTCGATATGGTAGCTGTGGAGTCGTCCCCGCGGACCGGCCGAAAATGTGGCGAAGTGCGACAGCCGTTGCAATCTGCCACACAAAATCCCCAAAAACTGACAGGTTTCGTGGAATTGTCAGGAGCTCTCTGTGTCTCACAAACGCCTCGCCGTGCTCTCGGTGCTGATCATCTCGATCTTCCTCTTCATCATCCAGAACCAGGGTCCCGTCACGATGTGGCTGTTGTTCTGGCAAGTCGGTCTTGCGGGCTACTGGTGGGTGATTCTGCTGGTCAGCCTCGGCTTCGTGCTCGGCTTCTTCACCTCCTGGTTCTACCTCGTGCGCCCGAAAGCGAAGCAGCTCGAAGAGGTGGAGAAGGGAGAGGCTCCAACCTAAGGCGAGCCAGCCCAACGGTTTCCCACACCGCTGCAACATCACGGCGAATGCGTGTCGTCCCGACGCTCTGATTAAATAGAAAAAACAGACGCAAGCGGTTGGGGGAAGTGAAGGTGGGGAATTCCCGCTCGCGTCTGCCTGTGTGTGGGGTCGGAAGTCGGTGTGAGACGGACTTTCTTCTCCACGCTATTTACAGGCAGCAAAGGCTATGCCGTTGTTCTCGACGGCCTGCCGGGCTGCCCCACCCCGTCCGTGCGTGTCAATTTGGCACAAGCACGCTTCGCCCCCCGCGCCAGCTTGCTGTCGGCGATTGCAAATGGCCCCGCCGCCTGGCATGATGGGCGGTCGCATCCCCTACCACGCCCGGAGGTCGCCGTGAGCGCAAGCGCGAAACAGCACGTCTTCTATCCCTGGAGCCGCCAGGCTGACCTGTCCCCCGCGGAGGTCGTCCAGGCCTCCGGCTGCACCCTGACCCTGAAGGATGGCCGCGAGCTCTTCGACTTCTCCTCCCAGCTGATCTGCGTCAACGCGGGCCACGGACAGCAGGAGATCCTCGACGGCATCCGCGCCCAGCTCGACCGCTTCGTGTACGTCGCTCCGTCCTTCGCGACCGGCCCGAAGCTCGACCTCGCGCGGATGGTCGCGGAGCGCTCGCCCGGCGATCTCGACAAGGTGTTCTTCACCAACGGCGGGGCCGACGCGATCGAGAACGCGGTCAAAATGGCCCGACGCCTGACCGGCCGCCACAAGGTGCTGACGCGCTACCGCTCCTACCACGGCGGAACCTACGGAGCGCTGAGCCTGTCGGGCGATCCGCGCCACCACGCCAGCGGCGTGGGCATCCCGGGCGTGGTGCACGTCCTCGACCCGTACTGCTACCGCTGCCCGTTCGCGCTCGAGTATCCGTCCTGCGGGCTGCAGTGTGCCTCCCACGTCGAGCACATCGTCGCCCTCGAGGGGCCGGAGAACGTCGCCGCGATCCTGATGGAGCCGATCACCGGCACCAACGGCGTCATCATCCCGCCCCCGGACTACTACAAGCGCATCCGCGAGCTGTGCGACCGGCACGGCATCCTGCTGATTATCGACGAGGTGATGACCGGCTTCGGGCGCACCGGGAAGTGGTTCGCGATCGAGCACTTCGGGGTCGTCCCCGACCTGCTGGTGATGGCGAAGGGCCTGACCAGCGCCTACGCGCCGCTCGGCGCCGTCGCAGTACGCGCCCCCCACGCCGCCCGGCTCGACGAGCTGGTGCTCGACAACGGCCTGACCTACAGCGGACACCCGCTCGCCTGCGCCGCGGGGGTCGCGACCCTCGAGTTCTACGAGCGCCACCAGCTGATCGAGCGGGCCGCCGGTATGGAGGCGTACTGGCTCGGCAAGCTCGAGGAGCTGAAAGAGCGGCACCCGTGCGTCGGCGACGTGCGCGGCCGCGGCCTGTTCGGCGTGCTCGAGCTGACCAGCGACCGCGCCTCCCGCGCCGAGCTGGTGCCCTGGAACGCCCAGGGAGAGGCGAACGCGCCGGCGAACGCGATCAAGAAGAAGCTGATGGAGGCGGGGCTGTTCACCCTGCTGCGCTGGAGCTTCCTCTTCCTCGCCCCACCCCTGACCGTGACCGAGGCCGAGCTCGACGACGCCTTCGCGAAGCTCGACGAGGTGCTCCGCTTCGCCGACGGCTTCTGCGCCTGATCGCGGAACGTGGACAGCAGCAGCTTCGAAGTCCTCGCCAATCCGCCCCCGGTCGGGCAGGGCGGCTCCGCGATCATGCGCCGGACCGTCCAACCGCGCATCGTGACCCGGACGGGTCCGCTGTCCGCCGTCGTCACCGCCCTGATCGCCGTGCGCGCCGAAGACCGCCGCACCGAGCGGCGCGTGGTCGCCTTCCGCGCGGTCGTCGCGATCGGCCTGACCGCGGCCCTGACCTGCACCGCGGCGGCGCTGCTGACCGGGCGGCCGTACCTGCTGCTCGGCTTTCCCTTCGGCATCTTCCTCGCCGCCTTCGCGATCCGCGGCTTCCTCACCGAGGCGCAGCGCGACCTCGATGACCGGCGCCTCAGCCACGCCCTCGGCATCCTGCGGAACCTGACGCCGGACGTCGATCCCGCGCGCCGGGTGCAGCTCTTCCTCGACCTGCGCGAGCCCTACCAGTTGCAGCGCCTGCCCGCGACGCTCGAGAAGACCTACACCGGGCGCCATCGCTTCCCCTGGCTGCAGATCACCCTGCCGCTCGCCGTCGGGGCGCGCCTCGACATCCGCATCGTCGCCAAGGGCACGATCGCCGAGACCATGAGCCTGTCACCGGCCGGGCGCGTGCGCCTCGACCGGGAAGAGCAGTGGCAGGAGACCCTCGAGATCCGCGTCACCCGCGACGCCCCGGGGGGCTGGACGACGAAGCCGAATCCGCCGCGCTTCCCCAAGGACGTCAGCCTCGACGGGCTCGAGTCCGAGGGGCGCAAGGCGGTGCTGCGCGCGTCCGCTCCGAAGTTCACCAAGGTCGTCAAGAAGACCGTGCTGACCGACGGCTCCTCGCGTCGGCTGCGCTGGGAGAAGGTGATCGAGGTGCTCGCCTGGACGCTCAACCAGCTCGAGTGGGACTACGGGCAGGAACCGCCCGCGCGGCCCGAGCCCCCGGCGCCGATGCCGAGCGGGATGGCCTAGCCAGGAAAGCCCGGCCGGAGCACTTGAACAACCCCCGAAAGGACGAAGACCCGGCGCGCGCGCCGGGTCTCGAGGCTGAAGGCCGGGCCGTCCCGCCTCAGGCGGTCCGCCGCCGCAGGCCTAGCACCGCGAGCAGCAGCAGGATGCCCGCGCCCCAGGCCGGCGAGCCCGGCGCCCCGACGCTGCACTCCGCGGAGGAACCGCCCCGGCTCGCGGCCTGCGGGGTGTTGCTGACGTGCTGGGCTCCGCCGAAGTTGCTGCCGCTGAGCACGGTGCCGATGCCGGTGACGGCGACCGCCTCGACCTGCCCGGGGGTCCCGCCGGCGTCGCTGGTGATGTCGACGCTGGCGGTGATCGTGCCGGCGCTGGTCGGGTGGAAGCTGACCTCGAAGCTCGCGGAGGTCCCCGGGGCCAACGTCAGCGGCAGGCTCGGCCCGCTGACGATCGAGAACTCGCCGGGGGCGCTGCTCGCGATCGCGGTGACCACGAGGTCGCTGAGACCGTTGCTGTCGATCCGGAACAGGTGCGGGCTGCTCGCTCCGGTCGAGCCGACGCGGGCCGCGCCGAAGTCCTGGACCGCGAACAGCGCATAGTCCGGGGCGCCGGGCGCGCCGGAGGCGTCGAGCACGAAGTCCTGGGGCGCGCCGGCCGTCGAGCTGATCCGCAGGGTGGCGGCGCGGGGACCGACGGCGCTCGGAGCGAAGTCGATCGTGAAGCTGTTCGAGGCGCCCGGGGCCAGGGTCAGGGGCAGACCGGGCAGGCCGAGGCTGAAGTCGCTGGCATCGTTGCCGATCACCTCGATCGCGCTGACGTCGAGGGGCAGGTTGCCGGTGTTCTCGAGGGTCCAGCTCTGCGGGCCGCTGCTCTGGGCGAGGGGCACGCTGCCGAGGGTCGCGTTGCCGCCGACGAGCAGGGCCGCCGCCGAGCCGCTCCCGGCCAGCGCGAAGGTGCTCGGAGTGCCGCTGACGCCGCCGCTGTTCGAGACCACCTCGAGCTGCGCGCTCCGGGCGCCGGAGGTCGCCGGGGTGAAGGACAGGTCGAAGCTCTCGCTCGCGCCGGGGGCGAGCGTCGCCGGCAGCGACGGGGCGGCGAGCAGGGCGTAGTCGCCGGCGTGGCTGCCGGACAGGTGCAGCCCGGTCACCGTGAGGTCCGCGGTGCCGGTGTTGGCGAGCGTCCAGGTCGCGATCGCGGTCTGGCCGACCGCCTGGCCGCCGAAGTCGGTGGTGCCCTGGGCGTCGAGGGCCGGGGTCGGCGAGCCGTCCCCGACGACGCCGTAGAGGACGACGTTGTCGAGCCGCCAGGTCCCGCCGGAGCTGCTGGCGCCGCTGCCGGTCAGGACGAGGCGCACGGTGTCGCTGACCGGCCAGGCCGCCGCGCTCGCCAGGGAGACGCTGTGCATCGGATGGGCGCTGAAGCTGCCGCTGGTCGCGGCGCTGAAGGCCGCCTGGCCGCCGACCGCCAGCTCGAAGCTGGCCGGACCTGTGCCGGACGCGCGCTCGTCGAAGTCGATGCCGCACAGGGTCAGGGTCTTGCCCGCCGCCGGGACCAGCTCGAGGATGAACGCGTTGCCCGCCTGCCAGCCGCTCGCCGAGTACGACTCGCCGGAGCTCGGGTCGTTCCCCGCCGGATGGCTCGCGTTGCCGACGAGGGTCCGCAGCGGCAGCACGGTCAGGCCACTGGCACTGCCCGCCGGCAGGCCGGAGCCGGGCGTGGTCTCGAAGTCGAAGGCCCCGAGCTCCTCGGCGACGATGCGGGCGGGGAGGCTGACCGGGAAGGTCAGGCCGGCGGAGGCCGGCACGTCCGCGCTGACGTCGCCCGCGATCGCGATCGCGGCGCCGTGGGTGTCGAGCGGGTCGCCGGAGACGTCGGCGACGAGCAGCACGCGGCTGGAGTCGGCCAGGTCGATCGGGCTCGCCGAGAAGTCGAACACGTCCGAGCCGGCGGTGAAGTCGCCGACCGCGCCGGAGGCGAGCAGCTGGTCGTCGACATCGAGCGCGGCAGGGGTGCCGAGGTCGAGGTACAGGCGCAGGTTGGTCAGCGAAGCGGGGCTTCCGCTGCCGGCATGGCTGAGAGTCAGGGCGCTGACCCGGCCCGAGGGGCCGGTCAACAGCCAGCGGCCGAGGGCCTGGTCCGCGCCGGCGAGAACGCAGGGCGGCGGCTGGACTGCATCCGTTTCGATGCGGTACTCCTGGGCGGCGAGCAGGCCCGTCAGGGCGAGAGCGAGTAGGAGTCCGCGGCTCTTCCAGTCGGCCATGGGGAGGTCTCCGTGGGATGTTGCGTTGCGCTTTGCCTTCAATTGTGTGTCGTCGAGCGGAAGTCTACTCGATCGGTTCCACAATGTCCGAGACAGTTTCGTGAAGCGTCTGTGAAGATGCCACCAGACTGCCTCGAACCGTCCCATCGAGAGACGATCTACTGCAACATTTTTCGCAAATCAGGCGGGAGGAGTCGCGACGAAGCGGTAGCCGACACCGCGCACGGTCAGGAAATGGCGCGGGGAGGAGGGATCGTCCTCGAACGCGCGGCGCAGGCGCACGAGGAAGTTGTCGACGGTGCGGGTGTTGGTCTCGGAGGAGACCTCCCACACCTCGGTCAGGAGCTTCTCGCGGGTGACGACCTCGCCCTCCCGCTTGAAGAAGTAGCGCAGCAGCTTGAGCTCGAGGGCGGTCAAGGTCAGGGTCTTGTCGCCCGCGGTCGCCTCGTGGCTGACGAAGTCGACGCGGTTGCCGGCGAAGGTGTAGCTGGTCATCACCTGCGGCGCCGACAGCTCGCCGTCGGAGCTGCCGTCCCAGCGCCGCCGCCGCAGGATCGCGGCGATGCGCGCGAGCAGCTCGTCGAGGGCGAACGGCTTGGTGATGTAGTCGTCCCCGCCCGCGTCGAGGCCCATCACGATGTCGTCGGGGGTGCCCTTGGCGGTCAGGAACAGGACGGGCGTCAGGTCGCCTGCGGCCCGCAGCTCACGGCACAGGTCGAAGCCGCTGCCGTCCGGCAGCATCACGTCGAAGATCAACAGCTCGCTGTCGGCCGCGGGCAGACACTCGCGCGCCTCGGCCAGGTTGCGGGCGGCGACCACGGTGTAGCCCGCCTTCTCGAGGTTGAAGGTCAGGGCGAAGGCGAGGTGGTCCTCATCCTCGAGCAGAAACAGCCGCGACGGCATCGGCCGGTGCCTCCTCGGAGATCGGGATCTTGACGGACACCCGGGTGCCCTTCCCCAACCCCTCGCTCGTGATCCGGATGCGTCCCCCGAGGCGTTGCACGAGGGACTTGACGACGTACAGCCCCAGCCCCGTGCCGCGCACCGGCGCGCGGTCCTGCGTCGCGACGCGGAAGAAGCGCCGGAACACCCTCTTCAGCTGACGTGGAGACAGGCCGATGCCCTGGTCGCTGACCTGCACCCGCAGGGAGCCTCCGGCCTGCCGCAGCCGGCACTCGATGCGCAGCGGCGGGTCGGAGTACTTGACCGCGTTGTCGAGCAGGTTGAGCACGACGGTCTCGAAGGCGACACGGTCGACGGCGAAGCGCGCCTGCGGCCGCAGCTCGGCGCAGACGCTCACCGCGTCCTCGCCGAGCTTGTAGCGTTTGCGCACGCGCTCGACACAGCGCCGCACGCTGTCCTCGATGACGACCGGCTCGAGGCTGAAGGAGCGCTCTTCGAGACGGCTCGCCTCGAGGATGTGCTCGATCAGCTGCTGCAGGCGCTCGACGTCCCCCTGCATCATCGACACGAACTTCTCGCGCATATCCGGCTCGAGCTCGTGCATCTTCATCGTGTCCAGGCACAGCCGGATGCTGGCGAGCGGCGACTTCAGCTCGTGGGTCACGCTGTCGATGAAGGTGTTCTGTTGGTTGACCAGCAGGGTCTTGCGCACGTTCGAGACGAGGAAGAGCACGAGCACCGCGACGGTCGCACACAGGAACAGGCAGCCGACCGCGAGGATGATCCAGTAGCCGACGCCGAGATCGGGCAGGTTCCCGCGGTCGGTCGCCAGCACGTAGTAGTTCGTGAACTGGACGCTCCAGCCGACCAGGATCGCGATCGTGAACAGGATCGCGAGCACCCCCATCAGGATCTGGGTGGCGATCGAAGATCTGCGGATGGCCATCCTCCCCTCCAGGCGGCGTCCCGCCCCATCATGCCCGATGGCACGGCGGATTCCCAGCCCTCCCGGAGCGAAGAGCTCCGGCGAGCGGCGGAGCGGAGCGGCGCGGGTCGGGATCAGGCCGCCCCGCTGAGGACCGGCGCGGGCTCTTCCTCCGCACCGGCAGAGCGGGCGCGGTCGACCCTGCCCTGCTCGAGGACCCGCGCGGGCGGTTCCTTGATATCCCACACCAGACCGAACCAGGAGAGGACCTTCAGCCCGTAGTAGGTCGGATCGAGCTCCCACCAGAAGAAGCCCTGGCGGCAGGAGTTCATGTAGTGGTGGTGGTTGTTGTGCCAGCCTTCGCCGAGCGTGATCAAGGCGAGGAACCAGTGGTTGCGGCTGTCATCCGAGGTCTCGTACCGACGGCTGCCGATCACGTGGGCGAGCGAGTTGATCGTGAAGGTCGCGTGCCAGACCAGCACCGTGCTCCAGAACAGGCCGACGACCAGCGTGCTCGCGCCGTTGAAGGCGAAGAAGACGAACGCGCCGAGCAGGAAGATCGGCAGCACGACGTGGCGGTCGAGCCAGCGCAGCTCGGGGTACTTCATCAGATCCTTGATCACGCGGGTGTCGGTCGCCCCGGTGTCCTTCGACAGGATCCAGCCGACGTGCGACCACCAGAAGCCGTGCTGCACGGGCGAGTGGACGTCCTCGGGCTGGTCGGAGCTCTTGTGATGACGCCGGTGGTGCGAGGCCCACCACAACACCCCCTTCTGCGCGCTCGACATCGCGACGAAGGCCATGATGAACTGCATCACGCGGCCCATCTTGTAGGTCTTGTGCGAGAAGTAGCGATGGTAGCCGGCGGTGATCGCGAAGATGCGGATGAAGTAGAGCGCCGCGCACACCGCGACATCGGTCCAGGTCACGCCGGTCCAGATCACGGCCAGGCAGGCGAGGTGCACGCCCCAGAAAGCGAGGAAGTTGCCCCAGCTCTTCCAGGTCTCGGGATGGAGCAGGGCAGGTGTCTTCGTGGTCGGATGTCGCATCGTGCGCCTTTCGTCTGTGGAGTTCCCTTTGCAGAATAGGAGCCGGGCACAACGCTCCATGTAATTGTTTGGTAATAGTTGCCACACCGCCAGGAGCCTGGAGCTACGGGTTTTCACGAGATCGTATGTCAAGCATGCGATCACTACCTGTCCGGGAAGGACACGGGCAGCCTGCTGGAGGCGATCGACCGTTTCTCCAATCCGCTCCGCCGCCCCCGACGTAGATGCTCGAGGCGTGCCCGCTCGGTGGGGAACCGTGTCCGGCAGATACCGTCAGATGTCTGACATCGCGCCGGCCGGGAGCCCCACACATCCAGCGTTGCACCCACGGCATGCCGTTCGCAGGCAGAAGGGAAAGGAAATCTCAGGGATCGCGAAGGATGGGACCTTCCATCATCGTCAACGCTACCATCTCGACCTGCGCCCGAGATGACGACCAATTTAAAAAAGCCGTAACAATACGGTGTGCGCGGCGGTGTACGTCCGTCGGCCACAGGATCAGGCGTCCGCTCAGGGGGTGGAAATGACAAGAACAGGACTCACTCTACTCGTGCTCGCCGGCTTCGCCGCCGGGCAGAGCTTCACCAGCACGCCCAACGTGGTCGTGCCCGACGGGGGAGGAGCGACCGGCAACGGGGCCCAGGACCAGATCGTGGTCTCCGGCGCGCCGACCAACGTCCAGTCGGTCCGGGTCATCGTCAACTTCACCCACACCTGGGACGCCGACCTCGACGTCTTCCTGACCCCGCCGAACGGCCTGCCGCAGATCGAGCTGTTCACGGATGTCGGCGGCTCGGGCGACAACTTCACGAACACGAGCCTGACGAGCACGATGGACGCGAGCATCAACCCGGCCAACGGGGCGATCGCGAGCGGCACGGCGCCCTTCACCGGCATCTACACGCCCGAAGGCCTGACCGACTTCAACATGATCTACGGCAGTGACGCCAACGGTACCTGGACCCTCGACGCCTTCGACGACGTCGGCGTCGACCAGGGCACCCTCGACTCGTGGACGCTCGAGTTCCCGACGGCGGACGTCATCGTCGACCCCGGGCCCACGCAGCCGATGTCGCCGATCTTTTCCGGCAACGACACGGTGATCGGCCAGTTCTTCGTCGAGAGCCTGCTCGGCGCCGACGTCAGCGCGATCACCCTCAACCTGAACCCGGCCTCGACCGCCAACCCGACCGACATCGCGAACGTCCGGCTCTACAACGACAACGGCACCACCGCCGGAGCCTTCGACGGCGGCGACACCCCGCTCGGCACCGCGGCCACCAACATGAGCGCCCCGGCGACCTTCACCTTCGCCGCCGCGCTCGATGTCAGCTCGCCGGGGGTCAACCTCCTCGTCGTCGCCGACCTGTCGATCGTGCCCGGGGACGCGGTCGGGGTGGAGATCACGCTGGACACGGACGTCACCGCGACCGAGCCGGTGATCAGCACGACCGGCTTCCCGGTCCAGACGCCCGTCCTCGGCGTGTTCGGGCCCTTCGTCTTCACCGGCAACGGCACGTTCAACCAGGACTTCGAGGCGGGCACCCAGTTCAACTACGAGATCGTGACGGCCGGGCCCTTCTTCGATGAGAACCTGGCGCAGTCGGCCACCTCGCTGCTCGGCGTCGCCTACATCGCCGACGCGGCCACCGCCCCGCCGCTCCCCTCGGGCGGAAATCTGACGGCCAACAGCGGGACGAACCAGGCCGTGCTCGACTTCGTCAACGGCTCGAACCAGATCTCGGCGATCGACCTGTTCTACGACATGTCGAACCTCAACGCGACGCACACCGTGACCCTGAACTTCGCGTACGCCGACATCGGCGGTGACGACCACCCCGAGGACGTGATCCTGCTCAGCCGCGACGACGGCGCGACCTGGGAGGCGGTGCTGTTCGCCCTGCCGAGCTCCCGCCCGGCCACCTACACCCAGGAGTCGGTCGACCTCTCGGCGATCATCGCCACCCTGCCCGGGCAGAACTACACCGACCAGATCGTCATCCGCTTCCAGGAGCTCGACGACGCCCAATCGCCGAACGACGGCACCGCCTACGACGACATCGAGGTCGTCGTCAGCGGCGGCATCGTCGGGACGCCGACCGCGAGCATCAGCGGCCTGACCAACTTCGGCTCGGCGAATGTCGGCGTGACCAGCGCGACCTCCCCGGCAACCTGGACGATCACGAACACCGGCAGCACCGACCTGACCGTCGACGGCGTGAGCAGCCTGACCCCCGAGTTCACGCTCAGCGGGCTGCCGAGCTTCCCGCAGACGGTGCCCCAGAGCGGGAGCATGACCTTCGAGGTCAGCTACACCCCGAGCGTCATCGGGGCGCAGACCGGCACCATCCGGGTCACCTCGAACACCGGCGGCACGCCGAACACCAACAGCGACACCGCGGTCAGCGGCTCCGGGACGCCGGCCAACGCCCCGAACCTCGCCGTGCTCGGCAACACCGCCTTCCTCGCGCCGGGCGTCGGCCTGTCGGACACCCAGGTCTGGTCCCTGTCCAACACCGGCCTGCAGGACCTCGTCGTCGACTCGATCGACGCGATCAGCGGCGCGACGACCGACTTCACGGTCAGCGGCGCGAGCTTCCCCCTGACGATCACGAACAACCAGTCGGTGAACGTCTCGGTGACCTACACCTCGCCTGCGACCGCACCGGCCAACGCGGTGATCCGCATCGTGTCGAACACCGGCGGCACGCCGAGCACCAACACCGACATCGCCGTCACCGCGCAGACGCAGGGCAGCGGCGGACGCGGCTTCAACAACACGCCGAGCAGCAGCGGCGGAGGCGACGGCGGCAACTGCGCCGTGCGGCCCGAGACCGTCGCGGGCCCGTGGGCCCTGCTCCTGTTCGCCGGTCTGCTGGTCCTCGCACGCCGCCGCCGTCTCGCGTGAGACGACCGCAGCTAGCGGCGCACGCCTCGCGGAGCAACGGTGCGCCGCTCTTCGGAGCGGGTCGGTCGGGCTCAGTCGCCCTCGCCGATATCGCGGTCGAGCGCCTCGATCAGCCAGGTGCGCGCGGCGAGCTCCTGTTTGCGGGTGCGGATGACCAGCGCGATGCCGCGCTCGATCAGGCCGGACAGCTCGTCGTCCAGGCTCGCCTCGTCCGGCTCGGCCTCGGAGACCGCCGCGACGAGCCCGGCGAGGGCCTCGCCGCAGGCGGTGTACTCGCGCTGCAGGGCCTCGTCTTCCCGGCGCAGCTGCTGGACACGGGCGCCGAGGTTCGGGTCCTCGCTCTCGATCGCGTCGAACTCCCCGCTGTGGACGTCGGCGAGCTGCCGCGTAAAGCACGCGTGAAGAGCCTCGAAGCTGGCGCGGGCGCTCGCCGTCCAGTCTTCCATCGAGCCGGGGACACACGGCGTCTCGAGGGCGGTCTCGAAGCTCTCCAGGGCGTCGTGGAGGTCGGAGGAGTGGGTCATGACGGGCCTCCGTTGCGGATGGAAAAACAGTCGATGTCCGAGTATAGACACACGAGCACGAGCTTTCCTCCCGGTCTGCCCGGAACGCTCACGGTGGCGGGGAGCACGCGGCCTCAAAGTCCTGCAAAAGCGGGATCGACACCCGGCTTCGGGGAAATTTCCCCCGGGGATCCGCTTTAACCCATGAGAAAGCGCGTGTGTGTTGTATGTTAAGAGTAAATGTATTGAAGCTCTATCGCGACGCGGATCTACGCGTTGGAGGAAATCTATGATGGCTCGTACACGCATCACCCTGTTCATCCTCGCTGCCTGCGGCACCCTCGCCGCGCAGACCTTCCTCGACGAGGGCTTCAACGGCACGGCCCTCCCGCCGACCTGGACGAACAGTGGACTCTGGGAGCTGAACGACGGCACGAACACGAACCTCAACCTGTCGGACTTCGACGGGACGGTCGGCTTCGTGGTCTACGACGACGACGCCCCGGGCTCGGGCGCGCCGCAGGCCGTCGCGGTGATGACCTCGCCGGCCTTCGACTCCTCGAACCCGAACGGCAACCTCCTGCTCGAGTACGACGCCTGCCTGAGCGTGTTCAGCACCCCGGTGCAGACCCTGACGGTCGAAGTCTTCGACGGCACGACCTGGCAGCAGGTGAACCAGTGGTCATCCAACATGGGAGCGACCGGCTCGACGATGACCCAGGGCGGCGTCTCCCAGTCCCACGACATCACCGCCCACGCCAACGCGGCGATGCAGGTGCGCTTCACCTACGACGACGCCGGGGCGTGGGGCTGGTTCGCGGCCTTCGACAACGTCCGGGTGTTCGTCGAGACCGCCGACGTCGACGTCACCGTCGGCTCGATCCAGCCGACCTCGCCGATCTTCGCCGGCACCGACCAGGTGCTCGGCCAGTTCCACGTGCAGAGCCTGCTCGGGGCGGACGTCAGCGGCATCACGATCTCGCTCAACCCCGCCTCGACCGCCTCCGGCACCGACGTCAGCAACGTGCGCTTGTACAACGACAACGGCACGAACCCCGGCGCCTTCGACGGCACCGACACGCTGCTCGGCACCGCGGTGACGAACCTCAACAGCCCCGCCTCGTACACCTTCACCGCGGTCGACGTGACCGCGCCCGGTATCGACGTGCTGGTCGTCGCCGACCTGTCGATCGTGCCCGGTGACGTCGTCGGGGTCGAGGTGACGGCGGCGACGGACGTGACCGCCACCCAGCCGGTGATCAGCGCGACGGGCTTCCCTGTCCAGACGCCGTCCCTCGGTGTCTTCGGTCCCTTCGTGTTCACCGGCAACGGGACCTTCGTGCAGGACTTCGAGCCGACGACCCAGTTCAACTACGAGGTCGTCGCGGCCGGGCCCTTCTTCGACGAGAACCTGACCCAGTCGACCACCTCGACCCTCGGCGTCGCCTACATCGCCGACGCCGCCTCCGCGCCCCCGCTGTCGGGCGGCGGCACGCTGAGCGCCAACAGCGGCACCCACCAGATGGTGCTCGACTTCGTCAACGGCAGCCTGCAGGTGTCGGCGGTCGACCTCTTCTACGACATGTCGAACCTCAACGCGACGCACACCGTCACGCTGAACTTCCACTACGTCGACATCGGCAGCGAAGACCAGGCAGAGGATGTGATCCTGCTCAGCCGCGACGACGGCGCGACCTGGGAAGCCGCGATCTTCCCGCTGCCGAGCAGCCGGCCTGGCACGTACACGCAGGAGTCGGTCGACCTCTCCGCGATCATCGCCACGCTCCCGGGGCAGAACTACACCGACCAGATGGTCATCCGCTTCCAGGAGATCGACGACGCGCAGTCGCCGAATGACGGCACCGCCTACGACGACGTCGAGATCGTCGTGACCGGCGGCACCACCGGCAACCCGACCGCGAGCATCAGCGGCCTGACCAACTTCGGCTCCGCCAACATCGGCGTGACCAGCGCGACCTCGCCCGCGACCTGGACGGTGACCAACACCGGCACCTCCGACCTGACCGTCAGCGACGTCTCCAGCCTGACCAGCGAGTTCACCCTCGGCGCGCTGCCCAGCTTCCCGCAGACCGTGACCCCGGGCAACGCGATCACCTTCGAGGTCAGCTACACCCCGAGCGTGATCGGCGCCCAGACCGGGACCATCCGGGTCACCTCGAACACCGGCGGCACCCCGAACACCAACTCCGACACGGCGGTCAGCGGCTCCGGCACCGCAGCCAACGCCCCGAACCTCGCCGTGCTCGGCAACACCGCCTTCCTCGCCCCCGGCATCGGCCAGTCGGACTCGCAGGTCTGGACGCTGACCAACTCCGGCCTGCAGGACCTCGTCATCGACTCGATCGACGCCGTCAGCGGCGCGACGACCGACTTCTCGATCAGCGGGGCGAGCTTCCCCCTGACGATCCAGAACAACCAGTCGGCCAACGTGACGGTGACCTACACCTCGTCGGCCTCCACGCCGGCCAACGCGGTGATCCGCATCGTGTCGAACACCGGCGGTGTCGCGAGCACCAACACCGATGTCGCGGTCACCGCCCAGACCCAGGGCAGCGGCGGGAGCGGCTTCTCGAACAGCCCGACCTCGAGCAGCAGCGGTGGAGACGGCGGCAACTGCGCCGTGGCTCCGACCGCGGTCGATCCGCTCTGGGGTCTGCTGCTGCTCGCCGGCCTCGCCGCGTTGCTGCGGAAGCGGCAGCACGCCTGAGCCCGCGGACAGCGCTGCACATGCGACCCGGAACCTCGCGTTCCGGGTCTTTCGCATCAGGCCGTTGAGTCACCGGGATCCGGCCGGCACTTGTCGCCCGCCGCCAGCGACCCTCAGCGTGAGTTACACAGCAGTGCTGCGCGAATGTTCGATGGGATTGTCGCCAGGCCGGCCACACGTTCCCGCCGACCCGCGCTCCGAGGAACGAGGAGAGAGGGTCAAGGGCTGCAGGCTACACAAGAGGAGTTGGGCGGCAGCCCTGTTTGCGACACCACCGCAGATCTCTTCTCCGAGGAACGAGGAGAGGAGATCGAGGAGGTGGCGCAATCAGGGCGATGGTCGCCCAACCTCCGACATGTTGCTCGCTATACGGTGGTCCCCCACCGGGGGACTTACAGGGGGGCATCAACAAGCCAACAAACACCTCGTTCCCCGGTCGACAGGTGTACGCCACGGTGCTTGCCCCGGACGCGAGAATCCGATACTGCGGTGTGTATCTCAATGCAGGGACGGGGTCTACCCCCGCCCGCGGGAGGGGGACCCCCCTACAGGCAGAAACTGGCGTAGATCGACGCCACTTGATGCTGGCCGCCATCGCCAAGATCAGCCTGATTCAGAGGCTCTCATCGATCCGCCATACAACTCACCCTCAGCCGAGCCCGCGCGCAATCCGGAAGCCGAGGGAGTCGTGGGAGCTGTCCGGCGCGAAGCGGCCCCGCCGGGCGGAGCGGGCCTCTGCCGGGGGCGCGTCCCAGGCGCCACCGCGGGCGACGCGCTCGCGGCCGCGCGAGGGTCCCAGCGGATCGCGTCCCGCGCCGGGCTCGCCGTACCAGTCCCAGCACCACTCCCAGACCTGCCCGTGCAGGTCGGTCAGGCCCCAGGGGTTCGCCAGGCCCTTGCCGGCGGGTGCGAGGCCGGCGGCCGCGAGCTCGTCCGGGAGCGAGGGGCCGGCCCAGTACGGGGTGCGCGTGCCCGCCCGGCAGACGTACTCCCACTCGCTCTCCGTCAACAGCCGGTAGCCTCCGCCGAACAGCCCCGTGCACTCGATGTGCGGCTCGCCGTCGCGGAAGCCGAGCTGGTAGGCCGGGGGGAAGCCGTCGCGCTGGGAGAGCTGGTTGCAAAAGGCCACCGCCTCCCACCAGCTGACGCCCGCGACCGGGAGCTCAGGCGCGTCCGGACCGTCCGGCACGGACCGCATCAGCTCCTGCCACAGGCCCCGGGTGATCGGCGCGGCGCCGACGTAGAAGCCCTGGCTGACCTCGACCTCGCGCGGCGCCTCGTCGATGCGCCGATGGGGCTCGTCGTCCGCGCTGCCGAGCGATGCGTGCCCGGCGGGGACGAACACGAAGCTCAGCCCGCTCGGGCTCTTCCACACCAGCGCCTCCCCGGCGGCTCGCGCGGCCTTTGCCTGGCCGGGTGCCGGCACCCACCAGGGCAGGAGCTCCTCGACCTCCGGCGTGTTGCTCGCCCGCGGGCGCCCGAAGCCGAGCTCTTCGCTCGACGGCAGGGCCTGGGTCAGCGGCCGGCGCGGGGCGTCGACCTCGGGGAGGTCGTCCGGCAGGTTCTGGAAAGCGTCCTCGAGGGCCTCGGCGACCTGCGCGAAGTCGTCGTAGCGGTCGCCGGGCTCGGCGCTCCTGCAGCGTTCGAGCACCGCGTCGAGCCCGGTCTCGAGGCCGGGGGCGTCGACGCTGCCGTACAGCGTGAACCAGCCGACCTGCCCGAAGGCGTAGATGTCGGCCCGCTCGTCGACCGGCGCGCGGGTCTCACCGCGCTGCTCCGGGGCCGCGTAGGCGAGCAGGGAGGTGATGCGCCGCTCGAGCAACGTCCGCCCGCGGCGGCGCTCCGGCAGGTAGCGGTTGAGGTTGCTGACCCGGACCATCAGGCTGAAGTCGATGATGCGCGGCATCCAGCGCCCGTGGTGCCGGTCGAGCACGATGTTCTTCGGGCGCAGGTCGCGGTGCAGCACGCCAGCCTCGTGGGCGCTCTGCATGCCGCTGGCGACGCGTAGGAGCAGCGGCACCGCCTGCTCGACCGGCAGCGGCCCTTCGCGCCGTACGCGGTCGGCGAGGGTCTGCTTCCCCGCCCACTCGACGACCAGATAGGGGCGGCGCTTCCGGCGTCGATCGGCGAAGCCGAGGTCGACGAAGCGGGCGATGAAGGGGGAGCGCAGGCGGCCGAGCCGCTCGGCCTCGTCGAACACGTTCTCGAGCACCAGGTCGCCGCCCGAGAGGGCCTTGACGACGTGTTTCTGGCCGAGCTGCCGGCATCCGAAGGTGACGCCGAACACGCCCGCCCCGAGCACGCTCTCGACCCGGTAGCGGTCCCCGTCGAACAGCTCGAAGCCGGTCGGGTCGGTCGCGACGGCGGTCTGGTAGGAGGCGAGCGCCGGCTCGAACTCCCGGGCCTGCACACAGGCCTGGAAGTGGTTGTAGGCGTACAGCGCGGTGCGCTCCCCGACGCCGCGCTCGAGCGCTTCCGCGAAGCACTCCGCGGCCCGTCCGGGCTGGCCCATCACGAAGTAGGCGTGCCCGAGCTGGTTGAGGATCTCCGGGTGGGAGCGCAGCCGCGGCGGCAGGCGCATGTGCTCGCGGATCGCCTCGCTGACCTGCTCGGCCTGCACATCGCTGCGCACGCTGAGCACGTCGCGGATCTCGACCGTCTCCGCCAGGCCGAGCTCGTCGCGGACGGCCGCAAGGTTGTTGAGGATCTCGCGCTCGTCGTCGCTGAGGGACTCGTCGCGGGCCTGCCCGCCGAGCGCCTGCACAGCGTTGTGCTGGGTGTCGCTGAGGAAGTCGCGCAGCCCGGGTCGGGCATCGAGCGCTTCGAGGATCCCGCGCAGCACGCAGGGGAAGAGCGGGTCGTCGCGTTCGAGGGCGCCGAGCTCGCGGTCGACGTCCTCGGCCGCGATCGCGCGCTCCTCCATCCAATGGAGCAGCCCGGCCCCGCGGCTCTGCAGCTCCTCGAGCAGCGCGGACAGCGGCTCGAGATAACGGGGATCGGAGAGGTCCTCGTAGGCGTCGAGCAGGTGCCCGACCGCTCCGCCGCCCGGGGCGTGGCGCCCGGCGACGAAGACCGCCAGCCCGCGCAGGTGGGCGCGCTGCTCGCGGGTCAGACCGAGCTCGGTCATCGCTGTCCCTCCCTGGGCCGGGGCCGCCGACGGCGGTCTGCTGGTCTTTTCGGCGGCCGGCCCATGGGGTATAAGGATAGGGTTCTGCGCAACAGACTGCAAAGCTGCGGCCTACCCCGTCCCTCGGGACCGGAGGAAGTCGCCACGCGCCGACGGACGGCGCTCGGAGCGCCGGTGACCGCGATCGCACAGCCTCCTCCTCGGCCACCCCGTCGCCCGGCGCCGCGGCTCGACCTCGACCTGTTCGCGATCTGCCAGTACGTCGTGGTCGAGTGGCAGCCGGCGGCCGCGGTCGGTGTGTTCGACCTGCGGCACGGCTTCGTCGCGCTGTTCCCGCGGCTGCGCCCCGGCACGGTGAAGATCCTCGACGTCCGCCTGCGCGCCTGGTTCACCGGTCGCGCGAAGCCGCCGGTGCGGGGTCCCGGCCTCGGCGAGGTGTACCATCCCACCCCCCGCGCCCGGTACTTCATGCGGGCGATGGAGGAGCGCAACCAGGTCGCCCTGCTCGTCACCGTGCCCGGCACGCCGGGCGAGCTCGCCTGGCAGGTGCTGCGCAGCACCGTCGACAAGCTGCGCGACAACGGCGGCCCGAGCGTTGGCCAGGGCGCCCTCTACCGCATGCGCCGGCACCGGGACCTCGGCGCGCTGCTCGCCGAGCTCGACACCCCGATCCCCGAGCCCGACCCGCGGCCGTCGGGGCCGTCGATCTCGCTGCGCCAGATGCGGGTGCTGCGCCGCTACGGCATGAACCGCTTCCAGCTGCCGATCGGCATCTCGGTCAAGCGCGCGGGGAGGAAGTGAGCGGACGCTCGCTCACAGCGAGCCCGAGCGGTGCCGGTCGGACTCGCTGGCCCGGCGCGAGACCTCGCGGACCTCGTCCCCCCAGGCGATCTCCGCCTCGATCCGCTCGAAAGCCGCCCGCAGGCTGTCGGGACCGACCTCCGGCAGCAGGCCCGGCGTCAGGGTCGGCAGCGTCTCCGCGCCGCGGGGGCCTTTGCGCAGGAAGCCGTTGAGCGCCTCGCTGACGGCGTCGAGCCGCGGCCGCGCGCGCTCGATCAGACCCTCGCAGCGGTGCACCTCGCGGCTCAGCCCGTCCCGCTCGCGCTCGCACAGCTCGGCCCGGCTGCGCGCCTCGACGGCCAGCTCGGGCCGCCCCCCCTGCTCGGCGACGGCGCTGCGGTGGTGCCAGTCGGCGATCTCCCGCGCGAGAGCCTCGAGGCGTCCGCGCATGTGGCGCCGGCGGCGCTCGAGGCCGTCGACCTCGACGCGCAGCTGGGAGCGGCGCTGGTGCAGGCCGAGCACCTGCCGGCGGACGAGCTCGCTCGTCGGCGGTCCGCCGCGCAGGCGGCTGAGGTTGAACGCGATGGCCTGGGAGGGGTCCATGGGGGGCTCCACGTGCGCCGCACGCGCACCCCTCGAGTGTAGCAACTTCCCCGAAGCCGTGCAGTCGTGCCGGCGACGCTTGACGTGAGAACCCGGGAAACGTCCCCGCTGGCCGCTCTGCAGGCGGGCCACTTGGCACTCTCCCGAGGCGCTGCTATGCTGTTCCCCAGGGGACGGGCCCTGTGGGGGGGCTCGAGGCGGAGCGGAAGAGCTCCGAGGACGCGGCGGAGCGCCCGCGCGGGGCTTCTGCGAGCGCACGCACCGCCCCCCCGGCCAGACGATAACCCGGACTGGCGCCGCAGGCCGCGCCACGAGGAGACGATCACGGACAGCGAACAGACCTTGTCCGACCTCCTGCAGGTGATCCGCGCGCCCGCCTTCGTCCGCCGCGGGGCGCAGGTCGTGTTCACCAACGCTCCCGCGCGCCGGCTCGCGGCGCTCCCGACCGCGGGCCACGCCGGCTGGCAGGTCGTCGCCTGCCGTTGGGAAGGGGAACGCGCCGAGCTGTTGGTCGCCTGCGACGAGGCGACTCCCGCGCCCGGGTTGGAGAGGCGGCTGCGAACAGAGGTGCAGCGGAGCCGACGGGACGGCACGCCGCTGATGGCGGTCCGGGTCGACTTTCCGGATGGCCGGCGTCCGGATGATCTCGCGGCGGTCTCCCGGCTGTTGCGGAGCACCGACTACGTCTCCCCTGCTCCGGATGCCGGGCTCATCGTGCTGCTCCCGCGGACGCGGCCGGCGGAAGCGGGCCTGGTCTGCGGCAAGCTCCGCGCGGGCTGGCCCACGCGGACGCCGCTCCTGCGGCTGTGCGCCGTCCCGGAGGGGGCGCGCGTTGCGGATCTGCTCGCCCTGCTCGAGAGCAGCGGGCCGATCGGTCCGAGCGACTACGAGCCGCGGGAGGCGGCGCTTGCCTGGCTGCGTGCGACCAGCGGCGTCGCGGTGCTCGCCTCCCGCATCGTCGGGCTGCAGAGCGAGGAGGTGGTCGGCTGGAGGCTGGCGGTGCGCGGTCCCTCCGGGCCCTACGAGGGCGCACACGCCCTGCTCGACCTCGCCCTGGAGGCGGGTCTGGCCACCCACGCCGACCTGGTCTGTTTCAAGGCCTGCCTGCGGGCCGCGCAAGGGCTGCCCGGCGCCGCGGACATCCGCGTCCCGTTGCTGCCCTCGACGCTGCTCGACAGCGACCGCCCCCGCCTCGGCGACCTGCTCGGGACGGCGCCAGGGGTGACGGGGGTCGAGCTGAACGAGCGCTTCCTCGTCGGCGATCCGGGAGAGGTCCGGCCGGGGGTCAAGCTGCTGCAGAAGCGAGGGTACACCGTCACGCTCGCCGACATCGGCTACGGACGCAGCTCGCTCGAGGCCCTGATGGCCCTCGCCCCGGACTTTGCGGTGCTGCGGGCCGAGCTGGTCGCGGGCCTCGACGGGAATACGGCGGTGCGCCGTCCCGTCGGACGGCTCATCAAGCTGCTCCGCAGCGTCGGGACCGCGTGCGTGGCGCCGGCGATCGCGAGCCCCCGCCAGTTCGAGGAGCTCCGCCAGCTCGGGGTCCCGTACGGTACGGGTCCGCTGTTCGGAGCCCCGGTCGAATTGGAGGCAGCGCGCGCGTGACACCCATCGAGACCGACAACCTCAAGCGCTTGATCCAGCAGACCGCCGACGGTCTCTTGATCATCGGTCCGGACGGAGTCATCGCCTTCGCCAACCCGGCGGCCAGGCGCCTGCTCGACGCGGCGCAGGGCGAGGCTCCGAGCGGGCTGCCGACCGAGCCGGGGCTGCACGAGTGGGAGCTCCCGAACGGCCGCACGGTCGAGATCCACCTCGCCGAGTTCTCCTTCCGCAACCGCCAGGGGCGGGTCGCCTCGATCCGCGACATCACGACCCGCAAGCTCGCGGAGAGCGAGCTGCGCGAGGTGGCCGTGCGGCTCGAGGCGGTCAACGCCCAGCTCGAGCAGGTCGCGACCCACGACTCGCTGACCGGGCTCTACAACCGCCGCGGGCTGTCCGACGCCCTCGACATCGAGCTGCACCGCTGCCGCCGCTCCGGGCGCCCGCTCGTCACGATCCTGGTCGACTGCGACGACTTCAAGCGGGTCAACACCAAGCTCGGCCACACCGGCGGCGACTTCGTGCTGCAGGCGATCGCCGAGCGGCTCTCGCAGGCCCTGCGGCGCACCGACGTGATCGCCCGGATCGGCGGCGACGAGTTCCTCGCCCTCCTGCCCGAGACCCGCATCGCCGAAGGCGCCTACGTCGGCGAGAAGCTGCGCCTGGCCGTCAGCAGCTCGCCGGTGCTGTACGGGGGGCAGGCGGTCGAGGTCAGCGTCAGCATCGGCCTGGCGGACGTGCGCCCGGACACCTGCTCGATCGAGGAGCTGCTCAGCGACACCCAGGGGGCGATGCTGCGCAGCAAGACCCTCGGCAAGAACAGCGTCTCGATCGCCTCCGATTCCGAGCCCGGGCCGTCGAAGCCGCCGAGCGGTCTGATCATGGTGCGCGAGACCCTGCGCCGCGGCGACCGCTTCCGCCACCGCGCCCAGTCGTTGCACGAGCTGTCCTCCGGCGAGGTCGTCGGCTGGGAGATCTTCAGCCGCGGGCCCAACGGCCCCTTCGAGATGCCGAACGACTTCTTCCGGGTCGCCCGGGAGGCGGCGATGCTGACCCTGGTCGACCTGAGCTGCCTCAAGTCCTGCCTCAAGGCGGCGAACCTCGACGAGCTCCCCGGCCGCCTGCACATCAACGTGTTCCCCTCGACGCTGACCGAGACCTTCGGCAACCGCCTCTGCCACCTGCTCGAGAGCTTCGGGCCCGTCGACCGCATCTGCCTCGAGCTCAGCGAGCACCAGTTCGTCGGCGATCCCGGCGGTCTGCGGTCGGGCCTGGCCGTGCTCCGCAAGGCGGGCGTCAAGCTCGCCATCGACGACGTCGGCTTCGGCCGCACCTCCCTCGAGGCGTTGATCCTGCTCGAGCCGGACTTCGTCAAGATCGACCGCTCCTACATCTCCGGGGCGGGACAGGACAGCGCTCGCATGCGGCAGGTCGAACGACTCGTCAACGCGGTGACCACCCTCGGCGCCGTGTGCGTGGCCGAGGGCATCGAGACCGCCGAAGACCTCGAGGCGATCAAGAACGTCGGGGTGACCTTCGGTCAGGGATTCTTCTGGGGTCCTCTGCGGAAGCTCTCCGGCTGAGCCGCCTCCGACGCTCTGTCAGCCCGTTTGATTCGCCGCGGTCAGGAGTCTCGTCGAACGGCCGATCTCCGGTGCCAAAGGGCCCGGCAGATTTTTTTG
>JAUIEM010000483.1 GCA_030428695.1 bacterium
TGTCGTCCGAGCACGGCTGCGACCTCGTCCTCGCCCTGGAGCCCGAGCCCGCGACCACCTTCGAGACCAGCGCCGAGCTGATCGACTTCTACACCGGCCCGGTGCCGCGGGCGGCGACGCCGCTGCTGCGCCACGCCCTGGGGCTGAGCAAGGCCCGCGCCGACGCCCTGTTCCGCCAGCGCGTCGGCATCTGCTTCGACACCTGCCACCTCGCGGTGCGCTACGAGGATCTGCCGACCGCCCTGGCCCGGCTCGAGGGCGCGGGTCTGCGGCTGGCGAAGCTGCAGCTCTCCTCGGCCCTGGCGGTCGATCCCCGCGAGGACGGCGCCTGGGACGCCCTCCGCGCCTTCGACGAGCCGCGCTACCTGCACCAGACCCTCGCCCGCTTCGAGGACGGCTCGGTGCGGGGCGCCATCGACCTCGACGTGCTGCCGGAGGAGTTCCGCCAGGCCGAGGAGCTGCGCACCCACTTCCACGTCCCCCTCTTCTTCACCGGCCACGGCCCCCTGCGCAGCACCGAGGCGGCCCTGCGGGCGGCGCTCGCCCGGGTCCCCGGCCTGCGCAGCCGGCCGCAGCTCGAGGTCGAGACCTACACCTGGGGGGTGCTGCCCCCATCGCTGCGGGCCGACGACCTCGCCCTGGGCATCGCGCGCGAGCTCGCCTGGGTGCGGCGCCAACTGGAGGCGGCATGAACGGACTGTGGTTGGCGGACAGCGGCGAGCTCGCCGGCATCCTGCTCCTGATTGCGGCGATCGGCTTCGGCGCGGTCGGCTGGTTCGCGTTCACCCGCAAGCGCACCAACAGCAAGCTGCAGGATGTCGCGCGCCGGCTCAAGCTGCGCTTCCGCGCTCCGTCGAACCTGTTCTTCGGCTTCGGCAGCGTGGCGGGCACCGTGTCCGGCCTGTACACCGAGATCGCGATCGTCGCCCGCGGCTTCGGCAAGCGCCGCGAGTACCTGTTCAGCGTGGTGATCAACCTCCCCGAGCCCCTCGGCCTCGACTTCGCGATCGAGAGCAAGGGCCTGTTCTCGAAGCTCGGCAGCGCGCTCGGGCTGTCGAAGACCTTCTCGGTCGGCGACAAGCGCTTCGACAAGGCCTTCGGCGTCTCGGGCCGCAAGCGCAAGGCGATCAAGGACCTGTTCGTGCCGCCGGTCAAGAAGGCCTTCCTCGCCTGCGATGCGGGGAAGATCCAGGTCAAGTGCGACGACGAGGGTTTCGCCTACGAGTCGACCACCTTCGACAGCGCCGCGAACCTGGCGAAGATGATCGACCTGAACGCCCGCGCCCTCGCCGCCCTCTGGCTCGAGCACAGCGGCGAGGATCTCGCCGCGGCCGAGGCGGCCGAACGTGCGAAGCGCAAGGGCAAGAAGGGCGGGAAGAAGACGGGCAGGCGCCGGCGGACGGAGGCCGAGGAGGACGAGCCCGGGGACGAGCCCGAAGCGCCGCCGCCGCTGCCGAAGAAGAAGGCCTCCGGACGCAAGAAGATCTCCGGCAAGAAGAAGATCTCCGCCCGGAAGAAGGCCACGGCGCGGGAAGAGCCCCCGAGGAAGAAGGCCTCCGGGAAGCGTGAGGTCAAGCCGAAGAAGGCCTCCGGGCGCAAGAAGATCTCCGGCAAGAGGAAGATCTCCGGGCGCAAGAAGGCGTCCGCCCGCGAGGAGCCACCGGCCGAGGAGAAGGTCGAGGTGCCCTGTGTCTGCGGCGCAACCCTGCGGGTCCGACCCGCCAAGCTCGGCAAGAAGGCGCGCTGCCCGAAGTGCCAGGAGGTGGTGCGGCTCGAGGTGTGAGCCTTGCGCGCCGCCCCGCGCCTCCTGACAATGGACGCGACTTCCACCGCGAGGGCCGCGCCGTGAGCTTCCGCCCCCTCCTCCTCCTCCTCTTCTTCTTCGGCTGCGGCAGCTCCAGCCACGGAGACGACATGGACAGCGCCGACGTCCACACCAACCGGCTGATCGACGAGACCAGCCCCTACCTCCTGCAGCACGCCCACAACCCGGTCGACTGGTATCCGTGGGGGGAGGAGGCGATCGCGAAGGCGAAGGAGGAGGGCAAGCCGATCTTCCTGTCGATCGGCTACTCGGCCTGCCACTGGTGTCACGTGATGGAGCGGGAGTCCTTCGAGAGCGAGGAGATCGCGGCGGTCCTCAACGAGCACTTCGTCGCGATCAAGGTCGACCGTGAGGAGCGCCCCGACCTCGACGAGATCTACATGACCGCCGTGACCACCCTGTCCGGGGCCGGCGGCTGGCCGATGAGCGTGTGGCTGACCCCCGACCTGGAGCCCTTCTACGGCGGCACCTACTACCCGCCGGAGAGCCGCTACGGGCGGCCGGGCTTCAAGGAGCTGCTCGAGCGCATCGCCGCGCTCTGGGCCACCCGCCGCGAGGACGTCGTGGCCGACGCCGGCCGGCTGGCCGAGGCGGTCCGGCGCCGGGGCGCGCTGACGGGCTCGGGCAGCAGCCTGCCCGAGGAGGCGGTGGTCGAGGCCGCGGTCCGCGACCTGCTCGGCCGCTACGACGCCGCGCACGGCGGCTTCGGCGCCGCCCCGAAGTTCCCCCACGCCCTCGACATCGAGCTGCTGCTCTCGCGCTACGGGCGCAGCGCCGACCCGCGCGTCGGCGCCGCGGCCCGGGGCTCGCTCGAGGCGATGTGCAGGGGCGGGATCCATGACCACCTCGCCGGCGGCTTCGCCCGCTACAGCACCGACACGCGCTGGCAGGTCCCCCACTTCGAGAAGATGCTCTACGACAACGCCCTGCTCGCCCGCATGCTGGTCGAGGCGCACCTCGCCTTCGGCGCCGAGGGGCCCGTGGACTTCCGCTTCTACGCCGAGCAGACCCTCGACTTCGTGCTGCGGGAGATGACCGCCCCCGAAGGCCCCTTCTACTCGGCCTTCGACGCCGACTCCGAAGGCGAGGAGGGCAAGTTCTACGTGTGGACCCCGGCGGAGCTCGAGGCCGTCCTCGGCGAGGAAGCCGCGCTGTTCGCCCGCTGCTACAGCGTCACCGAAGAGGGCAACTTCGAGGGCCGCAACACCCTGCACATCGTCGAGCCCTGGGCGGAGATCGCGGCGGACCACGGCCTCGACCTGCCGGCCCTGAAGGAGCGCCTCGCCTCGGCCCGGGCCACGTTGCACGCCGCCCGGGCCGCGCGCGTGCCGCCGGCCCTGGACGACAAGGCCATCGTCGCCTGGAACGGGCTGATGATCCGGGCCCTGGCACGCGCCGGGCTGGTCTTCGAGCGCGAGGACTACGTCGAGGCGGCCGCGCGGGCGGCGGAGTTCATCCTCGCGGAGCTGCGCCGGGAGGACGGCCGCCTGTACCGCACCTGGCGCCAGGGCGAGGCGCGGAACCCGGCGGTCGCGGACGACTACGGCCTGTTGATCGACGCCATCGTCGAGCTCTACGAGGCGACCTTCGAGCCGGCCTGGCTGGAGCGCGCGCGGGAGCTCTCCGCCATCCTGCTCGAGGACTTCTACGACGGCGAGAACGGCGGCTTCTACTACGCAGCCAAGGACGTCGAGAACCTGTTCACCCGGCCGAAGAAGGCCTTCGACAGCGTGCTCCCCTCCGGCAACTCCGCGGCGCTGCTCGGCCTGTTCAAGCTCGGCCGGCTGCTCGACGACGGGAAGCTGCGGGCGACCGTCGAGACCTCCCTGGCGGCCTACGCCGACGTCCTCGGCCGGGCGCCGCAGGCCTTCCCGGTGCAGCTGCTGCTCGTCGACGCCCTGACCCACCCGCGGGAGATCGCCGTCGTCGGCACCCTCGGCGAGCCGGCCACCGAAGAGCTCCTGCGGGTCGTCCGCCGGCACGGTGGCGATGCGCCGGTCGCCTTCCTGCCGGTCGGCGCGGGGGAGGAGGCGGCCGCGCTGATCCCCTGGCTGCGCGAGCGGGAAGCGGTCGACGGCCAGCCGACGGTCTACATCTGCGAGAACTTCGCCTGTCAGGCCCCCCTCACCGACCCCGCGGCGGTCGCCGCGGCCCTGCGCCGGTGAAGCGCGGCCTCGGCCTGCTCGCCCTGCTGCTGCTCGGCGGCCTGGCCGTGTGGCAGATGCGGCCGGTGCCCGCGCGGGCGCCGATCGTCGTCGTCCCGCACACCGTCACCCCGGAGCGCGGCCGCTTCGCCCAGCTGCTCGCCCCCCGCATCGGCGCGCCCGGTGCCGCCGGCCGCTTCGAGCAGAGCGTCGCCGACTGCCTCGCCGCCGGCCCCGACTTCGTCCTGGTCACCGGCGCCTGCACCGCCGGCCCCGCGCACCTCGCGCTCTTCCAGGAACTGCTCGGCCCCTTCACGGCGGCGGGGGTGCCCGTCCTGTGGCTGGCGGGCCGCGGCGACGCGGACTTCTCCGGCGCCGGCCTGCTCGCCTGGGCGAGCCTGCGCACCGTCGACTACGGCCCCCTGCGCCTGGTCGGCTGCTCCGGGGCGCTGCTCGACAGCGCCGTCGTGACCACGCCGGGCCGGAGGAAGCTCGCCGAGCGGCTGCTCACGCGGCTGGAGGGAGAGCTCCTCGAGGGGGAGGCGCGCGGGCGCGTGCTCTTCCACTCCGGCGCCCTGGGGAAATGGGACGCCGCGCTGCGCGCCCGCTTCGAGCAGCTCGCCGCGCCCGCCTTCCTGCGGCTGAGCGGCGCGCCCGGGGAAGTGGAGGGCCCGGGGCTCGGCCTCGGGGAGGCGCCCGGCGCCTTTCGCATGTTCCACCTGGAGGGGGACAGCCTGCGGGTCCGCGAGCACCCGCTGGACGGCCCGCCGCGGGAGCGCGGGCGCTGGGCCCTGCGTTGAGCCTCAGCCCCCCTCGAGCCGCTCTTCCACCGCGGCGAGCACCCGCGCGACGGACAGTCCCGCCATGCAGTCGTCGCGCCGCGCCCGCCGCTCCGGGGCGGTGAAGGAGCACGGGCGGCAGGGGCAGCCGGTGCTGACGATCGTCCCCCGCCCGCGCGGGCCGTTCTTGACCTCGCAGGTCGGCCCGAAGAGCACGAGGGTCTCGCAGCCGACCGCGTCGGCGATGTGCATCGGCCCGCAATCATTGCCGACCGTGAGCCGCGCGTGGCGCAGGACCCAGGCCATCTCCCGCAGGGGCTGACCGCGCAGGTCGAGGACCCGCTCGGGCAGCTCCCCCTCGAGGGAGTCGCCGGACCCGCCGACCAGCGCGAGGTGCAGGTCGCCGAAGCGCTCCGCGAGCCGCCGCGTCAGCTCCGGAAAGAACGGCCAGCGCTTGGCCGCGTGCCGTCCGTCCGCCCGGCCTCCCGGCACGACGGCGAGCAGAGGCCGCGGCGGAGGCGCGGCCGGGCGCCGCATCCCGACGTAGAGCGGCGGCACCGGGCCGCGGGCGGCCTCGGGCAAGAGCGTCAGGAGCAGCTCACGCTCGGGCTGGAAGAAGGGCCGCCGGCGCCAGGTGAAGCGCACGTCCCCGAGCTCGGCGGGGATGCTCCCCGCGGGGATCGACACCGCCCATCCGCAGTAGGTCCGGTCGAAGCGCCGCCCCCGCAGCTCCTCCTTGCTGTGCACGACCTCGTCGACCACGCACCAGTCGTCGAACAGGTCGCCGAAGGGGAACAGCAACGTCAGGCGCACCCGCGGCCAGCGGCTGCGCAGGGCCTGGATCAGGGGCGTGGTCTCGACCGCGTTGCCGATGCCGGCGTCCGCCACGACGAGCAGAGAGAGCTCCCGCCCCTCGCGCAGGGACGCGCGGTAGCGCCGCCGGGTCCGCTTGTACCACGGCCGCCACAGCCAGCGATCGAGCGCTTCCGCCGCCCTGCGCCGCGCCTCGTCGAGCATCGCTCCTCCCGCCGGCAGTGTCGCAGGCCGGGGACGCGGGCGCAAATCGAAGACGGGACCACCGATGCCCTTGGGGTGGGCCACCGACCGACGGTGGGAGACGTCGCGGTCGACCACGGGAGGGGTGCGGAGCAACGCTCAACGAAACGGCTGCTCACTCCGGCAGCTGGCGTCTGGCCGACGATCGGCCGCCGCGGTGCCTGCTGCGAGGCCCGCAGGCCGGGGGATCCTCCCTCTCAGGGTGCTCGCAGCCCAACCCTCGCCACGACGGGAAGGTGGTCCGAGCCTGTCTGTTCCGCGATCCAGCAGGAGTCGCTGGCCAGCCCGCGCAGGTAGACGTGATCGAGGCGGAGCCCGGGCCAGAGCAAGGTGCCCCCGATCACGGGCCAGGACGCGCCGCGTCCACGTCCCGACGCATCGAAGGCATCGCGA
>JAUIEM010000023.1 GCA_030428695.1 bacterium
GTCCCGAAGACGAGCGCCGGAGACGACGGCATCGACGCGCTGATCCGCGAGGTCGACGCGGAGTTCAAGGACCTGGAGAAGTCGCTGCCGGCGGTGACCGCGCCGACGAAGGCGAAGCTGCCGGACACCGCGACCCCGGCGAAGGCCGCGACCGCCGCGGGTACCGCGAAGGCTGCCGCCAGCAAGGCCGCGGAGAGCGCGACGGGTGCCGCCGGTGTCACCAGCAAGGCGGCGGGCACCGCGAAGGCCGCAGCCGGCACCGCCAGCAAGGTGGCGGGCGCGGTCGAGAAGGTGGCGGGCGCGGGCGGCGTCGCGAAGTCCGCCGCGGGCACCGCGAAACAGGCCGCCGGCGCGGTCGAGAAGGCGGCGGGTGCAGCGGCTTCGCCCGCCTCCGCCGCGGCCGGAGTCGCCCAGGCGGCCGCGGGCGCGAGCAGAGCGGCGACCCCTGCCGCGGGCAAGGGCCCGCAGGTCGAGCTGCCCGATCCGGGCACGAGCGCCGCCGGCACCGACCCGATCGAGGCGCTCGAGCGGGAGCTCGAGCGGGAGTTCAAGGAGCTCGGCCTGCCTCCCGAAGGGGCGGTGGAGAAGCCGGACGCGGCCCTCAACGACCTCGCGGCCACAACCAAAGCGCGCCTGAAGGCGGACGGCGCGGCGACCGGTCCGACCAGAGAGGCCGACGCGCTCCAGCCGACCCCGCCGAAGGCCGCCGCTCCGGCTGCGACCGGCGCGGTCGCGAAGCCCGCGCCCGCGGCTCCCGCGGCGGGGCCTGCCGCTCCCGCCGCCGCCGCCGCCGCGAAGGCCGCTCCGGCACCGAAGGTCGAGATCCCCGAGCTGCCGAAGGAGCCGGCCGGCGCCGACCCCATCGAGCAGTGGGAGAGAGAGGTCGAGCGCGAGATCGCCGCGCTCTTCAAGGACCTCGCCGATGACGACGCGCCGGTGGATACCGCGGCCGCCGTCGGGGTCGTCGCCCAGCCGAAGCCGGCGCAGCTTCCGCCGGCCCCGAAGGCGGCCGCGCCCGATCCCGAGGCCGACCCCGCGAAGAAGGTCGCGCCGAAGGCGACCCGGCAGCCGCCCGCGACGACTGGCGCCACCGCCCCGACGGCCGCGCCGCAGCCGGCGCCCGCCGCCGCGCCGAAGAAGTCGCCGGCCCCGGTCGCTGCGCCCGCCGGTGCGGTCGACAGCGATCTCAAGGAGCTCGAGAAGCTCGAGCGCGAGCTCGAGGGCATGCTGCGCGAGATCGAGTCGCTCGAGACGCGCGGGGACGGCGGGCCGCCCCCGAGCTCGATCGCGAACAAGCCCGATCCGCACGGCCAGGCGAGCCCGAACGCCCGCACCCGCGCGGCGAAGGACGACGCCGACCAGATCCTGCGCGCGAGCGGTGGAGACGCGCCCCACGCCGGGCGTCTGGTCGCCAAGAGCAGCGCCAAGCAGGACAACCCGGCCGGCGCGGCGGCCCAGGCCGCGCGCACCGTGGCCGGGGTGCGAAAGAGCGACGACGGCAAGGCCGACGCGCTCGCCCAGGCCGCCCAGGCGGCGGCCGCCGGGAGCACCGGAGCGGCCAAGCTGGTCGCCGCGAAGACCGGGCCGGCGAAGACCAAGGCCGTCAACGCCGGTGAGAAGCTCGGCGTCACCGCCGAACGGCTCGCCGCCGCGACCGACGCCGCGAACCGGGCGAAGACCTCGCGCGGCACCGACGCCAACGCCGCGGACGCCGTCCAGGCGGCCGACACCGCGAGGGCGGCCGGCGCGGCGCGCGAAGCGCTCAAGCAGGCGAAGGCGGCAGGCGGCGCGGACGGCTCCGATCCGATCGCGAAGCTCGAGCAGGAGGTCGACCGCGAGTTCAAGGCGATCTCCGACGCCGAGGCCGTGGTCTCTCCCGCGCCGACGCCGATCCGCAAGACGGCGACCCCCGCCGCCGCCAAGGACACCGGGACGGGGAAGGACCCGGCGCCCTCCGCCGCGGGCGCGCCGGACAAGGCCGCCGTCGTCGCTCCGACACGCGCTCCGCTCGAGGCCAGGGCCGACAAGAACCTCAAGCCCGTCGGCGTGGTCGCGGCCCCGCAGCCGGGCGCGGTCGCGGCGCCCGCCCAGCCCGGACCGCTGCCGCAGCCGAAGGCACCGGTCCCCGCGCCGAAGCCGGTGCAGAAGAAGGTCGAAGAGCTCGAGAAGCAGGCCGATGTCGGCGCGACCGCCCGCAAGCCCGTGGCGACGCCGCTGCCGAAGCTCGAGCCGACGAAGGCCGCCGGTCCCGATCCCGTCGAAGCTCTCGAGAAACAGGCCGACAAGGAGTTTGCCGAGGTCGAGCGCGACGGCCAGCAGGGCGCCGCGGCGCCCGCGGCGGGAGCGGTCGCCAGCCCGGCCAGGCCGGCGCAACCCCCCGCGGCGACGCAGCCCGCGCCGAAGGAACCTGCCGCGCCGAAGCCCGCGCCGAAGCGGCCTCCCCGCGCCGCGGTCAAGCCCGACACGCCGGCCGGCCGCGACGCCGTCGACATCCTCGAAAAGCAGGCCGACAAAGAGTTCGCCGAAGTCGAACGCGAGGCGAAGAAGCCGAGCGCCTCCGGGGTGGTCGCTGCTCCGGTCAAGCCGGTCAAGCCGGTGGCACCGGTGAAGCCGGTCCGGGCTCCTGCGGCTCCCGCGATCAAGGCCCCGAAGCTCGAGAAACAGACCGGCCGCGACCCGATCGAGGCGTTGGAGAAGCAGGCGGACAAGGAGTTCCGCAGCCTCGACGGCGGCATCTCGCCGCGCCTCGGCATCGCCAAACCCGCCGCGCCGCATCTGCAGGCGCCGGTCAAGAAGCCGCCGGTCAAGGCCCCGAAGCCCGCGCCGAAGCCGGTCGCGATCAAGCCGGCCCCGGTCGATTCCAGCGATCCCATCGAGCGCCTCGAGAAGCAGGCCGACCAGGAGTTCGCGAACCTCGACCGCGGCACCCGGGGGCCGGGGATCCAGGCTCCTCGCCCGCCGCGCCGACCGCGCACGCCGGCGCCACGCCGCCCGGCGCCGACCCCGAAGGCGGTCAAGCCCGCGGCCAAGGCCGACCCCATCGAGGCACTCGAACGTCTCGCCGACAGGGAGATGGCCGAGGTCGCCGCCGACGCCAAGCGCCCCGATCCGGCCACGCCGCGCCTGGCCGCGATCAAGAAGCGCCGGCCGCGGCCGCGCCTGCCTCGTCCAGCGCCCCCGCGCCGCCCGCGCCTCGACGCGGTCGAGCGCCTCGAGCAGCAGGCCGACCGCGAGTTCAAACGCCTCGACAAGAACCTCCCCGCCACCCGCGGCCTGCGGCTCCGCGCGCCGCGGGTGCGGCTGCGGCCGCGCCGCAAGGCCCGGCGCATCGTGCGCAGGATCAAGGCCCGGCGGGCGCGCGTCGACGCGATCGACCGCCTCGAGAAGCAGGCCGACCAGGACATGCGCGAGGTCGCCCGGCTCGAGGCCCAGCGGCCGCGCAAGATCCGGCTGCCCCGCCGTCGGCGCCGACGGCTGATCGCCCGTCGCCTGCGCCGCAAGCTGCGCATCCGCGCGGCGCGCGGCCGCGGAGCGCGGGCGGCTCAGGATCCCATCGAGCGCCTCGAGAAGCGCGCCGACGGCGAGATGCGCGAGGTCGCCCGGCTCGCCTCCCGCCGACCCCGCCGCCTGCGGCTGAAGATCCGCCGACCGCGCGTCCGGATCCGGCTGCGCGTGCCGCGGCTGCGGGGGATCAAGCGCCCGCGGCGGGCCGCGCGTCCGCCCCGGATCGACGCGATCGAGCGCCTCGAGCGCCAGGCCGACAAGGAGATGCGCTCCGTCGCCCGGCTCGCCACCGCGCGGCCCCGGCGCCTGCAGCTGCGCGTCCGGGTCCGGCCGCGACGCCGACGCCGCCTGCCGCGGCTGCGGATCCGGCTCGGCCGGAAGGCTCGCCAGGCCCGCCGCGACCCGATCGACCAGCTCGAGAAGGCCGCCGACCGCGAGATGCGCAGCGTGCAGCAGCTGGCGGCCCGCCGCCCGCGACGGCTGCGGCTGAAGATCCGCCGACCGCGCGCCCGCGGCCGCCTGCGCCTCCCCCGGCTGCCGCGCCGCCTCGGCCTTCGTCGCCCGCGCCGGCAGCGCGTCGACGCGGTCGAGCGCCTCGAGCAGCGCGCGGACAAGGAGATGCGCGAGGTCGCCCAGCTTGAGCGCGTCCGCCGCCGGCCGGTCCGCATCCGCAAGATCCGCGTCCGCCCCCGCAAGCAGCGGCGGGTCCCGCGTCTGCGGATCCGTGCCCGGGCGGCGCGGGACGTGCGCCGCGACCCCATCGAGCGGCTCGAGAAGGCCGCCGACCGCGAGATGCGCAGCGTGCAGCGGCTGGCGGCCCGCCGTCCGCAACGGCTCCGGCTGAAGATCCGTCGGCCGCGGGCCCGGGCCCGCATCCGCCTGCCCCGCCTGCGGCGGCGGCTCGGCCTGCGTCGTCCCCGGCGGCAGCGCGTCGACGCGGTCGAGCGCCTCGAGCAGCGCGCGGACAAGGAGATGCGCGAGGTCGCCCAGCTCCAGCGCGTCCGTCCGCGGCCCATCCGCGTCCGCCGCGTCCGCATCCGGCCCCGTCGGGTGCGCCGTGTCCTCCGGCTCCGCCTCCGGGGACGGGGAGCCCGCCGCGCCCGTCGCGATCCCATCGAGCGGCTCGAGAAGGCCGCCGACAGGGAGATGCGTGAGGTCCGCAAGCTCGCGGCGGTGCGTCCGCAGCGCCTGCGCCTCCGCATCCGCCGGCCCCACCCCCGTCGAGGCCTGCGCCTGCCGCGGCTGGCCCGCCGCTTCGGAGTCCGCAGGCCGCGGCGCCTGCGACTCGACGCGGTCGAGCGCCTCGAGCAGCGCGCGGACAAGGAGATGCGCGAGGTCGCCCAGCTCCAGCGCGTCCGTCCGCGGCCCATCCGGGTCCGCCGCGTCCGCATCCGGCCCCGCCGGCGGCGCCGCGCCCTCCGCTTGCCGATCCGCGTCCGGGCGCGGGCCCGGCGCGCCCGTCTCGATCCGATCGAGCGTCTCGAGAAGCGCGCCGACCGCGAGATGCGGGACGTCCGCCGCCTCGATGCGGCGCGTCCGCGGCGCCTGCGCCTCCGGATCCGCCGTCCCCGGGTCCGCGCTCGTCTGCGCCTGCCTCGCCGCCTCGGCCTGCGTCCGCAGCGCCAGCGCCGCGACGGCGTCGAGCGTCTCGAGCGCCTCGCGGACAAGGAGTTCCGCGCGGTCCGCCAGCTCGACCGCGCCCCCCGTCGCCGTCTCGCGTTGCGCATCCCGCGCCGCCGCCGCAAGATCCGCATCCCGCGGCTGCGGATCCGCCTCGGCCGTGCGCTGCGCCGCGCACGCCGCGATCCGATCGAGCGCCTCGAGAAGCGCGCCGACCAGGAGATGCGGAACGTCCGCCGGCTCGAGGTCGAGGGCCGCGGCCGCCGCCTCAAGCTGCGCGTCCCCCGGCGCCGCCGGCGCCGCGTCCTGAACATCCGCCTGCCGCTCCGGCTCCGGGCGCAGGGGCGCGCCGCTCGCCGCGCCGACCCCATCGAACGCCTCGAGCGGCGCGCCGACCGTGAGATGCGGGCCGTCCGCAAGCTCGACGCCGCGCCGCGCCGCCGGCTCGCGCTGCGCATTCCGCGCCGCCGCCGCAAGATCCGCATCCCGCGGCTGCGGATCCGCCTCGGCCGTGCGCTGCGCCGCGCCCGCCGCGACCCGATCGAGCGCCTCGAGAAGCGCGCTGACCAGGAGATGCGCGAGGTCGGTCGGCTCGAGGTCCAGGGCCGCGGCCGCCGCCTCCGGCTGCGCGTCCCCCGCCGGCTGCGCCGCGTCCTGAACGTCCGCCTGCCGCGCCGGCTCCGGGCACGGGGTCGCGCGGCCCGCCGGGCCGATCCGATCGATCGCCTCGAGAAGCGCGCCGACAAAGAGATGCGCGAGGTCGCGAAGCTCGCCACCCAGCCGGCGCGTCGGCTGCGCCTGCGTGTGCCCCGGCGCCGTCGCCGGATCCGTATTCCGCGGCTGCGGCTCCGCCTCGGTCGGCACCTGGGTCGCCTGCGCCGCGATACGATCGGACACGTCGAGAAACGCGCCGACCGGGTCCGCCTCCTCGAGGTCCGGGGCCGCGGTCGCCGCCTGCAGCTGCGCGTCCCGCGCCGCCGCATCCGGCGCGTCCTGCGCCTGCGCCGCGTCCGGCCCCTGCGCAAGGGCGACCCGATCGAGCGCCTCGAGCAGCGCGCGGACAAGGAGATGCGCGAGGTCGCGAAGCTCGATCGCGCGCGGCCGGGCCGGCGCGCCCTGCGTATCCGTCCGCGCCGCAAGCGCCGCATCCCGCGGCTGCGGATCAAGCTCCCGCGGTTCGCGCGCGGAGCGCGGCGCGACCCGATCGATCGGCTCGAGAAGGACGCCGACCGCGAGATGCGCTCGATCGCCCGGCCGGGACGCCGTCCCGACCTGCAGCGCATGCAGCGCATCCTGCGCGCGCTGCGACAGAAACTCGCGCTGAAGGTGATGCGCTTCGGCGACAGCAGCTTCGCGCCCGGCGACTGGGACAGCAAGGTCCGCGGCACCGGCCGCAGCAGCAGCCGCACCGAGGGCGGCTACCGGCGCCTCAACCTGACGGTCGGCCGCTTCCAGAGCGTGGTCAACTACCACATCTTCAAGAAGGTCGTCTACCAGCCGAAGCTGCACGGCCCGGTCAAGAAGGCGGTGCTCAGCTACAAGATCCGCCGCGTGTTCACCAGCAACGCCGGCGCGACCCAGGTCGCCAAGGGGCTGGTCGTCGAGCAGAACGGGCGCATCTTCTCGCGCCTGCTCGGCGTCTCGGTGCGGCCGACCTGGGAGGCCGTGCGGGCCGACCTGGTCCGGCTCTTCCCCCAGGTGAACTGGAAGTCCGGCGGCCCGATCCGCTTCGGCTTCTACAACTCCGTCTCCGCCTCGGTGACGCCCTTCACCATCGCCGGCGGCTACGACAACTTCCGTCTGCATCTCGAGCGCACGCCCCCCGCGCTGCCCGATCCGCGCGCCCTCTTGCGGCTGCGCAAGGGAGCGGGCCGGGGTCGCGGGAAGAAGATCCGCAAGCTCGAGCGCGGGGGCCTGCTCGGCCTGCTCGAGCGGCGCGCCGACCGCATCCGCAAGCGCCGCCTCGCGCGCCGGATCCGCCGCGTGCTGCGCAAGATCCCGCGGCGTCGCGCCGGTCGCGACGCCGTCGAGCGGCTCGAAGCCCTCGCCGACAAGGAGATGCGGTCCGTCGAGCGGCTCGAGAAACAGCCGCGGCCGCGCCTGCGCCTGCGGGCGAAGCCGCGGCGGAAGCCGCCCGTCCGCGCCCCGCGCGCGGCGCAGCGGCCGACGCGCAAGGACCCGATCGAGGTGCTCGAGGCCCGGGCCGACAAGGAGTTCCGCTCGCTCGGCCAGCCGGTCGACCCGCGGCGGCAGCTCGCGATCGCCCAGATGCTCCGGCAGCTGCGTCGCAAGCTTGCCAAGCGCAAGCTGTCCGCCGGCGACAGCGCCTTCGCGGCCGACAGCTGGGACACGAAGGTGCGCGGCACCGGCCGCAGCTTCAGCCGCACCGAGGGCGGCTACCGGCGCCTGAGCCTGACGGTCGGCCGCTTCCAATCGGCGCTGAACACGCACATCTTCAAGCGCTTTCGCTACATCCCGCGGCTGCACGGCCCGGTCAAGAAGGCGATCGTCAGCTACAAGATCCGCCGCGTGTACACCAGCAACGCCGGCGCGACCCAGGTCTGCAAGGGCCTGGTGGTCGAGCAGGACGGCAAGGTCTTCCACGGCTACGGTGGCGTCTCGACCAGCACGACCTGGGAGCCGGTGCGGGTCGACCTGGTCAAGCGCTTCCCGCAGGTCAACTGGAAGGACGGCGGGCCGATCCGCTTCGGCTTCTACAACTCCGTGTCCGCCTCGGTCACGCCCTTCACCATCGCCGGCGGCTACGACGACTTCCGCATCGACCTCGAGCGCACGCCTCCCGCCGTGCCCCAGCCGAAGGCCCTGATCCGGCTGCTCGCCGGAGCCCGGGGCGGCAAGAAGCGGCCGGTGGTGCGCGGGGAGAAGAAGGCCGGACGCAGACGGCGTCGGCGGCGTCGGCGCCTGCGCAAGCGCGCGGCCCGCGCCCTCAAGCTCGCCCTGCGGCGGCTGCGCAAGGCCCTGGGGAACGCGCGGCGGAAGCGGCGCGATCCGATCCTGGCGCTCGAGAAGCTCGCCGACAAGGAGCTCAAAGAGGTCGTGCGGCTCGGCAGCGTGCGCTCGCAGCCGCTGCGCATCCGCATCCCCCGGCGCCGGCGCCAGGCGCGGATCCGCATCCGTGGGCGGCGGGCGCCGGCAGACTTCGTCGACCGCCTCGAGAAGCTCGCCGACAAGGAGATGCGCAGCCTCGGCGCCAGCCCGAAGGCGACCGGCCTGCGGGCGATCAAGCTGCCGCGGCGCCGCCGGCGGCGGCTGCGGATCAAGATCCGCGCGCGGCGGACGCGCCTCGACCCGATCGAGCGCCTCGAGCGCCGGGCCGACAAGGAGATGCGCAGCCTCGGCGCGCCGATCCGCGGCCGGCGGCTCGGCCGCATCCCGCTCCCGCGTCGGCGCAAGGCGCGTCTGCGTCTGCGGCGGCCCGCGCGGCGGCGCAGCGACGCGATCGAGCGCCTCGAGAAGCTCGCGGACAAGGAGATGCGCAGCCTCGGCGGCGGCCCGCGCCGGCTGAACCTGTTCCGGCGCCTGCGGCTCAAGCTGCGGCCGCGCCGACGGCGCCGCCTCTTCCCGCGGATCAAGCGGAGCAAGCCGCGCCTCGACGCGGTCGAGCGCCTCGAGCAAAGCGCCGACAAGCTGCTCCGTGCGACCCTGCGCTCCGGTCCCTCCTCGCTGCGCCTGCGGCTCCGCATCCCGCTGCGTCGGCGGCGTCGCCTGCCGCGGCTGCGGATCGGGCGCGGGCGTCGCGGGCAGGACTTCGTCGACCGGCTCGAGAAGCTCGCCGACAAGGAGCTGCGCAGCCTCGGTCCCGCGCCGAAGGTCGGCGTGCGCATGCCGCGGCTGCCCGGCTGGGTGCGCGGCGTCCGCTTCCGGGTGCAGGTGCCGCGGCGCCGTCGCCTCCGGCTGTTCCGTCGGCCGCGGCGCAAGCCGCGGCTCGACCCGATCGAGCGCCTCGAGAAGATCGCCGACCGCGAGCTCAAGGACCTCGGCCGCTTCAACCTGCCGAGCCGCTTCACCATCCGCCTGCGGGTCCCGCGGCGGCCGCGGCGGCGTCGGCCCTTCCACTGGCGGATGCGCTTCCGCCGGGGGCGGGGGCGCGACGTGGTCGAGCGCCTCGAGAAGCTCGCGGACGCCGCCTTCCGCGAAGCGGTCAAGCCGGTCCCGCGCGGCGGGTCGTTGCGGCTCCGCCTGCGGCCGCGGCGCCGGCGCCGCAGCCGGCGCGCCTTCCGCTTCCAGCGCCAGGCCGGGATCGCGGCGATCGAACGGCTCGAGGCCGTCGCGGCGAAGGAGCTACGCGAGACGCTGAAGCCCGAGCTCGGGCAGGTCGACGTGTTCCGCGCCTTCGCGCCCCGCGCCGTGCGGCGGACCATCAGCCTGTTCAACTTCCCCGCCGCTCAGATGGGGCTGCGGGCCCTGCGCCCCCACGGGCGCTTCGCGACGCACCTGCGGGCCCTGCGCGGCCAGCCGGGCCTCGACCGCGGCGGGAAGCTCGAGAAGCTCGCCGAGGCCGAGGCGCGACGGCTCGACCTGCGCCGGCCGGTCCGTGTCTGGCGCCCGGCGCGCCAGCCCGGCGTCCACGTCGGCGCCGTGCAGGCCGACGTGCGCCTGTCCGGCGGAGAGGGCAGCGGGGTCGAGGAGCGCTGGGGCCGCCGGGTCGTGCTCGCGGCCGTGCGTCTCGCGGTCCTGCGGAGCGCGAAGCGCGGCCGGAACATCCGCCTCGGCGCGCTCAACGTCGACGCCGAGGTCGACTATCGGCCAGGGCTGCGCGCCTACCGGCGGGCGGTGCGCAAGACCGCGCGGAAGATCGAGCGGGCGCTCGAGGAATACGATCGCTGAACCCGGCTGATGCGCTGTACGCACGCCGATCTCCCCGGCCGCCGGTTGCTCCGGCGGCCGCTCGCGCTTATGCTGGAAGGACATAGGTGCAAGTGTGATCGGGGAGGGAAGGGCGATGGCCCAGAAGAAGCGTCGTATCTACGATCCACAGACCAAGGCCAAGGCGCTGTCCGTCGCGGTCAGCCTCAAGTCGGTCAGTGACGCCGCGAAGAAGCTCAAGATTCCGCGCTCGACGCTGCGCACCTGGGTGTCGCAGGCCAAGCTCAAGGAGAAGCTGACCGAGCGGCGCAGCGCGCTGTTCGACATGACGAAGGCTCCCGACGAGGTGTCGCTGCGCAAGCTCGGCTACTGCGCGGCGATCGCGATCGCCCAGCGCTGTGCGGCGCGGCTGCTCGCCGTCCACGGCACGCTCTCGGACAAGAAGATGCACGACGCGGTGGTCCAGGCCCTCGAGCTCGCGCGGAACACCGCCCTCGCCGGGCTGCCGCGCACCGCCTCCGAGGTCAAGCAGGCCCAGACGGCCTGCTACGCGGTCAGCAGCGCCGCGGGCGTCGGCCAGCCGGTCGAGGAGGCCCGGGCGATCCAGGCGACGATCTTCGCGTCCGCGGCGGTCGGAGCGGCGGGGAAGAAGACGCCCAAGCGCCTGCACACCATGGCCCAGCAGGCGCTGGCGCTGGCCGAGGGGTCCGAGCTCGAGCCGATCTGGGAGGACTTCTTCTGGCTGCTGGAAAACAAGACCACCTACGACGCGCCGATCGAGGGGGCCTTCTTCGAGCGCTGAGCTGAGGGAACGAGACGAGCACGCGGACCCAGGTCGATCGGCCTGGCTTTTTTTATTGGCGGAGGGAGCTCCGCCGACAGCCAACGTGCCACCACGGTCTACCAGTTCGGCAGAGGAGAGGAAGGGTAGTCTAGGTTAACTGCGTAAGCCGCAATCAATCGTATTCAACCGTAGCCAACGTCGCGGCGAGTGCGCTCCGCGGGACCCTGCCCCCGGGCGCGCGCCTGGTACGCGCTACATCTCTATGAACGAGAACGGGATAGAGTCACGCACCCGCAAGACGCGGCGGCCTCGACGGCCGCGGTAGTTTGAAAGATCGACCCGAAAATGGTCGCAGCACTCACAGTCTGCGACGTCCAGAGGCTGCACTTCGTACGGATCGTGCACGATCTCCTCCACGGACCTGGCGGTCCAAGCAAGGCGGCGGTTCTGTAAACATCGGCCTCGCGAGGGTTTTTCCTGAGCGGATTCCGGGATTTTTCGGCCGTCCCTCCTGTCTCTCGGGTATGGTCGCTGGCTCTCGGTCCTCGCCGCGCGGCGGCGTTGCTCCGGACACGGGCGCGACAGCGCCGGAAAGAGTTTGTGTAAGCACGTAGAAGATAGGATAAAGGCGATACCTGGTCTAGCGCAAGCGACAATTTGTGCCACCACACGCGCTCGCTTGTCCATCGCTTGTTACGGACACGGCCCCCGCCGTTGTTTTTCCTGACAGACGATAACCCAAGCAGATTCTATGCCAAACCCCCAAGGTGCGCCTGCAAACACACCTACAGGAGAAGATAGTGAGCTGGAACATCCTGGTCTCCGACCCCCTCTCGGCGGAGGCTCTCGCGACCCTGCGGGAGCAGCCCGACGTGACCTGTGAGGTGCTGACCGGCAAGAGCCCCGACGAGCTCGCCGAGGTGCTGCCGCGCTTCGACGGCTGGATCATCCGCAGCGGCACCAGGGTCACCCCGACCCTGCTCGAGGCCGCCTCCCGCATGAAGGCGATCGCCCGCGCCGGGGTGGGCGTCGACAACGTCGACCTCGACGCCGCGACCCGGGCCGGGGTGCTGGTGATGAACACCCCCTTCGGCAACACCGTCTCCGCCGCCGAGCAGACCATTGCCCTGATGTTCGCCCTGAGCCGCAAGCTCCCGGCCGCCTGCGCCTCGCTGCGCGAGGGGCGCTGGGAGCGGAAGAAGTTCGTCGGCACCGAGCTGACCGGCAAGGTGCTCGGCGTGGTCGGCCTCGGCAAGATCGGACGCGCCGTCGCGGAGCGGGCTGCCGGCCTGAAGATGCGGGTGCTCGGCTACGACCCCTTCGTCACCAGCGACCGCGACGAGCCCTTCCGCCTCGCCGGCCTGGCCGAGCTCTTCGCGAAGGCCGACATCGTCACCGTGCACGTCCCGATCAACGAGCGCACGCGCCACCTGATCGGCGCCGAGGCGCTGCGTGCGATGCGTCCCGGGACGCTGGTGCTGAACTGCGCCCGCGGCGGCGTGGTCGACGAGCAGGCGCTGCTCGCGGCGTTGGAGGAAGGGCACATCGGCGGCGCCGGCCTCGACGTGTTCGAGACCGAGCCGCCGACCGACCGGCGCCTGGTCGCGCATCCGCGGGTGGTCGCGACGCCCCACCTCGGCGCCTCGACGCGCGAGGCCCAGGTCAAGGTCGGACAGGCCGCCGTCGCGCAGATCCTCGCCTTCCTCCGCAACGGGGCGGTCGAGAACGCGGTCAACATGCCGAGCCTCGACGCCTCGGTCGGCGCCCGGCTCGCCCCCTTCGTCGTGCTCGCCGAGAAGATCGGCCGGCTGCAGGGACAGATCGCGGAGGGCGGGATCAGCGAGGTCGAGGTCGGCTTCTCGGGCGAGGTGTTCGGGGAGGAAGGCCGCGAGCTTTGCACCCGAGCGGTCCTGCAGGGACTGCTCGGCTGCTTCCTCGACGGCCCGGTCAACCGCATCTCGGCGCGCTCCCTCGCGATCGAGCGCGGGCTCGAGGTGCGGGTGGCCGAGTCGCAGAGCCGCGACTTCGCGGCGGTGCTCGAGGTCAGCGTCGCCGGCGCCTTCGGCCGGCGGCGGGTGGCCGGCGCCCTGTTCGGTCAGAAGTTCCCGCGCCTGATCCGCATCGACGGCTACCGCACGGACGCGATCCCCGAGGGTCCCGTGCTGATGCTGCAGAACAAGGACCAGCCCGGCATGCTCGCTCGTATCTGCAACCTGATCGGCGAGGCCGGCACGAACATCGCGAACGTCACCCTCGCCCGGGACACCAGCGGCGGCACCGCCCTCGCCCTGTTCAACCTCGACAGCCCCCTCAGCGACGAGACCCTGAGCGCGCTACGAGCGATCGACGCGGTGCACTGGGTGGCCGCCTGCGACCTCGGCAAGTGAGGCCGTGCGCGCTCCCGCAGAGCCCCGGATTTCGGGCGTGCAGACCCCTGTGGAATGTGCTAGAAAGCGGGCGGACGCCCATCTGGAGAGACGCATGACCACCACGACCACACGCACACAGCAGATCATCGCCCAGAACGAACAGTACGGAGCGCGCAACTACGCGCCGCTCGAGGTGGTCCTGTCCCGGGGCGAGGGCCCGTTCGTCTGGGACGTCGAGGGCACGCGCTACTTCGACATGCTGTCGGCCTATTCCGCCGTCAACCAGGGACACTGCCATCCGAAGATCGTCGCCGCCCTGACAGCACAGGCGGGCACCCTGGCCCTGACCTCCCGCGCCTTCCACAACGACAAGCTCGGCGACCTGTGCGAGAAGATCGCGACGGTGACCGGCTACCCGAAAGTGCTGCCGATGAACTCCGGCGCCGAAGGCGTCGAGACCGCGCTGAAGTGCATGCGCCGCTGGGGCTACGACAAGAAGGGCATCCCGCAGGACAAGGCCGAGATCATCGTCTTCAGCGAGAACTTCCACGGCCGCACGATCACGATCGTCGGCTTCAGCACCGACCCCGACTCCTACGAGGGCTTCGGACCGGCCACGCCGGGCTTCGTCGTCGTCCCCTACGGCGACGCCGAGGCCCTCGAGAAGGCGATCAACCCCCACACCTGCGGGGTGCTGATCGAGCCGATCCAGGGCGAGGCGGGCGTCAAGATGCCGGGGGATGACTTCCTGCCGGCCGTGCGCAAGCTGTGCTCCGAGAACAACGTGCTGTTCTGCTGCGACGAGATCCAGACCGGCCTCGGCCGGACCGGGAAGATGTTCGCCTGGCAGCACAGCGGCGCGCGGCCGGACATCATCATCCTCGGCAAGGCGCTGTCCGGCGGGATGTACCCGATCTCCTGCATCGCGACCTCGGCGGAGATCATGGAGGTGTTCACCCCCGGCACCCACGGCTCGACCTACGGCGGCAACCCGCTCGCCTCGGCGGTCGGCATCGCCGCCCTCGACGTGCTGGTCGACGAAGAGCTCGCCGCGCGCGCCGCCGAGCGCGGCGCCCACGCCCTCGCCCGGCTGCGGGCTGAGCTGACCTCGCCGAACATCGCCGACATCCGCGGGCGCGGGCTGTTGCTCGCGGTCGAGTACAGCGAAGGCGTCGCGAAGAAGGTGTGCAAGGCGCTGAAGAAGCGCGGGCTGCTCGCCAAGGACACCCACAAGACCACGATCCGCTTCGCGCCGCCGCTGGTGATCAGTGAGGAGCAGCTCGACGAGGCCCTCGGGATCATCATCGAGGTGCTGAACGGGTTCTAGTACGCCTCAGCACCCGACCAGGCGGCCGACCTCGATCCCCCCGCGCTGCGAGAAACGCGACTTGAAGCCGACCAGCACGCGGTCCCCGGCCAGGGCCAGGGAGCCGCGGCTGTTGTAGCCCATCACCCCCTGGTTGTAGTCGCCGGCGGTCAGCACCTTCGTCCATCCGTCGCCCTCGGCGCGCAGAACCTCGACGAGCCCGCGCTGCATGCCCTCGCGGCGGGAGCCTTTGCCGAGCTGGGAGGAGGCGAGCAGCAAGCGCCCGCCCTCGACGACGAAGGCGTCGACGCCGAGCCGGTCCTGGGCGTAGAACAACGTCTCCCGCCAGCCGTCCGGGCCCTCCACGAAGCCGTGCAGGCCGTCCCCCGAGCCGATCAGGTCCCGAGGGCGCGCTCGGCACGCCGGACCTCGACCGCCTCGCCGAGCCGGCCGTCGTCGAAGGGAACCACGCAGATGCGTCGGTCCCCGTCGGCGGCGACCGCGAGCCGGCCGCCGTCGAGGTCGAGGGCGAGGCCGCGGATCTCCCCGGGCCAGGGCGTCGTCGCCCGCAGGGTCCAGACCCCGGCGCACCGCTGCCAGGCGCAGAGCTCCATGCGCCGGGTCTTGTCCGGAAGCCGCGTGCGCTGCCCGTAGAGCAGCCAATCGCCGGCGAAGGCGAGAGAGTCCTCGCCGAGCCAGGTCCGACCTTCCCGCTCCGCGACCGCGTCGATCGGCTCGCTCCGCCACGCCCCGTCCTCACGGGTCAGGATCTCGGGCTGCGGGGCGCCGCGGAAGCCCTCCCAGACCACGGCGAGCCGCCCCGGCTGCATCGCGAGGCCGCGCGGTGACCGTCCGTCCTCGCCGCTGGCGGCGTGCTCGACGACCGTGGCGGGGCTCGTCTCGTCGGTGAAGCGCAGCACCCGCAGCGCGCCCTGCGCCTGCACGGCTATGCAGGCGCCGCTCGCGGCGAGCTGGCCGCCGAGGTTGTGGCAGCCCGCCTGGGGCAGCACGTGGCCGGTCTCGACGCGCACCTTCTGCGCCCGCTTCCGGCTCTTCCGGACCTGCGGCTCCCGGATCGCGGGCGCGTACCGCCACAGGCTGATGCTGTCGCCATCCTGGGCCAGCGCGCCGACGTTGCGGCCGGCGAGGGCGTAGCGGCAGGCGGCCTCGGAGCCGTCGACGTCGGGCAGCTGCGCCCGCAACACCCAGGAGCCGTCCGCGGCGCGGGCGAACAGCCGGGCGCGCTGCAGGGGCGCGCGGCCGAGCTGGGCGACGACCATCAGCAGGCCGTCCTGGAGGGCGAGGAACCGCCCGAAGCCCTCGCCGCGCCGGGGCTTGTCGACCTTCAGCGGGCGCAGGGCTCCCCAGGCCGGGCCGGCCCGCTCGGCGATGTAGACCGTCCCGCTCGCCTGGACTTCCCGCCCGCTCGAGGCGGTGTCCCAGCCCGGGGCGTCGAGGCCGTCGCGGGCGGAGCCGAGCACCAGCAGCTCGTCGCCGAGCGCGGCGGCGCTGATGGGCGGGGGGCTCCAGCCGGGGAAGAGCGGCTCCCACTCCGGGACGGGGGCGCGCGTCCAGCTCCCGTGCGCGGGGGCGTACAGGTAGTGGCCCGCGCCGCCGACGACCAGCACCTCGCCGCGGCGGTTGACGGCGACCTTCGCGCCGAAGAAGCGGTCGTCCTCCGCCAGCTCCTGGCACAGCTCCCAACGGCCCTCGACGGGGGTGTAGAGGTGGACCGTGGTCGCGCCCCCGACGCTGACGGACAGCGCGAGCAGGTCCCCGGCGAGGGCGAAGCGCGGCGTCCAGGCCTGCGCAGGCAAGGGCAGCGCGTGGCGCTTCCAGGTCCCGTCCGGCTGGCGCTCGGCGACCTCGATGCCGCCGCTCAGCTGGCTGACCAGGCGCATCCCGTCGAAGGCCAGGAGCGACGGCAGGCTGCCGACAGGCAGGGTGGCGTCCTGTTTCCAGTCCTCGCCGTCGCGCTCGAGGACGCAGCGACGGGGCTCGGCGTACGCGTCGACGACCATCCGCCCGGGGGCGAGCGCGAAGTGGCGGGCGGAGCGGCCGAGCGCGACGGTCGAGGTCGCTTCGAGAAAGCGCGCCGCCTTCTTGGCGGGCGGCTTCTTCTTCACCTCCGGCCGCAACTTCCCGACGAAGGTCGCGAAGGAAGCGCTCAGCCGGGTCGCCGAGGTCGGCTGCTCGGTCTCTTCGTCGAAGCACTCGTGGTCGTAGCGGTAGACCGAGGGATTCTCCGCCCCGAAGTCGTAGACGAAGACCGTGTAGTTGCCGCCGTCGGCGTGGCCGAGCTCGAGGTAGCGGCCTCCCTTGCCGTGCAACCCCGCGAGGGCCGGGGCGTAGCTCCAGATCTCCCAGCTGCCGAGCTTGGCGCGGTAGGGCCCCCCTCCGGCCAGGGCGGTGATCACCCGGCGCAGGAAGGGATGCACCTCCGGATCCCCCGGAGCCTCGTCGGGCAGTGTCAGGCCGAGCTTCTGCAGGGCCGCCTCGACCCGTTGCGCGGGCGTCTTTCTCTTCGCCATCGTCGTCCTCCCTCAGCGCGCGAGGCGCAGCACCACCGGCTCCCGGCCCGCGGCGAGCGCCGCGTAGGCGGCCGCGTGCTCCGCGAGCGGAAACGTCTCCGTCTTCGCCCGCACCCGTACCTCGGCGAGCCGCGCGAAGAAGCCGCACACGTCCTCGCGCCCGGCGCAGGCCTCAGCGCGCACGCCGCGGCCGTGGGCGAGCAGCGCCCCGCCGAGGGGTGGGATCGCGCGGAACGAGCAGGTCGCGCACACCACCTGCCCGCCGGGGGCGAGGTGCAGGAGCGCGAGGTGCGCGAGCTCTCCCCGCGGGGCGAGGACCAGCCCGGCATCGAGAGGTCCGGGCGGGGCCTCCGCGGTGCTGCCGACCCAGTAGGCGCCGAGCGCGGTGGCGAGCTGGCGCGCGCCGTCGTCGCCGGGCTCGACGAACACGCAGGCCTCGATCCCGTCCGCGATCGCGAGCTGGATAAGCACACCGGCGGCGTAGCCCCCGCCGTAGAAGCCGATCCGGCCCCCGCCGAGGGAGCGGAGGGCGCGCCAGCCGCGGGTGCCGGCACACAGCAGCGGCGCGAGCTCGACGTCGGCGAGGGCCGGCGGGACGAGGAAGGCCGCGCGGTGGTCGGCGAGGGTGAAGCGCGCGCAGCCACCGTCGAGCCCCTCGCCGGTCGCCCGCACGGCCGGACACAGCGACAGCTCGCCGGCCGCGCAGGCGGCGCAGCTTCCGCAGCTCCCTGCCCACCAGCCGACGGCGACGCGGTCGCCCTCGGCGAGCACATCGACGTCATCGCCCGCGTCGATCACCCGCCCGACGAGCTGGTGGCCGGGGATGCGGGCCTCGACCCGCGGCAGCAGGTCGGCGGGGCAGAGGGCGCAGTGGCTGACCTCGATCAGGACCTGCTCCGGGCCGGGCCGCGCCGCGCGGAGCTCTTCGAGCGCGCGCTCTCCGCCGCGCTCGACCAACGCTTCGCGGGTCTCTTCCACGATGTTCCTCCTGCCCGCAGGAGCGTAGGGCAGGGGAACGGAAGCCGCAAGCTCGAGGCTGAGCCCGGTGGATCAGGCGGGTTCAATCGGGATCGGCATCGGCCTCGCCATCGGAATCGGAGGCGACCCAAGAGAGCCGCTCACGGACGGCAGGTCCCCGACCCCAGATCCCTGCCCGCCAAACGGGCTCAGTCGGCCTCGGGGGTGCGGCCGAGGACGATCTCGAACAGGCCGAGGGGGTCGCCGTCGTCGTCCCTGTCGGAGAAGTCGACGAGCAGGCTGTCGCGCGCCTCCGCGCCGTGGCGGCGGGCGGTGTCGCGCAGGATCAGGTCGATGTCGTTGAGGGGGTTCCCCGCGAAGTACATCTGGGTGGTCAGCCGCGGCTGGCGGAAGGCGTCGACCCGGAAGTGGATGTGGGGAGGCCGGTCCCAGTCCCGCGAGGCCGGATAGGCGCCGGGGATGATGGTCTTGAAGCGGAACCTGCCGTCGCCGTCGGTCAGCATCCGGGCCCAGTACTGGAAGTGCGGGTCGACCGGCGCCGGGTTCGGATCACGCGGATGGTCGTAGCGCCCGCTCGCGCAGGCCTGCCAGACGTCGAGCAACACGCCCGACAGCGGCGCGCCGTCGAGGTCGCGGACGACGCCGCTGACGGTGACCGGCTCGCCTTCGGCGCGGAGCTCGTGGCCGGCGACGCGGGTCAGGTCGAGGTCTTTGTCGGCGCGATCGGCGACCGGGAAGAAGGGGCCCTCGGTCTGGGGCGGGGTCTGGGTGTCGGCGGCGGCCAGGCCCGCGAGCCCGAGGGAGGCGAGCCCGGCACGGCGGAGCAGCGCGCGGCGGTCGAAGGGGGCGTGCATCGAGGTCCTCCTGGCGCGGGGGATCCCGCTTGTCCTGCAGTATAGACCGCGGAGCTTCTCAGGGAGTAACGGGAACGTCACGAGCCGCCGGGGTACACTCAGGCGATCCACCCCGCCGAGGAGCCCCCATGCTTTCCTACATCGAGATCGCCCGCCGCGAAGAGCGTCGCGCCGCCGTCGGCGTCGCCGAGATCGCCCTCGAGCACGAGCCCCTGCTCGGCGGCTCGATGAACTACGGTGGCCCCGGGAGCTGGGCGAACCAGGCGATGGGCATCGGCATCGACCAGCCTGCGACCGAGGCGGACGTCGACCGCTTCTGCGCTTTCTACACCGCGCGCGGCTGCGAGCCGACCGCCGAGCTTTGCGCCTTCGCCGAGCCGAGCCTGCTCGCCCTGATGGAGGCGCGCGGCTTCCGGCTGCGGGCCTTCGAGAACGTCCTCTACCGCGAGCTGTCGCCGGACGAGGATCTGCGCGCGTGCCTTCCCTGGGGCTGGCCGGAGGGGCTGGAGATCGAGACCGTCGATCCGGCGGACGACGCGACCGTCGACACCTTCATCGAGGTCTCGAGCAGCGGCTTCCGCGACCCCGGCGAGCCGCTGACCCCCGGGCAGCGCAGGATCTTCCGCAACGTCGTCGAGCACGCGCGCTGCACCTCCTTCCTCGCCCGGGTCGACGGGGTCGCCGTCGGCGGCGGAACCGCCGAGGTCACGCCGACCACGAGCGCCATCTTCGGGGTCAGCGTGCTGCCGGAGTACCGCCGCCGCGGCGTGCAGCTCGCGCTGATGGTGCACCGCATGCAGCACGCTGCGAAGGCGGGCTGTCCGCTGGTCTGCATCGGCTCGCGGCCGGGGATCCCGACCGAGCGCAACGCGCGCCGCCTCGGCTTCGCGCTCGCCTACAGCAAGGCGGTCGTCGCCCTGCCGGGGAAGGGCCTCGCGCGGACGCCCTGAGGCGTGCGACAGAAGTTCCCCTTGCAAATCAGAATGATTGTTCTATAACTGAAGGCCGCGGGGCCGGCACGGTCTCTTCCTCCGGGAGAGTCCGATCCGGCGAGGGGGCGTTCCTCTTGCCGGTTGCCCCTGCCGGCCCCTCTTTCCACCGGCTCGGTTTCCGACAGCAGCGTTCGGGTGACGAGCCGCCGACTTTTTGACCGATCGTTCCAGTTTGCCCGCGACCGCGGGCAGGAGGTGTCCGATGGCGACCACAACCGACGTCCAGACCGCGCAGTTCTCCGACGAGGTGCTCGAAGCGTCGCGTCCGACCCTGGTCGACTTCCACGCGACCTGGTGCGGACCCTGCCACCGGCTCGCCCCGGTGCTCGACGAGCTCGCCTCCACGAACCAGGACCGGCTGCAGGTCCGCAAGGTCGACATCGACCAGAGCGGAGACCTCGCCGAGCGCTACGGCATCAGCGCCGTGCCGACCCTGGTCCTGATCCGCGACGGTGAGGAGATCGCCCGCACGGCCGGCTTCCAGTCCCGCGAACGGCTGCAGGCCTTCCTCGACCAGCACCTGGCGGCCTGAGCCCGCCCCGCCCGATGCAAGACGGCCCACCCGCGCGGGTGGGCCGTTTCGCATCGGGGAGGCTGGGAAATCGCTCAGGGCGAGACCGAGGGCGCGAGATCTTCCGGGAAGGTGTCGATCGTCACCCCGCCGCCCTCGATCAGCGGCGTGCTCTTCCAGATCTCCCACTCGCCGTCCTGCAGGAACCACTCGAGGTAGTACTCGAGGGCGTTCTCGACGTCGCTCTCGCCGAGGTCGCCCTGCATCTGGCGCAGCATCGGCTCGAGGTTGACCGCGAGCTGGTTGCGCAGGTCGTGGGCCTGGCGGTTGAGCTGGAAGCAGCGGCCGGTCAGGCTGCTGTACTCCTGGCCGGCCAGCCAGCCGAGCAGGAAGGGCGGCGCCTCGACGGGGATGTGCACGTCGACCGCGCCGCTCGCGGCTTCCGCCCCGACCTGACGCCAGGCCTGGTTCATCGACTCGCCCCAGCACAGGGTGGAGTAGACCATCCGCAGCCCGTCGGCGCGTCCGTCGAGCTCGCGCAGGATGTCCTCGCCGCTGACCGAGCGGCGGTTCTTCAGCCACAGCTTGCCCGGCGAGCCGTGGGCGAAGAGGAAGACGTCGACCGCGTCGCGGCGCGCGCACAGCCCGCGGATGCCGGCGAAGAAGTCCTCGGGGTTGGCGCCCTCCCCGCGCAGCACCTGGACCTCGCCGTAGCCGAGGCGCAAGAGCGGCGCGAGCAGCTGGTCGCCGAGGTTCTCGATCGACTCGCTGGTCGCCGCGTCCTGCAGCTCACACATCAAGAGCAGCGCGCCGCGGCGCTCGCGGCTGAGCAGGCGCCGGCGCAGGAGCTCGCCCGCGCTCTCGACGAAGATCGGCTGGCGCACGTGGGCGCGCAAGCCCGCGTCGTCGACGACCTCTAGCTCGAGGAAGTAGACGCCGGCCCGGGGGAAGCTGAAGGTCGCGCGGCCGTCGCGGTTGACGATGACCTGGTCGCCGAGCGCGAAGGTGTAGCTGACGATCGTGCCGTCGGTGTCGAAGGAGCTCTCGGCCGAGAACTCGACGGTGCTGCCCGGAGTGACCCGGGTGCGGCCGTCGAGCACGGCGAAGGGCTTGCCGAGCTCGGGGCCGTCGGCGAGGGCCGTCGCGAGCAGCAGGCTGGAGATGACGAGCAGGGTGCGCATCGGGATGTCCTCTGGGAATGTATGACGCCGGAGTAGACCACATGCACGCTTGCCATGCAATGTCTGGCGCCGGCCTTGACGACGGGTGTCGTCATCGCTATAACGACGGGTGTCGTCACTGGAGGATGCGATGCCACAACCGCAAGGCGAGCTGACCCCGTCCCAGCTCGAGATCATGGACGTCGTGTGGGAGCAGGGGGAGGCCTCGATCGGGGAGATCTGGACCGCGCTCTCGCGCTCCCGCGAGCTCGCCCGCACGACGGTGCAGACGCAGGTGGAGCGGCTCGAGAAGCGGGGCTGGCTGCGCCGCATCGAGCTCGGCCGGCGCTACCGCTTCGCCGCCACCCAGCCGCGGGCGCACGCGACCCGGGGCCTGGTCGCGCGCTTCGTCGACCGCTTCTTCGCGGGCTCGGCGGGGAGCCTCGTGATGCACCTGCTCGGCAACCAGCGGCTCGATCCCGACGAGCTCGAGCGCGTGCGTGCGCTGCTCGGCGACCACGAGGATGAGGGATGACCTGGGCGCAGAACCTCGCGCTGCAGCTGCCTGCGGTGCTCGCCGCCGCCCTCGCCGGCCTGTGGCTGCTGCGCCGGCGGCCCGCGCCGCTGCGCTACGCCCTCGGCATACCTCCCTGGGCGCTGTCTGACCACCGGCCTCGCGCTGGCGTTGGCCCGACCCCGGAAGAGCTGCGGGTGTACCACACGGCGACCCGCCGCGACGCCCTCGAGCAGGTCACCGTGCCTAAGGGAGGCTGTGGGCCGTGCGGGTCGACATCGACTACACCGTGCCATCGCTACGGGAGGCTGTGGGCCGTGCGGGTCGACATCGACTACAAGCTACAAGAGCGAGGCGTTCGGCCCGGGCACCGACAGCTACTGGCTCGTGCCTGGCTCGGCCTCGCGCGCCGCGAGCAGAGCGCGGGCGGGCGCACGATCCTGACCGAGCTCGTCGCGAGCAACCCCGACCTCGAGGCGCCCGAAGCCGCGGCGCGGGGCGCGGCCGTCGTACGGTCGGCGCGGCGGAGGATCTGCACGGCGGCGGCAGCGCGCTGCGCTACGAGCTGCAGCTCTACGTCCATCTCGATCGGCGGGAGCAACTCTACGGTCTGCCGGTGGTCAGTCACCTGCGGCCTCGAGCTCGGGGGACAGCGATGCCTGCAGGAGCTTGCCGGTTGCTTGTGATAGGTGCGTAACGACTGCGACAGTGTGCTGCCGGGGAGGCTTGCCTGAAGTTATTGTGGGTCCTCAGCTCAGTCAACCACGCTGCTCTTCACCAGCCGGCTTATTAGGTTGCTGTTTTTCACTCGGTTCCTTTTTCCAACTCGCTGTTGGCGCGCAATCGGTCTCTCGCCCACAGAGCCTCGATTGAGTCCACGGTGCTAGGAGCGTTCTCCAAACATACACGGTACAGCTCCAGCGCACGCTCGAGATTCCCGAGCGTCTCGGCCCGCATCCCCAGATACGCACAGGCCAGACTGGTCAACTCTTCCGCACCGGGATGCCCGACCAGCACAGCAGCGAGGTCCTCGAGACACTGTGCATCGTCGAGTTCGCCGCGCAGGGCCAACACAAGGCTTCCCGGCCATCCGCGAGGGGCGAGGAACGGCGCGAGGGCAGCTGCGTCCCCGCCCAACGCGACAAAGAGCAGCGCATGCACAAGCGCCTCGGGGCGGGTGGCATCCATGTGGAGGACATCCTGTAGCAGGGCCAGGGCGGCTTCCCGCTCTCCGCGAAGGGCTTCGATGACGGCGGTGCGGACAAGAGTGGTCGCTCGCAAGGGTGCTTCGTCAAGAAGCGCTCTGTATGCTTCCAGTGCTCCATCGAGGTCGCCAATGACCCGTCGCATGTCACCAAGACCTTCCGCAAACGTCAGCTCCGACGGGAAGCGTGCGACCCCTGCCTCGAAGAGCGCAAGGGCTACCGAGTCCTCCCCCGCGCGACGCGCTGATGTCGCCGTCGCCAGCAGAAGTGCGCGTGGGCGTCGGAGCTCTGTCGGCCATGCAGTGACAAGCCGGCGATAGGCTTCGTTCGGACGCCCGGAAGCGGCCAACAGGTCGCGGAGCGCGACCAGGCAGCGTGCCAGCAACCCAGTACTGTCGACGTCCTGTCTTTCCCTCAAGACGGAGATGCTGTCGTTGAGTAGTGCCTCCGCTTCGTCATGGCGCTGAAGGGCGACAAGTTCCACGGCAAGCTGCAAGCGCAAGGAGTGCAACCGCACGGGAGATGGATCGCCCCACCTGCGCACAGAGCGGAGCCGCTCGGTCTCCACTGCAGTCGCACGCTGCAGGAAGTTGAGCCCAGGGCCAGCCTCGTGCAATTCGTGGCAAAGCAGCAGGCCGTCCCGCAGCAGTGCGAGGGACGCGATGCTGCGCCGTCGCTCTGTGAAGTCCTCGAGGGCCGCGAGGTTTTGTGCCGCGACCCGCCGAGCGGCCTCTGGAGACAGGCTGGCGAGCTCGGCCCGAGCGAGGACGGTGCGAATCTTGTGGCGGAGCTCGTGGGCCTCAAGGTCGCCGGGATGCTCCGTGAGCACACGTGCAATTGTCGAGTCCGCGGTGCGCGCGAGGCCAACCACCCGCTCTGCGTCTTCGCGCATCGCGCAGCGAGCCAGACCGAGCGTACCGATGGCGAGGCGCTTGCCATAGAGCGCGCCGGGGAGCATCTCTTCGTGCTCGGTGTGTAACGCGTGGGCAGCCGCGAAGGTCTGTTTCGCGGCCTCCAGCTGACCGTCCCGCAGCTCGGCTGTCGCGAGTCTGTGGAGGAGATCCCCGAGATCCAGGACTCTGGAGCTGTTCATCGTGTTCTCAGCCCGTGCGTCAGTGACCGCAGCCCGCAACTTTTCCACCGAAGAGCTGTCGCCGGGGAGGGAAGCACCCATTGCGACAACTAGGCGATGCAGGCGTCGCACCCGCGGGACGGAAGGGCCTAGGCGTCGGGCATCATCGATCGCTCGACGGGCCTCACCGTACCGTGTTCTGGCCTCACTCTCGTCCCCCAGAGCCTCGGCGAGGGTCGCTGCTTTGATCAGTACCTGCGCGAGACCGTAGTGGGACTCATACGAGTGCGGGCTGTTGGAAACCTGCTCGCGCACGAGCGGAATCGCCTCGGCAAGAACGGCCGCTGCCTCCGGTAGATTCCCGGATCCAATGTACGCACTCACCTGGCATCGCAGGCCGAATGAAAGCTCGGCGCGTGCGATGCTGCTTCTCGGACTCCTGTCGTACAACTCCCGCAGAGCCAGCACCGCCTCACGCGAGACCACGACTGCGGAGTCGTTGCGCCCCGCTGCGAGATGCAACACCGCCAGCTCACAGTCGATGACCGCGATCTGGCTGATCGCGACCGCTCCGCTCGGACGCGCTCGAAGGACGCGGGCGGTGAGCTCTCGCGCTTCCTCGAGGTGCGCCTGGGCACTGTCGGCCTGGCCGAGGACAGACTCGACACGTGCCTGCTGGATCACGCTGTTCGCGATGTTGATGAACCTGCCAGGGCTTGCGTTGTCAGCGGGAAGCGCTCGCTCGACGCGCTCGGCCGCGCGGAACGCGTCCAGGGCGTCCTCGAGGTCCGAGGACTCGGCGAGCACGCTCCCCAGGAGCCGCAGGCCGCGGGCGTGGAGCCCGGTCTGCTCGCGCTCCAGCCGGGCGAGCAGTGTCAGGTAGGCGCGGACCTCCGCGAGCCCTTCCCCGAAACGTCCGGCGCGGCGATAGGTGTAGCCGAGGCTGTAGCGGGCCCGCAGGAGCAGCTCACCGGAAGAGCGGCCCTGGAGCGAGGGGCTCGACAAGACGCCGACGGCGGCGGAGTACTCCCTGATGGCCTTCGCCAGGTCGCCGTCGATATGCAACGCGAGGTCACCCGCCGCCAGGTGCGACAGCGCGAGCCCGAGCTCGGCCCCCTCGCCCGCGAAGTCCGTCGCGCGGAGAGCTTCCCAGCCCTCCTGGGCGACCGCGAGGAAGTCCCGCGCCATCGCCTGCGAGGCCTCGTCGGCGATCTCGTCCTGCAGATGGCCCTGCAACGTGCCGGACAGCTGCAGGAAGGCGTCGACGGCCAGCTCGCCCCTGCGGTCGGAGACCTCCTTGGCGTTGAGGATCACGCGGTTGTGCCAGACCAGACCTGCGACGCCGGAGCCGAGCACCACGACCAGCGCGGTCAGGGCACCGACGAGACCGCGCCGCAGGCGGCGGCGGGAGGCCTCCCGCGCGGCGTCGGCGCGGCGGCGTGTGGCGATGCGGTCCTCGAGCGCGGTCGCGTCTGCGCCCTCGGCGCGGACGCGCCCCGCCTGGGTGGCGGCGAGGCCGAGGTCGCCGCAAACGATGGCGGTGTCTGCATAGGCGCGTCGGGTCTCGAGCTCACCGTCGCGGGCATCCGCGTTATCCGCCCACAGCTCCCGGGCCTGGGCGAAGCCCGCGACGCAGGCGGCGAAGCGCTCGTAGAGGTCGCTGCGTTGCGTCGCGGACAGTCCGGTCGCAGCCCGCGACTCAGCCCGGCAAGCAGCGAGACGCCGACGCGTGGCGCGGGCGAGCTCAGCGCTCTCGCGGTGGGTGATATAGGTCGAGAGCGCGTCGCGGAAGGCTGCGCCGTCGGGGTATCGATCGCGAGGCGCGCAGGCGAGGGCGCGGGTGCAGATCTTCCGCAGCTCTACGGGCAGCTCCGGGTCCAGCGGGGGCGTGTGCCCCTGGGCGGCACGCACGACCAGATCGAGGATCTTCTTGCCGGCGTGGGGCGGCCGCCGGTGGAGGATCTCGTACAGGAGGCCGCCGAGGAGGTACACGTCGGTGGGCGGCCCGACAGCGGCGCCGTTGCCTTCGGCCAGCTCCGGCGGCATGTAGGCGGGAGTCCCGCAAGGCCCGTCGATGGCGGTGCAGTGGCGCAGCCCGGCGGTCTGCTCGCCGAAGCTGACGGCCAACCCCCAGTCGACGACCAGCACCTCGCCGTAGGCTCCGAGCATCACGTTGGCGGGCTTGAGGTCGTTGTGGATGATGCTGCGGCTGTGGGCGAAGGCGATCGCGTGGCAGACCTGGAGCAGGATCGCGAGGTGGCGTTCGAGGGGAACCGTGCGATCGTGGATCAGCTCCCGCCAGGCCTGGCCCTCGACCCTCTTCATCGCGAGGAAGGTCTCGCCGGCCTCTCCGGGGCTCAGGGCGTAGACGGGGACGATGTTCGGATGCTCCAGCCGTCCCGTCAGCTGCGCTTCGGCGACGAACAACGCGAGGCTGTCCGTTCGAGAGTGGCCCTTGCCCGGCAGCAGCTTCTTGACCGCGACATCGCGTCCGAGGGAAGCCTGGCGTGCGCGGAACACCGCGCCCATACCGCCGCGACCGAGGAGCTCTTCGAGCGCGAAGCGGTCTTCGAGGTGCAGGTCCTGCGCCTCCGGGGAGGTCTGGCGCGCGACCCAGCCGGCGAGCTCGGCATCCCGGTCGGGGGGGTACCAGCTCAGGGGGCGAAAGGAGCTCAGCGCCCCGGGCGGCAGCCGCGGGGTCTCCTGGTCGGAGCCCGGCGGAGCGTGGGACAGCAGCTCCCGCCAGGCCGACTCCAGCTGCGAAGGTTCCATGCGCCTCCCCCAGGCGTGCCCGGGGGTCAGTATCCACCAAAACCGCCACGAGGGCCACCCGGTCCGGCGCCAGGCGGGCGTCGCGCGGAGCAGCAGCGGCGCCGACGCCCGCGAGCTACCCGCACCACGCCCCGGCGTCGGCGAGGATCCGCGCGCAGAGCGCGTCCAGCTGCGCACGCACCGGCGCCGAGAGCCCGGCCCCGAGCCGGAAGTCCACGCCCGCGAGCCCGTAGATCCGCAGCGTGGCGGGGCGCTCGCCGAGGGCATCGGCGAGGCCGACCGCGGCGGCGAGGCCGAGGGTGTGGGAGGAGCCGCGGGAGACCGTCGCAGGCAGCGCCGCGCCGACCTCGAAGCAGTGGACCAGACCGGGCGCGACGCCGCGGAGCGCGTCGACGACGAACACCGCCGGCAGCCCCCGCCACAGCTCGATGAGGCCGGCGGTCTCGCCCCCGTGGGTGCGCAGCTCGACGGCAGGGGGGAGCGCGGCGTCGCGGAGGCGCTCGATGACGGCGGGTCCGAGGCCGTCGTCGCCGCGCAGGCTCTGGCCGATGCCGATGATGCGCAGCGCCGGTGCGGGCGCCGCCGCGCTCATACGCTGCGCGCTTCGAGCTTCTCGAGCTGGGCGCTGAGGCTGTCGATCTGCTCGTCGAGGTCGGCGAGGCGCTGCTCGTACTCGGCGACCAGGCCGCGCAGCTCTTCGTTGGCCTCGATCTCGTTCTGGAAGTCGACGCGCATCGCCTCGACCCTGAGCTCGACGCGCTCGTCGAGCTCGCTCTCCAGGGCCTCGAGCTTCGTGGTCAGGTAGCTGATCTGCTCGAGCTGGTCGTCTTCGTTCAGGGCGAGGCTCTCGTACTGGTGCTCGAGCTCCTCGTAGTCCTGCTTGAGGTCGTCGAGCTCTTCGCTGAGCTGGTCGGCCCGGGCCTCGGCGAGCTGGTTGCGCTTCGCGGCGCGCTCGGCGTCGCGCTCGCGCTCGTCCTGCAGGCGCTCGAGCACGGCCTCGTGGTCGGAGGCGAGGATCTCCGAGGCGTCGACCTTGGTCCTCAGCTTGGCCTCGATGTCCGCCAGGCGCTCCTTGAGGGCGAAGTTCTCGTCGTCGGTGTTCGAGAACTTCTCGCGCAGCTCCCCGCACTCCTGCTCGAGCTCTTCGGCCCGGACCTTGTGGGTGTTGTCGCGCTTGGCCTGCATCACCGCGCGCTTCTCGTCGACCAGCTCCTCGCGCAGGTCGCGGATCATCGCGTCGCGCTTCTCGAGCATGCCCTTGAGGTCCTCGATCTCCCGCTCGAGACTGACGATCGAGCGCCGGGTCGCCTCGTCCGGCTCGCGCCGGCGGCCGCGCTTCGGAGCCTCTTCCGCCGCCTCGGACGCCTCGCGTACGGGCCGGCTGCGCCGCGTGCGACGGGGCTTCCGGGGCTTGGCAGGCTCGTCCTCGGGCTCCTCGGCGGGCTCCTCGGCCTCTTCGGCGGGAGCGTCGGCATCCTCGGCAGGCGCGTCGGCTTCTTCGGCGGGAGCGTCGGCTTCCTCGGCGGGCTCGTCGGCTTCTTCGGCGGGCTCCTCGGCTTCCTCGGCGGGGGCCTCGGCCCCTTCGGTGGCCTCCGCGGGCTCCTCCGTCGGCGCGGGGCGCTTCTTGCGGCGCCGGGTGCGACGGGGGGCCGGCGGCTCCTCGGCGGCGGGCTCCTCCTCCGCTTCGGCGGCGGTCTCCGCTTCTTCGGGGGCGTCGGCCGGGGCGGCTCTGGCGGAGACGCCCGCGGGCGCTTCCTCCTCGTCCTCGGCGGCTGCCTCCGCCAGCTCCGCAACCTTCTCGACCTTGCTCTTGCGCGAGCGCCTGCGCCGGCGCGGCTTCTCGGCGGCGCGCTCGTCGCGCTTCTGCGCCGCCTCCTGCTCCTCTTCGGCGGCCTTCTTGCGGGCCTCCTCCCGCGCCCGCTTCTTCTCTTCGCGCTGCCTGCGACGGATCTCCCGAGCCCGCCGCTTGGCCGCGCGGGCGTCGACGGGCTTCTTCTCGGGCTCGGCCTCCTGAGCCTCCTCCGCGACCGCGGGCGCGCTGAGCCCGAAGCGCAGCTCGACGCTGCCGATGCCGATCTTCGTGTCGGGGGCGAGCTCGACGCTCTGCCCCTTGCCGAGGGCCTGGCCGGCGACGACGGTGCCGCGGCCGCCGAGATCCTCGAGCTTGTAGACGCCGCCCTCCTCGAGGACGCGGGCGTGGTCGTAGCCGACGCCGCTATCGCGCAGCAGCAGGCCCGACTTGCGGCGCTTGCCGATCGTGAAGGGCAGGCTCTCGAGGGGGATGGTCTCCCCGGCGCGCGAGCCGGTCAGGATCTCGAGCTCAGCCATCGGCGGCCATCAGATGAACACCTTCTTGTGGTAGACGTACCACTCGAGCAGCAGCACGACCAGCGCGATCAGCGCCAGCTCCTTCCAGATCTCCCGGTTGCCCGTCTCGTCGATGCTCTTGGTGTCGACCGTCTTGCCCTCGAGCGTCAGCTCCTGCGACGGCGCCACGGCGCTCTCGACCTTGTCGAGCAGGTTGACGGCGAAGTGCGGGCTGCCGGAGATCACCTCGGGCTCGGCGACCCGCCAGATGCCGAGCATGTCGGTGTCGTCGAAGCGGAAGCGCCCGGGCTGGGCGATCTGCACCTCCCGCTCGGCCCCGCTCGGATCGATCAGGCCCAGGCTGGTGCGGCTGCCGTCGACCGGGAACTCGATCGCCTCGAAGGCCTGGATCTTGCGGCTGGAGGCCGCATCCTCGAGGCCGGAGAGCCAGCGGCAGATGTTCGCGATGAAGATCGGGTAGCTGCCGTGCCACACCCAGTCGGAGTCCGCCGGGTTGAAGGTGAGCAGCATCGCCCGCCGCCCCGGGTGGTGCAGCTCGATCACCAGCGGGCACTTGTCGCCGTCGACCAGGATGCGGTCGACATCGCGCTTGATCACCTTCTCGGCCTGGCCGATCAAGATCTGGTGGAAGTTCAGGAAGCGCAGCGCCGGGTGGGTCAGGTCGACGTCGACCGCCGCCGGGCTGACGACGGTGGTGTCGGCGACGACCAGGCCCTCGAGCGGGGGTGCCTTGCCGAGGAACAGCGCGTTGGCAGCGGGCATCACCGCGGGGGCGCAGCCGTCGTAGATCACGACGTCCTTGCGGGCGAGCTCCTCCTCGCTGAGCATGATGCTCTCCTGGTACGTCACCTTCTGGGTCTTGAGGAAGGGGTCGACGGACAGGGAGTAGTCGAGGAAGACGTTCGGCGGCCCGGCGCTGATCCACAGCACGTTCAGCGCGTCGCGGCGCTCGACAACCGCGTAGGCGACGTCGTCTGCAGCGAGGGCGTCGGGCCGCTGGTGGGCGATCTCGAGCTTGACGTAGCCGGCCGCCAGGGGCAGGTCGCGGAAGCTGACCGCCCGGGTCTCGCCCGTCGGGACCTTGACCAGCTTGCTGTCGAGCAGGCGGCCGCTCTGGTCGAACAGATCGACCGGCACGTCCTCATCCTCGACGCCTCCGTTGAAGATCGTCGCGAACACCTCGAAGTTGCCGGACAGCTGCGAGCGCCGCACGTCGAGGGCGGTGATGCCGATGTTCCGCCCCGCCTCGCCGAGGGGCTGGAAGACCAGGGGCAGGTCGGCGGTGTCGCCGACCAGCTCGAGCAGCGACAGGCTCGAGCCCTCGGCGCTCTCGACGAACTTGCCGTCGGACAAGAGCACGACCTGCGCGTCCGGCACCGTCTTGAGCAGCGAACGCGCGGTCAACAGCGCCTCGCGGATCGAGCTGCCCTTCGGCCTCACGGTGACGTCGTCGAGGGCCGCGAGCAGCGAGCCCTTGTGGTCGGACAGGTTGCCGACCACCTCGGCGTCGGTGTCGAAGGCGATCACCATGCCGCGGTCACCGCGGGCGAGGTCGTCGATGATCTCCCGGGCCTGGTCGCGGGCCTCCTCGAACCGCTGGCGCCCGCCCGCCATCGCCCCCATCGAGGCCGAGCGGTCGAGCAGGATGATCGTGGTCTGCCCGGTCAGGCCCGCTTCCTCGAGAGCCGGCCGCATCAGGGCCAGAGTGGCGAGCAGCGCGATCAACAGCTGCAGGATCAGCAGGATGTGCGAGCGCAGCTTCTGGAAGGGGGCGTTGACGCGCATGTCGTCGATCGCCTTCTTCCACAGGTAGGTGCTCGGGACGACCAGGATCTTCCGCTTCAGCTTGAGGAAGTAGAAGATGATGATCGCCGGCAAGGACAGCGCGGCGAGCGCCCCCCAGGGTTCCAGGAAGTTCACTGCAGCACCCCCTCCCGCCGCATGTAGTGCAAGAGCAGGTCTTCGAGCGGGGTCCCGGTCGTCGCGAACAGGTACTTCAGGCCGCGCTTGACGCAATAGGTGCGCAGCTCCTCGAGGAAGGAGCCGAGGTTTTTGCGGTAGGCGGCGAGCAGCGGCGCGCTGATCGTCATGTCGGTGTCGTCGCCGTCCTCGCAGTCGCGCAGCTTGAGGTCACCGGCGAAGGAGGGCTCGACCTCATCTTCGCTGAGGATCTGCAGCAGGCAGACCTCCATCTTGCGGCCGAGGAAGTACTTCAGCGCCCCCTCGAAGCCCGAGCGGTCGAAGAAGTCGGAGATCACGATCACGACCCCCTTCGACTTCTGGCCGACGTAGAACTTCTTGCAGGCCTCCTTGAGGTCGGTGCGCCCCTCGGGCTTCATCGCGCACACCTTGGTCAGCAGCGGCAGCAGCTTATGGCGCCCGCGCAGGGGTTTCGTCATCGAGTGCAGGGTCGTGCCGAAGCTGCCGATGGTCGTGCGGTGGTTGTTCATCAGCGCGGTGTAGGCGATCGCGGCCGCGAGCTTGCGCGCGTAGTCGAACTTGCAGGGGGTGCCGTGGTCCATCGAGCCGCTCGCGTCGAGCAGGACGGTGACGGTGATGTCCTCTTCCTCGCGGAACAGCTTGATGAACAGCTTCTCGAGCCGTCCGTAGACGTTCCAGTCGAGATGGCGGATGTCGTCGCCACGGACGTAGGGACGGTAGTCGTCGAACTCCACCGAGTTGCCGCGCCGCTTCGAGCGCCGCTCGCCTTTCTGGCGGCTGACGAGGATCTTGCGCGCGACGATGTCGAGCTGCTCGAGCCGCGCCATCAGGCGGGGCTCGATCAGATCCTTGGGCGTGAGCGCGGCGTTGTAGGCCATCAGACCCTGACCTCGGCCTTGGTCGGCACCGCCGCGATCACCTTCTTGACGATGTCGTCGGGCAGGATGCCTTCGGCCTCGCCCTCGAAGTTCCGCAGCACGCGGTGGCGCAACGCATCGGGGGCGACGTGCTGCACGTCCTCGTAGCTGACGTTCCAGCGCCCGTTGAGCAGGGCGCGGAACTTCGCGCCGAGGATCAGGGCCTGGCCGCCGCGCGGGCTCGAGCCGTAGCGCACGAACTGCTTGGTCGCCGGCACCGCGAGCTCGCTGTCGGGGTGGGTGGCGAGCAGCAGGCGCACGACGTAGTCCTGGACGTGCTGGGCGACGTGGATCTGGCGGATCAGCGCGCGCCACTTCAGGATCTCTTTGCCGTCGAGGACCTTCTGCGGCTGCACGACCCCGACGCCGGTGGTGCGGCGGAAGATCTCCATCAGCTCCTTGTGGTTCGGGAAGCGGACGTGGAACTTGAACAGGAAGCGGTCGAGCTGCGCCTCGGGCAGCGGGTAGGTGCCCTCCTGCTCGAGGGGGTTCTGGGTCGCCATCACGAAGTAGGGCTGCTCCATCTTGTAGGTCGTGCCGCGCACCGTGACCGAGCGCTCCTGCATCGCCTCGAGCATCGCCGACTGGGTCTTCGGCGTCGCGCGGTTGATCTCATCCGCGAGGATGATCTGGGCGAAGAGCGGTCCCTTCTCGAACTTGAACTCACGGCCCTGGGGGCTGTCGACCACGATGTCGGTGCCGACGATGTCCGCGGGCATCAGGTCGGGCGTGAACTGGATGCGGCTGAAGTGCAGGTCGAGCACGTCGGCGAGGGTGCGGATCAGCAGCGTCTTGCCGAGGCCGGGGACGCCCTCGAGCAGGCAGTTCCCGCCGCAGAACAGGGTCGCCAGCACGCCGTGGATCAGCTCCTGCTGGCCGACGATGACCTTGCCGGTCTCTTTGATCAGGGCATCGAACACGGCCCGGAAGCCGGCGGCCTTCTGGCGCAGTTCCTGGGTGTTGATCTGGTCGGCCATCGGCTCTCCTCGCTTGCCAGCCGGCGAAGCCGGCCTGGCGGGTGATGGGCGCGGTCGCTACCGCGCCTCCTCGTCCTTCTCCATGTTCCGTCGCGCCCGCCGCTTGGCTTCGAGCAGCCGGCTCGTGAAGGCCCCCTCGGCGGGAGGCTTGGGCGCCTTCGCCTGCTTGCGGTCGGCGAGCTTGCGCTCCGCTTCGCTGATCTCGCCGGGCCGGGCGGCGCGGCCGCGGAAGCCGGGGATCAGCTTGGCGCGCCCGGAGGTCGGGCGCCTGGCCTCGAACTTCTTCTTCGTCTCGGACTGCACCTCGGTGCGTTTGCTGCGCAACGCGCTGAGGGTCTTCGCCGCCGCGGCCGCCTTCTCCCTGCCGCGGAAGCCCGCGAACCAGGCGGCGATTCGCGCCCGCACCAGGACCCAGTCGATCGCGATGCGGCGCACGCCGACATCGATCGGCACCAGGATCAGGGCGCAGGCGAGCAGGAAGGGCCAGAGGTCGTTGTAGGAGCGGCCGGCCTCGAGGTCGTCGCGCTTCAGGGCCTTGTCGAACTCCTCCCAGGTCAGCACGTCGCCGCCGCCGGCCTCCTTGATCTGCATCAGCGTGGTCCAGCCCTGCGAGGCCGGCCGGTCGCCGGAGGCGGGCAGCGCGCCCTCGAGCACGCGGTACTCGTCGGAGTAGGAGAAGACGACGCCGGTGAAGGCCTTGAGCTCCTCGCCGTCGTGGCTCGTGCCGACCACGCTGAGCTCGTGGGAGCCGATCTCGTCCGAGTCGAGGGTCGCCTCGTAGCGGCCCGGCGCGGTCTGGACGAAGCGCAGCTCCTTCTTCTCGCCGTTCGGCGTCAACACCCGGGCGCCGAGGTCGAGGTCGTCGCGGAACTCGCCGCCCTCGACCGCGTCGACGACGATCTGCGCGGTGCGGCCGGTCATGCGGGTCGTCACCTGCAGGGGCGAGTCGGTGATCTCCTTCGCCACCCAGCGCACCAGCTGCGCCCAGAACTGGTTGTACATCCCGTCCGCGCGCCCGAGCCAGCCCTGCGCCCAGCTCGCGGTCGCATCGGAGGTGAAGGCGGCGGCCTTGCCCGCGCCGTAGCGCCAGTGGGCGAGCAGGACGTCCTCATCGGGGCCGATGGTCAGCGCGACCTCGGCGGCGTCCTTGGCCTCGGTCATCACGTAGCCGTAGAGGTTCGGGTACAGCGGGATCCCGCGCAGGGGCTCGGTCTGCGAGAAGATCTGGACCGGCAGGTCGCCCTCGACGATCAGCTTCGACTGCACCCGCTTGGCTTCCTTGGTGAAGATCTGCGGCAGCATCGCGGGGTTCTTGACGAAGTAGAACTTGCCCCCGGTCTGGTTCGCGAGGCTCTTCATCATCCGCACCTCGGAGCCGCCCGGGCCGCCGTGGGGGTTGATGCAGACGGTCGAGATGCTGATCTTCTCGAGCTTGCACTCCTGGATCAGCGCCGGATTCGGAGTCGGCGGGTCGCCGTCGGAGATGATCAGGATGTGCTTGACGGCGGCGCCGGTCAGCGGCTTGAGGCCCTTGATCGCGAGCTCGAGGGTCGGATCGAACTCGGGCATGTCGCCGGGGTCGAGGTCGCGGATGTCGGCGATCAGCGCCGGCTTGTCCTCGGCCAGCTGCATGCGGATGCCCCACTGGTCGCCGGTCATGTGGCTGTAATAGAGCAGGCCGACGTAGTCTTTGCGGCTCAGCACCTTCAGCGCCGCTTCCGCGATCTTCTTCATCCAGGTGTTGCCGTCCTGGAACTCGCAGGTGTGCATGATCATCGCGAGGGCCCCGCGCGGGATCACGCGCTCCTCGCGCAGCTCGCAGTCGACCGGCAGGGCCTTCTCGACATCGGTGTTCTGCCAGCCGCCGGCGGCGAAGCTCTGGTCGCCGCCGACCATGATCAGGCCGACGCCGTACTCGGCGACGGCGTATTCCACCGCCGCCATCTGCCCGTCGTCGAGGGCGTCGGCGGGCACGTTGTCGAGGATGATCGAGTCGTAGTGCGCGAGCTCGGCGGCGTGCAGCGGGAAGTAGTCGGCGCCGAACTCGTCGACGACGATCTCGGCGTCGTACAGGGCGTCGGCGAGGTGTCCGCGGCCGTAGGTGTCGGCGTAGACGTACAGCACCGACGACTTGCCCTCGACGGTCTTGTAGGTGAACGCGCGGTTGTTCGGGGTGATCGGGTCGTTGTCCTCGGTGCGGATCTCGGCTTCGAAGCGCTGGAAGCCGCGCACCTCGGCGGTGTGCTCGAACTCGATCAGATGCCGGCCCGGGGTCAGCAGGGTGTCGGCCCGGCCGATGGTCAGCTCGCCCTGGCGCAGGACGACCTCGACCCGGCGCTCGGTCTCGGTCTCGACCACGGTGCGGATCGGGAAGGGCTCGCCCGTGCGCAGCTTCGGGGGCAGGATGATCTTGTCGACCAGGGCGTCGCCGGACTGACGGAAGCCGACCGGCAGCACGTCGACGCGCACGCCACGGGAGTAGGCGTGCTTGGCCGCCTCGACCGCGTCGCCGATGTTCTCGTTGCCGTCGGAGATCACGACGATCCGCCGCTTGGGGCCGCGCGGGAACGAGGCGACGGCGAGGCGGATCGCCTTGTCGAGGTTGGTGAAGTCGCGGTCGAGCACCGAGGTGATGCGGATGATGTCGGTCTGCGGGCCGAGCCGGGTCTCGATCAGAGCCTCTTCGCCGAACACGATCAGCTGGCCCTTGTCGGTGACCGGGTCCATCTCCTTGGCGACCCCGACCGCGAAGTCGAGCTCGTTCTTCTCGAAGCGATTCGGCACCGACAGCGAGCGGTCGGCGATCACGGCGAGGTTGAAGTTCTCGTCGACCTCGAAGTGCTTGGTCTCGGCGAGGGCCAGCACGAGCAGGGTGACGACCAGGCAGCGCACCGCGATCGCCGTCCGCATGCGACCTGTGGTCAGGTCGGACAGGGAGCGGCGGGCCATCCACATCACGATGGGGATGACCAGCAGGACCAGGAGGTAGCGTTCGTCACCGAACGTGATCTGCAGCACGGTTCCTCTCCCCTACGGGTGGCTCCAGCCAGGCCCGGTTCCGGCGCCTGCGGCGAACAGTCCGGCGAGCACCTGGAGGCGCTGGTTGCGGTAGTCGACGACGTAGGCAAGGCCCCGCGCGTCGATCGCCGTTCCCCACGGCCCCAGGAACCGTCCCGGCTCTTCTCCGCCGGAACCGAACACGCGCAGCGAGCGCCCGTCCGCTGCGAAGAGCTGGACGCGGTTGTTGCCGTACTCGGTCACGACGAAGCGCCCGTCGGGCAGGCACTCGACGTCATGAGGATACATCATCTGTCCGACACCGCGCCCGGCTTCTCCGATCTCACCGAGGAAGTCGCCCTCGATGGTGAACTTCTGCACCCGATGGGTCAGGCCGGACGCGACCAGCACGTCCCCCTCGGGGGTCAGGGCGACCGCGACCGGCCGGCGGAACTCGCCCGGTGCCCGGCCGTAGCTGCCGAAGCTGCGCAGCCAGGTGCCGTCGCGGGTGAAGACCTGGACGCGGCACACCACGTCGGTGCGGTAGTCGCACAGCACCACGTGCTCGGCTCCGACGGCGATGCCCGAGACCCAGCCAAGCTTGCCGGGCTCGTAGCCTTCCTCGCCGAAGCGCAGCACGAGGTTCCGGTCGGGGCCGTAGACCAGCACCCGCGAGTTGTGGGTGTCGGCGACCCACAGCCGGCCCTCTTCGTCGCAGTCGAGGGCGGTCGGGAAGCCGCGGTCGACGCGCTCGAGCTGGATCGCCCCGGCGTACCGCGGGGTCCCCTCGCCGAGCTCGAAGAGCAGGATGCGGCTCGACTTGTCGACGACGTACAGGCGGTCGTGGACCGGATCGACGACGGCCGCCCGCGGCAGGGCGAGGTCTCCCGCCCCGGAGCCGGCCTGCCCGAAGCAGCGCAACACCTCGACCCGGGCGCTGTCGCCCGGACCGTCGGCGCGCGGGCTCGGCGGCTCGAAGTCGACGGCGAAGAGCGCGACCAGGCCGGCGCCGAAGGCGCAGGCGAGGAGCGTCATCAGGCCCCGTTTCAGGCGTTCCATCAGTCCTCCCCCGGCACGAGCAGGGGGGGACGGGTCCAGGCCAGCCGCACCGGACCCGGCGTCGCGGAGATGGCGAGGGCGAGCTCTTCCGTGCCGATGCGGACGCGGGCGAGCAGGCTCCCACCGACGAGCAGCGGACCGAGCACCTCGCCCTCCACCGCGCCGGCCTCGTCGCGGTCGAGGCTGTCGGGCCGCAGGAGCAGCCGGCGTTCGGGGGCGTCCGGGGAGGACAGGGGGAAGCGGCCGAGCGCGGTGACCAGCGCCCCGTCCCGCGCTTCTCCGTCGACGAGGCTGCAGGGGCCGAGCAGCCGCGCCGCCCGTGGATGGGCGCAGCCGGCCCAGAGGGCGGCGGGCGTGCCGGCGGCGACCAGCTGGCCGTCGTCGAGCACCCACACGCGGTCGGCGTGGGCGAGGGCCTCGTCGGCGATGTGTGACACGGTGACGACCGCGGCTTCGGCCTGGCGGGCGTAGCTCTTCAGGGCGCCGAAGACCTCGGCGCGCAGCAGCGGGTCGAGGTGGGAGAAGGGCTCGTCGAGGAGCATCAGCTTCGGCTCGTCGACCCAGGCGCGGGCGAGGGCGACACGCTGCGCCTCGCCCGCGGAAAGCTCTCCAGGCCGCCGGCCGCGCAGGTCTTCGGCGCGGCTGCGGGCGAGGGCGGCCGCGATCTTTTCCGGCCACGCCGCGCGCGCGACCCCGCGGCTGCGCAACACGAAGCGCAGGTTGCCCTCGACGTCGAGGTGGGGCCACAGGGCGAGGCTCTGGAACAGGAAGCCGACGCGTCGCTCTTCCGCCGGCGGGGCTTCGCGGCCAGCGATCGCCAGGCGCCCGGCGGTCGGCTGCTCGAGTCCGGCGAGGGTACGCAGCAGGGTCGTCTTGCCCGCCCCGGAGGCGCCGAGCACGACGAGCAGCTCGCCGGGGAGGATCTCGCCCCGCAGCCCGTGCAGCACCCGCCGCCGCCCGAGCTCCACCACGACACCTTCGAGCTCCGCGAGGGCTGCAGTCATCGGGTTTCCGCCCTCCGAAGGCCGGCCAGCCATGGTAGCACCAACAACAATCCGAGATCAAGCACGACGCCGAGCAGCGAAGCGGCCGCCGCGAAGGTCTCGTTACCGTAGTGGAGCCGGTTCCCCAGCTGGACCGCGAACGGCTGCCAGCCCGGAGGCTGCAACAGCGCGGTCGAGGCGATGTCGTAGAAACAGAACCAGCCGATCAAGAGGGCCGCGCCGACGAACCACGGCCGCAGCGGCACGAGCAGCAGGCGCAGGCCGATCGCCGGCCAGCTCGCACCGGCCAGGCGGGCCGCTTCCAGCGAGCGCGGCTCGACGCCGGCCAGACCGACCCGCAGCAGCTCGCGGGCGAGCCACAGCTGGCTGGCGGCCAGGCTGAGGATCAGCAGCCAGGGAGACCGGACGAGCGCATTGCCCGCGTGGATGTGCAGGCTGCCGATCGCGAGCAGGGGCCCGGGGGTGACGAAGGCGACCAGGGCGACGATACCGACCAGGCGGTCCAGCCGCCTCCCCCAGCGCCCGCTCGCGCCGCCGAGCACGCTGCCGAAGCCGGCCAGCCAGCAGACCCCCACGCAGGCCCCGCTGAGGAGCAGGCTGTTGCGCAGCGAGGCGGCGAACACCTGCAGCAACTCGCCGAAGCCGCTCGCCCGGTACAGCAGCTGGCCGAGCGGCGGCCCGAGCCCGACCAGCACGCAGACCAGCAGCGCCGCCCAGCGCTGACCCTCCGGCCCCGCCGCCCGCCGCCGCCCGGGCCAGACCGCGGAGCGCGTGCTCGCGCCGAGCACCAGGGCGAGGACGAGCAGCCCGAGGCTGATCGGCAGCGCCGCCCGGACGGCCATCAGCGGCTCGCGGTAGCGCTGCATCGCCTCGAAGAAGACCAGGGCGCTGGTGCGCAGGCCGCACAGCTCGGGGGTGAAGTGGTCGAGGGTGGTCAGCACCGCGAACAGCGTCGCGCCGAGCACCAACCCCGGGGCCGCCAGCCGCAGCAGCAGGCGCCGCTCCGCTCCCCGGCCGCCGACCAGGCGCGCGGACTCGAGCAGCTCGCGGGGCTGGCCGGCCACCCGCGCCGCGGTGCAGGCGGCGATCAGCGGCCAGCGCGCGGTCGCGCAGGCCAGGCCCGCCAGCCAGGCGCCAGTCGAGGGCAGCGTCCAGCCGGTCGCGCGCTCGACGGTCGCGAACAGGTCGAGCCAGGCGCTCGCGATCACCCACGAGGGGACCGCGAGCGGCAGCCCGAGGGCGAGCCAGGCCCAGAAGCGCGGACCGCGCCCGGGCCGGGCGACCCGCAGGCCGACCAGCAACCCGGGAGGGAGGGCCCACAGCAGGCTCCAGCCGAGGACCTTGAGGGAGCTGAGCAGGGGCGCGGCCTCGACGCCGTCGTCCCAGAGCGCGGTCAGGGGCGCTGCCGTCAGCGAGCGGAGCAGCCCGAGCAGCGGCAGCGCGACCAGGACGAGCGCCGGCAGGCCGAGGAGCCAGGCCCAGCGGCGGCTCACTCGAGGCCGCGCCGGGTCCGCACCCAGTCCTGGCTGGCGGGCAGCCCGTCGGTGATCGCGTCGAGCTCGAGCTCGTAGGCCTTGAGCTCGTGCAGCGGTGTCGCCGGCGCCTCGATCGCGACCTCGGGCCGCAGCGCCATCTGCCGCGCCCGCATCTTCGCGAGCAGCTGCTCGGTGCGGGCCGAAGCGAGGAAGTCGACGAGCTTGCGGCCGAGCGCAGCCTGCGGACCATCCTTCACCAGCGCGACGGTGCCGGGCACGATCAGCGTGCCCTCGCCGTCGGCGTCCGGGTAGATCCAGCCGAGGGGCTTCTTGTCCTCGACCCCGACGAACACGTCGTCGGTGTCGGTCAGGCCGACCAGCGCGTCCCCGCGGGCGACCGCGTCGCGCACTGCGCCGTTGCTCGGCACCACCCGCATGCCGTTGGCGCGCAGCCCTTCCCACAGCGCCTGGGCGCCCTCGGGCCCGCGCAGGCCCCAGAGGGCAGCGAGGTGGGTTGCGGTCGTACCGAACATCGGGTCGGCGACGACCACCTGACCCCGCCAGCGCTCGTCGAGCAGCGCGTCGAGGCTGCGCGGCGCGTCTTCCTCCGTGACCTTCTCCGTGTTGTAGACGATCACCCGCGCGCGGGCGGAGACCGCCGTCCAGGTGCTGTCCGCGGCCCGGTAGCGGGCGGGCAGCTCGGCGGCGGCGGGCGGCCGGTAGGGCGCGAGCAGGCCCTCGCGGGCGAGCGCGAGGGTGTGGGTGAACTCCCCGTTCCAGAACACGTCGCACTGCGGCGCGGCGGCCTCGGCCCGGATGCGCTGGACCAGCCCGACGGTCTTGGCCGCCTCGACGTCGAACACCGGAGCGACGGCGATGCCCGTCTCCTCTTCGACAATGCCGAAGCGCGAGCGGGCCGACTCACGATCTCGACAGACCACAACGACCGCCCGCGAGCCCATATGCTTTTCCTCGCAGATCACACGGGGAACGCCCTCATTGCGATAGTAGCCGAATGCTTCGCGAGGGTGTTCGAGCAAGCCCGGTTCGGTCGT
>JAUIEM010000484.1 GCA_030428695.1 bacterium
GACCTGGAACTCCGGGTCGAGCAGCACCTCCTCGGTGGTCGCGGTGCCGTTGGTGTGCAGGAGCTTGCCTTCGAGGGCGGCGTCGAGGCTGGCCGATTCGACGGACACGGCGGTGGCGTCGGCGTCATCGATGTCGTTGGCGCGCTCGAGGGAGCGTCCCTCGTTCCACCACAGCAGGCCGAAGGAGGCGAGGAAGAGCAGGATGCCCATGCCCGCCTGAACGATCGACTTGCCGAGGTTGCCGCCCATGCCGGTGCGGGTGACGCGTGTGAAGGCCATCGTTTCTCCTCTCGCTGGGTGAATCTGCGCTTGCTGGATACAGGGAATCGCCCCGCGCTGCAAACGTTGGCTCATCCGACAGATTTTTTTTCCTTGAAAAACTAGACTGTCGGACTACTCTGGGAACAGCCACCCGAGGAAGCCCGATGCCCGACGCCCTCCGTGTCATCCGCGAGCCCGCCCAGGCCTCCGCCGTGCTGCAGCCGCTGCGGGCCCGCCTGCTCGGCCTGCTGCGCGAGCCGCAGTCCGCCGCCGGCCTGGCCCGCAGCCTCGCGCTGCCCCGGCAGCGGCTGCGCTACCACCTGCGCGAGCTCGAGAAGCTCGGCCTGGTGGAAGAGGTCGCGTCGCGGCGCAAGGGCAACTGCGTCGAGCGGCTGATGCAGGCGCGGGCGCGGTCCTGGGTGCTGTCGCCCGAGGTGCTCGGCGAGCTCGGGGTCGCGCCGGAGGATGTGCAGGACCGCTTCTCCAGCGCCTACCTGACCGCCGTCCTCGCCCGCTGCCTGCGCGACCTCGTCGCCCAGCGGGCCGAGGCACGCCACGCGGGCAAGCGGCTGGCGACGCTGAGCCTGCAGGCCGACGTGCGCTTCGCTTCCGCCGCCGCCCGGACGTCCTTCAGCGAAGAGCTCGCCGCCAGCCTCGCGAACCTGGTCGCCAAGTACCACGACGCAGAGGCCGACGGCGGGCGCAGCTTCCGCTTCACCCTCGCCGCCCAGCCGACGCCGATCCCGGAGGACGAGACATGAGCTTGTCTCCGAATTCCGCGAGGGCGTCGCGTAGCGCCGGGCCGCAAGATCGAGGACTGAGTTCGACGGGTGGCGGTGTCCCTCGGAGAACGAAGACGAAGAGCTTGCGAGCCCGCCGCAAGCGAGGCCCCGTGGAATGGGAGACACGCTCATGACCGAGGAAGGCCGCCGCATCGACGAGCGCATCGAGCTCGACGCGTCCCCCGACCGCGTCTGGCACGCCCTGACCGACGCCGAGCAGCTCGCCCGCTGGTTCGCCCAGAGCGCCGAGGTCGAGCCCGGCCCCGGGGGCTCGATCAGCGTCGCCTGGGAGCCGCCCTTCGCGATGAAGTGCAAGGTCGCGACCTGGCAGCCCGGCGAGCGCCTCGCCCTGCGCATGGCCCGCGGGCCGGACATCGAGGTCGCGGTCGACTACGAGATCGCCGCCAAGGGCGGAAAGACCGAGCTGCGGGTCGTGCAGTACGGCTTCGGCGACGGCTCCGACTGGGACGACGAGATCGAGACCACCCGCGGCGGCTGGCGCTTCTTCCTGCGCGCCCTGCGCCAGCTCCTCGAGGTCCACGACGGCGCGGCCCGGCGCTGCGCCTCCGCCCGCACCCACCCCCTGTGCCTGTCACGGGCCGAGATCTGGCGCCGCCTGACCGCGCCCGAGGGGCTGTTCGCCGGCCTCGCCGTCGACGGCCTGGCCGAAGGGGACCCGGTCGCCTTCCGTGGCCCCGCCGGCGACTTCTCCGGCCGGGTCTGGGTGCACCAGCCGGGCATGCAGCTCGGCCTGGAGCTCGACGGCCTCGGGCGCGGCAACCTGCTGCTCGAGCTCGAGCCGCTCGGGGAGGGGAAGCTGCTGCCCGCGCTCTGGATCTCGACCTGGGGCCTCGGCGCCGATGCCGTCGACGCCCTGCAGGCGCGCTGCCGCGCCCTGTTCACCACCCTGTTTCCCGAGGAGGAAAACTGATGCGTCCCCTGTGCCTGTCCCTGCTGCTGCTGTTCGCCCTGCCCGCCTTCGCGCAGGACCGCGAGGAGATCGACCCGAGCACCCTGACCGAAGAAGAGAAGCGCGAGATCGCTCGCCAGGTCCAGGCGCTGCAAGGCCCTGGCCCCGAGCACGAGCTGCTCGCGCGCAGCGTCGGCCGCTTCGACACCCTCGTCGAGCTGTGGCCGACCCCGGGCGCCGCGGAGTCGATGACCTTCCGCGGCAGCTCCGAGGGCAAGCTGCTCCTCGACGGGAGCTTCCTGCAGCTCGAGTCGACCACCGGCGGGGACGGCTTCACGGTCGGGTCGATGGGCCTGCTCGGTTTCGACCGGCGCTTCGGCCACTACACCTACAGCGGCTACGACACCACGGCCACCTACGGTGTCCACGCGACCGGCACCTACGACGAGGAGACCGGCACCCTCACCCTGTCCGGCGAGGACTACGACCCGATCATGAAGGTCACGCAGAAGTACGACTTCGTGTTCCGCTACCCCGACGAGGACACGACGGTGATCGAGATCTGGTTCAAGGACAAGTCCCACGGCAACGACGAGCCCTTCAAGATGGTCGAGATCACCCACGTCCGCGCCGAGGACTGAGCGCCGCCTGGCGCCCCGCCCGGCGACGTGGCGGCGCAGGAGCGGCTGTGGGAGCGGAGGAGACCGCGATGCTCCGTCACCCCCTGGGACGGTCCTCGTCTGCCTCGCCCGCGTTTCCCACGCCCAACAGCTCGAGCCGCCGATGGCGGACAAGCGGCCGCACGAGCTGCGCTTCCACGACCACACCCGGATCGACGCGACTTCTGGCTGCGGGAACGGAGCGACCCCGATGTGCTGGCGTACCTGCGGGCCCCCACCCCTACACGGGCATGCGCGACACACCGGTCTGCATCGGGGTTCGGCGCAACTACCGCTGGGAAGCGGCGCCCCCTACGACGCCAACGCGAGCAACACGCCGGCGGCGACCGCCGAGCCGATCACGCCCGCGACGTTCGGCCCCATCGCGTGCATCAAGAGGAAGTTCTGCGGATTCTCCTGTTGCCCGACGGTGTTGACCACCCGGGCGGCCATCGGCACGGCGCTGACGCCGGCGGCGCCGATCAGCGGGTTGACAGGGGTCTTCGACAGCCGGTTCATCAGCTTCCCGAGCAGCACCCCGGTCGCCGTGCCGATCGCGAAGGCGACCAGGCCGAGCAGCAGGATGCCGATCGTCTGCATCGCGAGGAAGTCCTTCGCCGCGAGCTTCGAGCCCACCGCCAGGCCGAGCAGGATGGTCACGATGTTGATCAGCGAGTTCTGGGCCGTGTTCGAAAGCCGGTCGGTCACCCCGGAGACCCGGAGCAGGTTCCCGAACATCAGCGCCCCGACCAGCTCGCAGGCCGAGGGCAGCAGCAAGAGGCAGAGGCCGAAGGTCATCAGCGGGAACAGGATGCGCTCGGTCTTCCCGACCGGGCGCAGCTGCTTCATCACGATCTTCCGCTCCTTCTCGGAGGTCAGAAGCCGCATGATCGGCGGCTGGATGATCGGCACCAGCGCCATGTAGGAGTACGCCGCGATCGCGATCGCCCCGAGCAGCTCGGGAGCGAGCCGGGTCGAGACGAAGATCGCCGTCGGCCCGTCCGCGCCGCCGATGATGCCGATCGCCGAGGCCTGCTCGATGCCGAAGGGGAACATCTCCTTGTCGAGGCCGGCCAGGGCGAGCGCCCCGAGCAGGGTCGTGAAGATGCCGAACTGTGCCGCCGCCCCGAGCAGGGCGGTCTTCGGTTGGGCGATCAGGGGCCCGAAGTCGGTCAGGGCGCCGACGCCGATGAAGATCAGCAGCGGGAACAGCCCGTTCTTCACGCCCATCGCGTAGACCAGCCCGAGGAAGCCCTCGCTGGCGATCTCGGCGCCGGGTACGTTGGCGAGCAGGCCCCCGAAGCCGATCGGCAGCAGCAAGAGCGGCTCGAACTTCTTGACGATCGCGAGATAGAGGAGCACCAGGCAGATCAGGATCATCAGCGCCTGACCGCCGGTCATGTTGGCGACGCCGGTCGCCTCCCACAGCTTGTGCGCGCCCTCCATCCGCTAACCCCTGACCGTGGCGAGCTTGTCGCCGACCGCGACCTGCTGCCCGACCTTGACGTGGATCGCCTCGACCGTGCCCGCGCAAGGGGACTGCACCGGCAGCTCCATCTTCAGCGCCTCGAGGACCAGCAGCACGTCGCCTTCCTTGACCTGGCTGCCGGGAGTGGCGACCAGCTTGAACACGCTCGCCGCCAGCTCGGCCTTGACCTCGGTGCCGGTCCCGGCGCTGACGGCGACCTGGCCTCCGCCGCCCGCGGCCAGGGCGCTGACCGCGTAGCTGTAGGAGCGGCCGTTCAGGAGGGCCTCGCCGTCCCGCAGCTCGACCTCGTAGGAGGTGCCTCCGACGGTGATCTTCAGCCGCTCGGGGCCAGCCGGCTTCGTTGCCTTGGGCTTGGCCTTGAGCTTCTTGCGGATGCCGAGCTTCGCTTCGCCCTTGAGGAAGGCGATGCCCTTGTCGCCGCAGGTCGCGGCGATGAAGATCGTCTCGTCCTTGACCTCGAGGCCTTCGTCCTTCAGCCGCTTCGTCGCCGCGGCGACGCCCTTCTTCGGGTCGGCGTCGTTCAGGGCGCGCGGATTTTCGGTCGTCGGCTCGAGCTTGAGCTGCTCCTTGGCGAGCGCGACGATCTCGGGATCGGGCTCGACCGGCGTCTTGCCGAAGTAGCCGAGCACCATCTTGCCGTAGGAGGGCGAGATCTTCTTCCAGGGCCCGAACATCACGTTGTTGAAGGCCTGCTGGAAGTAGAACTGGCTGACGGGCGTCACCGAGGTGCCGAAGCCCCCGCGGGTGACGACGTCCCGCATCGCCATGATCACCTTCGGGAAGCGGTCGAGCATATTGTTGTCGCGCATCATCTGCGTGTTCGCGGTCAGGGCCCCGCCCGGCATCGGCGAGAAGGGGATCAGCGGCTCGACGGCGAGGGCCTCGGGCGGCATGAAGTAGTCCTTCATGCACTCCTTGAAGACCTCCTCGGCCTCGAGCACCTTCTCGACATCGATGCCGAGGTCGAAGTCGGTCCCCCGCAGGGCGTGCCACATCGTGACGAAGTCGGGCTGCGCGGTGCCGCCGGAGACCGGCGCCATGCACAGGTCGATGCCGTCGGCCCCGGCCTCGAGGGCGGCCTGGTAGGTCGCGACGCTGATCCCCGCCGTCTCGTGCGTGTGCACGCGCAGGTGGACGTCGTCGCCGAGCAGCTTGCGGGCGGCCTTGATGGTCTCGTACACCTTGCGCGGCGCGGCGGTGCCCGAGGCGTCCTTGAAGCACACCGAGCTGTACGGCACGTCGGCGTCGAGGATGCTGCGCAGCACCCCGATGTAGAACTCCGGCGTGTGGGCGCCCTCGCAGCCCGGCGGCAGCTCCATCATCGTCACGACGACCTCGTGCTGGAGGCCCGCGTCGGTGATGCACTTCCCGCTGTAGCTGAGGTTGCGCACGTCGTTGAGCGCGTCGAAGTTGCGGATGGTCGTCATGCCGTGCTTCTTGAACATCTTCGCGTGCAGGTCGATGATGTCGCTCGACTGTGACTCGAGCCCGACCACGTTGACGCCGCGGGCGAGGGTCTGCAGGTTGGCGTCGGGACCGACCGTCGCGCGGAAGCGGTCCATCATGTCGAAGGCGTCTTCCTTGCAGTACAGGTACAGCGCCTGGTAGCGCGCCCCGCCGCCCGCCTCGAAGTGGGTGAAGCCGGCGTCCCGCGCGGCCTCGAGGGCGGGCAGGAAGTCGTCGGTCGCCACCCGCGCGCCGTACACCGACTGGAAGCCGTCCCGGAAGGACGTGTTCATCACGCTAACGCGTTTCTTCGCCATCGGAGCGCCTCCGCCAAGCCTCTGCGACCGCCAGCACGACCGCGATCTCCTCTTCCTCCGCCCCGGACACCTGGCGCGCCGCGGGCGCCGGTGCCACCGCCACAGGGTCGGCGCTGCCCGCGAACAGGGCCGCGCTGACGTGCAACAGGCCGACCAGAAGGGAGAGGAAGGCGAACACCGTCGCCATGCCGACGAGCATGATCTCGATACCCTGAGCCATGATCCGGCTCCCGTTCCTCGTTTCTGTGTGGGCACGAGGATCGCCGATTTCGACGCGCGCTG
>JAUIEM010000485.1 GCA_030428695.1 bacterium
CTTCGAGTACTCGACCGATGGCGGCACGAGCTACTCGAGCGCGACCGACCTGGCGAACGGATCGGTCACCGGCAACCCCGCCTCCCAGGCGGCCGCGGGCAACGACACCTGGGGCTGGGACAGCCTGGGGGACAACCTCGGCGTGGCCAGCGCGGAGGCGGTCCTGCTGCGGCTGATCGCCACCGACAGCGGAACCGGCGCGGCGGACACCGCGGAGATCAGCCTGACCGTCGACAACCAGCCGGAGTGCACGGTCAGCAGCCCGGCCGACGGGGCCGACGTGTCCGGCGTCGTGACCTTCGAGTTCACGACGACCAATCCGGAAGGCTCGTCGCTCGAGGTCAGCTTCGCCTACTCGACCGACGGCGGGTCCAGCTTCTCGCCCGCGACCGACGCCGGGACCGGGAGCCTGACCGGAAATCCCGCGCCGCAGAACAGCGCGGGCAATGACACCTGGGACTGGAACAGCGCCCTGGACGTGATCGAGGACGAGGTGATCTTCCGGACCATCGCCCTGAACACGACGACCGGCGGGGCCGACACCTGCGAGCTCAGCCTCGACGTCGACAACCGCCCGACCGTGACGATCGACGCTCCGGCGGCGGGCGCGGCGGAGAGCGCGAACGTCAGCATCGGCTTCACGACGACCAACCCGGCCGGCAGCACCCTCACCGTCAGCTTCGACTACTCGACGGACGGCGGCACCAGCTTCTCGCCCGCGACCGACGCGGGGGGCGGGAGCGTGACCGGGAACCCGGCCCCGCAGAGCTCCGGCCCCGGGAGCGACACCTGGGACTGGCAGAGCAACGCCGATGCCGGCGGGGACGGTGCGGAGACGGTGCTGTTCCGGGTGATCGTCGAAGACACGAGCACGGGCGGTCTCGACACGGCGACGGTCAGCTTCGACGTCGACAGCCAACCGCGCTGCATCATCGGCACGCCGAGCGCGGGCGATACGCGGAGCGACGAGGTCGACATCCTCTTCAGCGGCTCCCAGGCCACGGGTCAGCCGATCACGACGAGCTTCAGCTACTCCACAGACGGCGGCGCGAGCTTCGTGCCGATGACCGCCGCATCGAGCTCGGGGACGGCGAATCCCGACTCCAATCGCTCCAGCCCGTTCGTCAACGCCTCCTTCACCTGGGACTCTCAGGCCGACGGCGTCGGCCTGGGCGGGGCGGCGAGCACCATCCTGCGGCTGATCCTGCAGGGCGGAAGCGGGGCGGAGACCTGTGAGGTCGCGCTCACCATCGACAACGCCCCGACCTGTACCCTCGACGCCCCGACCGCGGGCGCCGACGTCGCCGGCTTCGTCGACATCACCTTCGGCGGGAACGACCCGAGCTTCGACGATCTGACGACGACCTTCAGCTTCTCGACGGACGGCGGAGCGACCTTCAGCCCGGCCACGGCAGACGGCTCGGTCAGCAACCCCGACGCGAGCCGAGCGACACCGTTCGACAACGTGACCTTCGTGTGGGACACCCACCTCGACGGTGCCGGCCTGGTCGGCGCGGAGAGCACGATCGTGCGCGTGGTGACGACCGATCCTTTCGGGGGCGCGGACACCTGCGAGGTCACGGTCTCGATCGACAACCAGCCGAGCTGCATGATCACCGAGCCGATCGCCGGCACGGTGACCTTCGGCGAGATCGACGTCGTGTTCGACGCCGAGGATCCGAGCGACGACGACCTCAGCTCACTGCTCGAGTTCTCGATCGACGGGGGCGCGACCTTCAGCACGGCGACCGTCACGCAGGGCTCGCCGCTGTCGAACCCCGACTTCGACCGCGGCTCGCCCTTCACCGGCGAGACCTTCAGCTGGGACTCCGACGCCGACATGGTCGGCCAGACCATCCCGGACACCGTCACCCTCCGGATCATCGTCGACGACGGCTTCGCTTCAGACACCTGCACCGTCGGCGGCGTGGTGGTCGGCCGGGTGCTCGACTGGGGCGATGCGCCCGATCCGTCCTATCCCACCCTGGCTGCCAACGACGGCGCCCGGCACACGATCGGCACGCTGTTCCTCGGCGCGGACGCCGATGACGAGCTCGACGGCCAGCCCGACGCGGACGCCCTCGGCGACGACAACGACGGCAACGATGACGAGGACGGCATCGCCTTCACGACCAGCTTCCTGCTCGGCGGTACCGAGGGGAGCGTGGTGCTGACGAGCTCCGAGGCCGGCCTGGTCGACGCCTGGATCGACTTCGACGCCGACGGTGTCTGGGAGAGCGGTGAGCGCATCGCGGCGAGCTTCGCGGTCGACGGCACCGACACCCTGTACTTCGAGATCCCCGAAGCCGGCCTGGCCCCGGGGATCAGCTTCGCCCGCTTCCGCCTGAGCAGCGCCGGAGGCCTGCTGCCGACCGGCCTGGCCCTCGACGGCGAGGTCGAGGACCACGCGATCGAGCTCGACGTCGACCTCGCCCGCGACGGCCTGCGCAGCCCGGTCGAGGACAGCCTCGGCACCAGCGACGCCAACCGCGACACGGACGGGGACGGCATCGAGGATGGCGTCGAGCAGGCGACCGGCAGCGACCCGACGATGATGGAATTCTTCACCGACACCGACGGCGACGGCATCCCGGACAGCGTCGACCCCGCGCCGGCCAACCCCGACGCGAACGGCAACGGCATCGCGGACGGCCTCGAGCTGAACGGCTACGGGACCTTCGCCGACCTCGACCGGGACGGCGACCGCGACAGCGCCGACCTGCAGCTGTTGATGAACGCGGTGTTCCGCGGCAACGCGGGCACCCTGCCCGCCCTCGACGGCGACATCAACCGCGACGGGACCATCGACCGTCGGGACATTTTGGAGTTCGTGCTGTTCCTGCGCGGGGTGGTCGACATCCTGCCGCGCTACTGATGTCCGACCTCTCGCTGTTCGTCGCCCTCGAGGCGCTGCCCGCCCTGACCCTCGCCGAGCTCGAGGCGCGCATCGCGAAGCGCGTGTGCGCCGAGGTCGTCGTCGAGGGCGGCCATCCGCTGATGCAGATGGTCGGCGACGGCGCCTGGATGCCGGCCCTGCCGCACGCGATCACCGTGCGCGGCCACCGCCTCCAACTGTTCGGCTTCGAGCAGCCCTTCGCGGCGATGGAGCCGGAGCTGTGCGGGCAGCTCCTGCAGCTCTCGCACCTGTCCGCGGCGAAGAAGGAGCGCCTGGCCGCGGCCCCCGCCCATCTCTGGCTGCAGCACGAGAGCGGCCCGGAGGACGCGCTCGAGCGCCTGCGCTTCCTGTACGTCGCCGCGAGCGTCTTCCCCGGCATCTGCGGGGCCTTCTTCCCGCCGGCGATGCTCGCCCTGCCGGCAGAGCTGCTCGCGGCTGTCGGCGCCTCCTCGAAGGAGCTCGCGCAGTCGCTTCCCCCGCTGTGCTTCACCGGCCTGGTCAAGCTGTTCCGGCCCCAGGGCGGCACCTGGTACGTCAGCCGCGGCCACGACCTGTTCGGCATCCCCGACCTCGCCTGGCTCGGGGCATCCCGCACCGACACCCGGCAGGCCCTCGAGCTGCTGCACGGCGTGTTCGAGTACGCGCGCCTGTCCGGCAACTCCTTGCGGGCGGGCGACACGGCGGAATGGGGAGCCCGGCGCCTGCGCTTCCGCGCACCCTACGAGTACGCCGAGCAGCTCGCCGGGGCGGGGGAGACGCTGGTGGTGGAGGAGGCGTAGGAGCCTGACCGATGGCCGATCCCGATCGAAATCGGAATCGGAATCGGTCATCGGCCACCGGTCACCCCACCCACACCCGGTAGCGTCCCCCGTCCAGCGCCTCGATGCCACCCGCAAGCCCGGGCCGGAACTGCTGCAGCAGCGCGAGGTTGGTGCGCGTGTGCGAGCTCGCCTCGGTGCTGAGGAGCTCCCCGCCGCCGGCCAGCGCGAAGGGCAGGAGCAGCTGATCGGCGAGGTGCTCGTCGACGGGAACCTCCGCCGCGCGCCAGGCCTGCACCCGGTCGGCGAGCTCGCGGGCGACCCGCTCGGCGCGCTTCTTCCGCTCCCCGAAGCCGACGAAGACCATCGTGTGCGCGGCGCACTCCGCCTCGACCACGAGCGCGTTGCCCGGACCGGCCGGATCGGGAACCTCGACGGTCGCGCAGTCCGCCGCCGCGATGCCGAGCTCCTTCTGCAGGGTCGAGAGCTCGCGCTCGGCGACCTTGCGCGGCAGCTGGGAGACGATCGCCCGGGCGCGCAGCTTCCGCAGCTCCCCACGCTCGAGCAGCCGCAGCGGCCGCAGCTCCCCCGGCTCCACCGCCACCCGCACCTTGCCGCCCCCGGCCGGGTAGAAGCCGTGGCGCAGCAGCTCGATCGACACCGCCGCGCCCATCGCCCGCAACAAGGGCAGGAAGCTGCCGGCCAGGAAGTCGTACGCCGGCGCCCAGGGGTTGTGGGTGCCGCCCTCGAGCACGACCGTGGAGGGCCCGTCGGCCAGCAGCAGCGGCGGCAGCACCGTCTGCAGCACCAGGTGGGCGCTGCCGGCGCTGCCGACGGCGAAGTGGTAGCTGCCCGCCCGCACCTTGCCCGGCCGGAAGCGCAGGAAGCGCGAGCGCATATGGGCGCCCTTCAGCGCCCCGTCGGAGATCTTCGCCGCCGCCTCGACGCAGGTCAGGTGCTGGCGCATCAGCCCCGGCTTGCGACGCCCGGCGCGGATGTTGATCAGCTCGACGGGGCGCTGGTCGATGATCGCGAGGGAGAGGGAGGTGCGCAGCACCTGCCCCCCGCCCTCGCCGAAGGATCCGTCGATACACAGCATGGCTACCCCTTCACACAGACGACCTGACGCAGGGTGTGGACGATGTCGACCAGGTCGCTCTGGGCCGCCATCACCTTCTCGATCGGCTTGTAGGCCATCGGCGTCTCGTCGATGACCTGCGCGTCCTTGCGGCACTCGACGCCTTCGGTGGCGGCGATGTGGTCGGCGACGCTGAAGCGGCGCTTGGCCTCGGTCCGGGACATCAGCCGCCCCGCCCCGTGGCTGCAGGACTCGAAGCTCTCCGGGTGGCCCTTGCCGCGGACGATGTACGAGCGCGCTCCCATCGACCCCGGGATGATCCCGAGCTCGCCGTCGCCCGCCCGGACCGCGCCCTTGCGGGTCACCCAGACAGTCTTCCCGAAGTGGTGCTCCTTCGCCACGTAGTTGTGGTGGCAGTTGACTGCCTTCCCGTCCTCCTCGAAGGGCGGCAGATCGGCCAGCGAGCGGGCCGCCTCGAGCACCGCCCCCATCATCAGCTCGCGGTTGGTGCGCGCGAAGTCCTGCGCCCAGCCGACGGCCTCGACGTAGTCCCCGAACTGCGGCGTGCCGTCCGGGAAGTAGGCGAGGTTCTCGTTCGGCAGGGAGATGAACCAGCGCTCGGCCTCCCGCTTCGCCCTGCCGATGAAGTAGCGCCCGATGCGGTTGCCGACGCCCCGCGAGCCGCTGTGCAGCATGAACCAGACCCGCTCGTCCTCGTCGAGGCAGACCTCGATGAAGTGGTTGCCGGTGCCGAGGGTGCCGAGGTGGTTCTCGACGTTGCCGCCCGCGATCTTCGGGTGCTTGGCGACGATCTTCCCGAAGCGCTCGACCAGGTCAGCCCAGGCCTTGCGGTGCGTCTCGGGCAGGTGCCGCCAGGCCCCGCGGTCGTTGCGGCCCCCGCGATGGGTGCGGCCGTGCGGGACGCGGCGCTCGATGGCGGCGCGCAGCGGTCCGAGGTCGTCGGGCAGCTGCTCGGCGCGCAGGGTGGTGCGCAGGGCCATCATCCCGCAGCCGATGTCGACGCCGACCGCCGCGGGCACGATCGCCCGGTGCATCGGGATCACGCTGCCGACGGTCGCGCCCATGCCCCAGTGGACGTCGGGCATCGCGGCCACCCACTTGTGGATGAACGGGAGCTCGGCGACCTCGAGCAGCTGCTGGCGCGCCTTCGGGCACAGGGGGACGCCGTCGACCCAGGCCTTGACGGGGACGCGGCTCTCTTCGATCAGCTCGTAACGCATGGTGTTCCTCCTCGTGCATGCGGTCGCCCTGGACAGAACACACCGTGTGCCATCGGGAGAACGTCGACGCAGGTGCAGGTGATGCAGGGATTTCGGGAAATCTCACGCGCGCGCCTCTCGAGCGCGAGGCTAGCGAAATTTCTACGATACGATAGACTTGG
>JAUIEM010000486.1 GCA_030428695.1 bacterium
CCCCACCCCGACGGTCGACGGACCGGCCGGCGCGCGCGGCGCGAGCTCGAGGGCGGAGGACGCGGACGGTTCGGGCATGGCAGCGGGGGCAGCGGGGGCGCCCCTCCAACATCGACCGCTGGCCCCAGGACTTGAGCCCCGCCGCCGTGCCCCCCCCCGACCCCCGGCCCGCCCGCGCGCCTCCCTCCCGCCGGGGGGAACCAACGCCCGCTCCCCCCCCGCACCCGCACCGACCCCTCAGGCCCGCACCCCCGTCCGGCCGACTCCTCTCCGGCGCCACGCTACGCCCAGGTCCCGGTTGACACCCCCCGACCGCGGACTACCCTGTCCCGTCCGCGTTCCCCGATAGCTCAATTGGTAGAGCATTCGGCTGTTAACCGAAGGGTTGTAGGTTCGAGTCCTACTCGGGGAGCCACCCTCTCCGCTGGGTGCGGAGAGGGCTCGCTGCGGTGAGCGCGGCAGTTCCCCCGGCACCCGACGGAGTGGTCCGTCGAGCCCGCCAGCGCGCCGCGGACGCCGGCCCTCGACGCCGGTGAGGGAGCCGGTCGCCGGGCCGCTCTGGCGCGAGCCCCGCGGCGCGCGGCCGGCTCCCGCCGGGTTCGTTGGCCCTTGCGGCTCTCGAACTCTCCCCCGCGGCCTGGAGAGCCGGGGCTCGGACCACGGCTGTTCCTCGGCCCCGCCGCTCGCCCTATCCTCCGGGTGCCTCAGCCAACTTGCAGGGTGGCGACCGGATGACCTTGGGAGGAACTGTGCCTGTTGACCTCAGACTAGCCCTCGGTGTGTTGACGAAGGCACGCCTCCTGGAAGTCGCGTCCAAGGAGAGCCACGAGGGGCCCACTCGCAAGCGCAAGGATGAGATCGTCGAGGCGCTCGCCAGCTCCGGCCGCGTCGCCCTCGACCAGTTGCTCGCCCACTACACCCGCGACGAACTCAAGAGCGCCTGCGAGGCCGCAGGGCTGAGCACCAAAGGACGCGAGAAGGCCGTCATCGTTGCACGCCTCCTCGGCGACGACGACTCCGCGCTGCCATCCCCCTCGCCGCCAATTACCACGCGCTCCGCTACCACGCGCTCCGCTAAGAAGTCGGCACCGAACAAGAACGGGAGCCTGGGGTTCGAGCAGGAGCTCTGGAAGGCCGCCGACCTGCTCCGCAACAACATGGACCCGGCGGAGTACAAGCACGTCGTCCTCGGGCTTCTGTTCCTGAAGTACATCGAGGACGCCTTCGAGGAGCGGCGCAACGAGCTGTTCCTCGCCGTCTCGGACCCTTCCAGTGAGTACTTCACTCCGGACGAGGCCGACCGTGAGCCGGAGATCGCGGGCCTGCTCGAAGACCCCGACGAGTACCTCGCCGCCAACGTCTTCTGGGTGCCGGAGGAAGCGCGCTGGAGCTACCTCCGCTCGAAGGCCAAGCAGCCCGAGATCGGCAAGCTCGTGGACGGCGCGATGGACGCGATCGAGCGCGACAACCCCTCGCTCAAGGGGGTCTTGCCGAAGGTCTACGCCCTGCCCAACCTCGACAAGACCAACCTGGGCAAGTTGATCGACATCGTCAGCGGCATTGGCCTCGGCTCCAAGGAGCACAAGGACAAGGACACGCTCGGGCGCGTGCACGTTGTTGACGTCCAGCTCGACCACGTCGGCCTCCGCCCACCCGAGCTCCCGCATGCCCACCAGGCGGCCGTTCCCACCGATCACGCGCCGCGTCCCGGCCTGCACCACCAGCGGCTCCGCCTGACCGAACCGCCGCAGGCTGGCCATGATGGCGGCCAGGTTCTCGGGCCCGTGCGAGCGCGCGTTGGCCGGGTCCTGGTGGAGGTCCCCCAGGGGCACTCGCAGGATCGTGAGCCCCGTCGGGGCCTGGTCGGTGCCGGCGGGTTCCGTGGCCGCCGGGCCGGGGTTCGTGGTCGCGTCCAAGTCGGTCCTCCCTCCGGCCGGGTGGGACCGGATGCTGGAGACGGGCCTGACTTGGAATGCGTCTTTGGAATGAATTCAGGCCGTGGGATTCAGGATGTGGCTAGCTTAGCCGATCCGGGGGGCGGCTTCATCTTCCAATGCTCACCCCCGCAAGGGCGCCCGGGCAGCCCGTCTCCGGGTGCACGAACGGAGAACAGCCGGCGAACGCCAAGGAAGCACCGCGCGACGCTGTTCGACGGCAAAGAAGGCAAGCCGCTTCGCGCAACCGACCTGCCCGCGCGCCGGGCGGTGTTTCGCCGCCGCTTCGAGTTCGTGACCCCGCCCGCACGTAAGACGAATCCGGTTCAGGGGTCCTGGGACCGCCCGGGCGCGCGGCGGGCCTCCGGCTGGCCCGTGATCCCGGTAACACCCCCGCGGCCGGGGAGTAGTGGCGGTGCTTGACTCCCGTCCCCTACCCCCGCAGCCGCGGGAGGAGTTTGCCCGTTGTCGAACCTGCTCCTCGTTCTGGCGCTCGTCGTCGCACTGGCCGCCATCAAGTTGGCCACCGACGTCGTTCGCCAGCGCGCCAACAACTCGACCTTGCGTCGCCGTCCGTACGACGGCGAATCGGCCGAGACGACACGTACTACACTCACGGATGCGACCCAAGGCCGCAACAAGCGTCCTTGTAGCGGCTTGGAGCCGAAGCGTCTCCCGGAAGCAGGGGAGGATACGTCTTACAGCGTCAGACTCAATCCCATCCGTGGCCTCCGCGAGCGGCGTCGCCGTTCGCGGTGATGGTGAGGCCGATGAAGACACTCACCATCAAGGTGCCCCAGCCCGTCATCGACCGGCTCCAGGACTTCGCCGAGCTCATCGGAGAGTTCACCCCCTCCGGGGTGGCCCGTGCCGCGCTGAAGTTGGGCCTCGTCGTGTTCCAGCGGCGGGTCCAAGCCGGGCAGCAGGGGCGGCTCCGCCGCGCCCCCCGGAGCCCCAACGGATCCCCCATGAAGGGCTACACGTTCCGCGTCCGGGACGACCTGGACGACGCCCTCCGGACCCTGGCGGACGAGATACACTGCCCCATCTCGACGACCGCGCGCAACGCCATCGACCTGGGCCTGAAGACCCTGGAGTCGGCCATCGGCGGCAAGCGCAAGCTCGACAAGTTCGTAGCGGAGCTGGTCATCCCCACCGAGGACATTACCGAGCTGGCGACCGAGTCGCCGCTGAAGCTCATCTCGATGCTGGAGACCTCCAACATCTGGGAAGGGGCCGCACCGCAGCGCGCGGCTGAGACGACAGCGGAAGACGTGAAGTTCCTCCGCGAGTTGCGCGAGGACTGCGCCTAGCCCCGGCTACTCCCCAGAGCGCGCCACTCCAGAACGACGGCCTCGGCGGTCCGGGACCCGCACCGGACTGCCGGGGCCGCAACGTTCCTAGCCGCCTCGCGGAGTCCCAACTCCTGAACCTGCTCGAACGCGGCGTCCCCCCCTCCGTCTCTACCCCTCGCAGACACGTTCTCGGCGGCCGCTCGGGTGCTCCGAGGTCATGGTCGAGATCCAGGCGCTATTCCTGCGCGCAGGGAGACGGCGCTCGTTCGCGCTGCACTCGATCCACCGGCACCGCCGGTGCCCTTCGCCCTAGCCAGCTGAGGGCGAGTCGCCCAGGAGCTAGAATCCGGACCGCCGCGCCGCCGGTGCGCGGCTCCTCCATGCGCTCGTTTTCGACCCTTCCCCCGAGCTGGTTCGAATGGCTCTGCTACGCGCTCTTGCGATCGGACGACGAGTACTACGACGTCCGGCACTTGGGCGAGGCCGGAACCCGCGACGAGCACGTGGATGTCGCCGCCCGCCGTAACGGCGAGTACGTCGCCTTCCAGTGCAAGCGGCGCGAGAGGTTCAGCTTCTCCGTTGCCAAGCATGACATTCGCGGCATCGCCGGCCTCGGGGACCACCGCCCGGCTCGGTACGTCTGGGTTCTGTCCAAGGCACCAAGCGCCGGGGAGCGTGCGAAGATCGAGGCTGCGCTCCGGGAGACGGGGATCGAGACCGAGTTCTGGACACCCTCCGAGCTGGAGTACCGGCTCGCCCGCAGTCCGTGCCGGGACGAGATCGACGAGACCCTCTGGCCGGGGCGCGCGTCCGTGCGCCCCGACTACGGCCCCCCCCCTGATCTGCTCGGCTTCCGTCCCGAGCAGATCGAGCAGTCCGAAGCCAGCTTCTTCGAGCCCCCCTGCTCTCTGCTGGCGGCAGACGCTTCCGAGCTCGAAACCCTCCCCTTGCTGCGGGCCCTGGATCACTTCCTCAGCAAGGACGACGGGCGCAACTACCTCTTCGTCCTGGGCCGTTCCGGCAGCGGCAAGACCGAGCTGGCCAAGCTCTTGTACGCCCGCATCGCAGGCGGCGGGCTCGGGCGGTCCAATCACGCCAAGCTAGCCTCCCTGGCGGAGCCGGGCGTCGCGGATTTCGTCAACCAACAGCCGGACAAAGAAAGCACGACCCTGCTGCTGGACGGGCTGGACGAGGACGCGCGGGCGCTGCGAAGCCCCGAAGGGCGCCTGGACTCACTGGTCTTCCTGACCAAGCGCTACCAGCGGGTCCTCTTCTTCTCGCGCACGAGCTTTTTCTCCGCCATTAGTCGGATACCGCGCGACACGGGGCTGCCCGCCGTCGGCAGGGGAAGCCTGTCCGCCCCAAGCACGATCCTCTTCGCCCCCCCCGTCCTGATCCAGGGGCTGGGCCCGGGACCGAGCCGCCGCTTCCTCGCAGCCCGGCGACGGGAGCGGGGGATGGGCCCGCTGTCCCGCATGCGAGACGGGTGGCGTACTTCCAGGCTACTGCGCCGCGCCCCTTTCCTGGCCGGGAATCCGTTGCTCCTAGAATTCGTTCCCATGCTCCTGGCCGATTGGCGCAGCGTCCAGACCGAGTACGACGCATTCGCCATCGTCTGCTCGGAGTGGATTCGCAAACGCGAGCGGTACGCGGATTCCAGTCGGCGTCTGATGGCCTTCTACGAGGCGCTCGCCTACTACGTCGTCTCAACCGCCGGCGACCGGCTCCGCTCCAGCGTCGACTCCGCGGAGCTGGCTCGCATAGAGAAGCGGGTGGGTCTCGAGCCGGCGTCGGCCGACGGCCGGGTCTACGCGCTGCTGGATGGCGACCTACGCGGATCCTATCGCTTTCAGCACGCCTCGCTGCTCGACTACTTCTACGCCATGGCGCTGGTACACGGGAGTCCTCCGATTCGCGGCCACCAGCCGTCGCCGGAGGTCCTGAGCGCAGTCGTCGGCTACTACTCCATGCGGCTGCGGCACGACACGATGAACTCGGAGCTCACGGACCGCGCCTTCGAGCTCCTGGCCCTGGGGCTGATCCGAAGGCGGGGCACCCGGCTCGACGGCCACGTCCTGCGCGATCTTAACCAGTGCTTGCCGGTGCTCGACGCGGTTCGCCCCCCCCATCAGCCGCTGCACTTCGTCGCCGCGTACCGGTTCGAGGATAACGGAGTCGACCTTGTCGCGAAGCTGAGCCTGAGTCGGCATACGGGCACCCGCATGCTCGAGGTTCGCCGCGCCCACCACGCGTACGACTACGCGGACGCGGACTTCCTCCCCGCGCCCCAGGCCCGCTACCTGCGCCACCTCAGCCGCCAAGAAGCATTCGGAGGCGTCAAGGACTGGCGCTTCCCAACGCTCTCTGAGTGGTATGCCTACTTTGAGAGGACCGACCGCGTGACCTTCTCACGCCTCTTCCCGGGCACCGGCGGGGCGTGGCTAGAGGACACGGACCACGCTGGCAATCTCTACAGGACGCTCGAGGGGCGGGTCGCGGCCCCCAGCTCCGAGTTCGCCGACGCGGTGGTGTTCCTGACCTCCGACGATCGTGTCCCGCCGTCTGCGATCCCGCCTCCCCGGGGCCGTCCGAAGGAGAGCGTCCTAAGGGCGCTCTTCGACGAGATCGATGAGGTTCGAACGCTGGACCGGCCGTCCTCGGCCGGCCTCTACGCGACGGAGGATCGATACCTGAAGATGCGGCGGCAGCTGGACATCCAGCACCCGGTGACGATCCTCGAGAACGAAGCGGACGGCCCGTGCAAGGACGCGACCACGCCGGAGGAGGCCGTGGCCCTGTTCCGTGACTACCTGCAGAGCTGCCGAGACGCGGCGGCGCAGTGGACATGACCGCAGCGGAGCACGCGACGATCGTCCTCGCGGGAGTCCTGG
>JAUIEM010000487.1 GCA_030428695.1 bacterium
AGGGAAGAGGGGAAGAGGGAAGTGGGGAAGAGGGAAGTGGGGAAGAGGGAAGAGGGAAGAGGGAAGAGGGGAAGAGGCCGCACATCCCCCAACAACCGCCCGCGCCCTCCACCCGGCCCTCGGTTACGGCCACGGCCACGGCTACGACGCGACGGATCACGGCCCACGGCCCACGGTCCGGCCGTTCCCAGAAAAATCCAACACCGTCCCGCACACTTCAACGAAAACGGTGTAACGGGGACCAGAGGAGGATGCCGATGCCCGCTACCACCCTGTGCTCCCGTTGCAATCATGAACCCGCCGGCCCGCTCGGCGTCTGCGCTCCCTGCCTGGGCCCCGCGGTCGAGGCGGACGTGCAGCGCGGACGGCTCGAGCGTTTCGTGCGCGACGCGATCGTGCTCGCGCTGGTCAACTTCAGCCCCGCTCCGCTCGGCTTCGCCGTGCAGCTCGGCCTGAGCTTCTGGGAGAACTTCTGCCGCCGCGCTCCGGCCGACCGCGCCCGGCTGATCGGCGCGGCCGCCGCCCCGGACGCGCCCGGAGAGCTCGCCGCCAGCCTAGGCCCCGAGCTGGCGGCGGGTCCGGGACTGGAGCCGGAGGCGGCCGAGCAGCTCGTCGAGCGGCTGGTCGGCGCGGTCGCGGCCTGCCCGGCAGACGCCGACCCGGCGACGGTCGAGACGGTGTTGCGGGAGCGCCTGCTGCCCGAGGGCTCGCGCCTGTGCCTGCCGCCGACCCGGGTCCAGCCCGTCAGCACCCGCCTGCTCGGACGCCGCGCCCGGCGTGTCGAGCCGGCGGTCGCGCTGCCCGGGGTGCCGGGCTACCGCGTGCTCGACGTCCTCGGCCGGGGCGGGCAGGGCACCGTCCTGCTCGTGCTGCGCGAGGAGACGGGTGCGCACTGCGCGTTGAAGCTCCGGCCCTGGAGCGCGCGCGCCGCCCAGGCCAACGAGGTGTCGCGAAAGCTCGAGAAGCACCCGCAAGTGATCGAGTGGGTGGACGACGGCGAGCTGCTCGACGGCGGCCGCTGGAGCTACGTCGTCCAGCGCCCGGTCTGCGCCGGGACGGTGCGCCAGGCGATCGACCAGGGCCTCGACCGCGAGACCGCCCTGTGCTTCGCCGGCCAGATGCTCGAGGGCCTCGCCTCCGTGCACGGGCAGAACGTCGTCCACCGCGACCTCAAGCCCTCGAACCTGCTTTTGCAGTTCGTCGGGCGCGAAGAGGAGGGGCTGTTCGGGAGCGACCTGCGGTTGCGCATCACCGACCTCGGCCTGGCCCGCGATCTCGCCCGGACGCGGCTGACGCGGACCGGCGCGGGCGGCGGCTGGACGCACCTGTACTTCTCCCCGGAGCACATCCGGGCGGAGGACGGGACGAGCGTCGGCTTCGCCTCGGACATCTGGTGCTGCGGGCTGGTGATCCACGAGCTCCTGACCGGGAGCCTGCCCTACAAGCGCAGCTGGTCCGAGTGGCGGCTGTGCATGCACCTCACCCCCTCGGAGTGGAAGTACACGCCGCCCGAGGACCTGCCGGCGCCCCTGCAGAGCTTCCTCCGCGACTGCCTGCACATCGACCCGGACAAGCGCTGGCGGAGCGGGCAGGAGGCGCTGGAGGCGTTCCGCGAGGCCGGTGGTGATCTGCTCGCCCGGCTGCGCCACGAGCGCTACCGCGCGGGCTGGAAGGAGGTGCTCGAGCGTGGCCTGCTGCGCGACTTCCTCCGGGACCGCGACGGCGTGCTCGGCGAAGATGCGGCGACGGACTGCGCGCGCGCCCTGGCGGCGGCGGGGGTGGAGGCCTTCGATGCGCGGCGCCTGCCCGGGCTGCTCGAGGGGCTCGCTCCGGCGGTGCGGGCGGGGCTCGCGAAGCAAGCGGTGGCGCGGCGTCTCGACGAGGCCTTGCGCGATGCGGTCGCCGGGCTGCCCGAGGATCCTGGCGGCGCGGACTGGAGCGCGCTGGGCGCGCAGCTCATGAAGGGCGGAGAGGCGATCGCGGCGCGCCGGGCCGAGGCCGACCGCGTGCAGCAGGAGGCGGCGGAGGAGCTGCTCGCGCCCCTCGGCGCGGACTGGGCCGGAAGCGAGCGGCCGGCGCGCCGGCCGCGGGCTCAACGGCCGCTCCCCGGCCTGGAGGCGAGAGAGCGCTGGTGGAGCCCCGCCCCGGAACAGAGGGCTGAGGCGGCGCGGTGCGGATGGCCCGTGGCGGTGCGGAACACTCGGGAGATGGACTTCGCGCTGATTCCGGCGGGGTCCTTCCGGATGGGGTCGCCGGAAGCTGAGCCGGGGCGGGACAGTGACGAAGAGTTGCACAACGTCACGCTCACGCGCAGGTTCTACCTCAAGGCGACGCCGGTCACCCAGGGCGAGTTCGCCGGGCTGATGGGGTACAACCCCTCCTGGTTCAAGGGAGCGGGGCTCGAGGCGCCGGTCGAGATGGTGAGCTGGTTCGACGCCGTGGCCTTCTGCAATGCGCTGTCCGAGGCCGAGGGGCTGGTGCCTGCCTACGTCCTCGACGAGGTCGAGAAGGACGAGGGCGGAAGCATCACCGCCGCGACGGTGCGCTTCCATGGGCTGCACAGCCCGGGCTACCGGTTGCCGAGCGAGGCGGAGTGGGAGTACGCCTGCCGGGCGGGCACGGCGAGCGCGCTGTACACGGGGGCGTTGACGATCCGCGGCGAGCGGGACGGACCCGAGCTCGACCCGATCGCCTGGTACGGGGGAAACAGCGGCGTCCGTTACGAGGGAGCCGTCGACAGCTCCGACTGGAAGGAGAAGCAGCACGCGCACGAGCGGGCGGGAACCCATGCCGTCGGGCAGAAGCTTCCGAATGGCTGGGGACTGTTCGACATGCTCGGCAACGTCTGGGAATGGTGCGGTGACTGGTTCGGTTCGTACGAAGGAGATGTGACGGACCCCGGCGGGCCGGCGACGGGCGTGGGCCGCGTGCTTCGTGGCGGATCCTGGTACGACTACGCCAGGAGGTGCCGCTCGGCCTACCGCGGCTACAGGAGGCCGAGGAGCCGCTACAGTAATCTGGGCTTCCGCCCCGCGAGGTGTCTCCCTTAGCGCTCTTACCCTCTTTCCCTCTACGGGTCTTCGGAGGTTCCTGCAGGGCAGCGCCGGCACGGATCAAGCGCGGCGCGGAGAACCGAAGCGGAGCCGGTCGCGCCGAGCGGTCCGGGCCGGCGCTGCCCTGCTCCCGGGCACTTCCTCTGAGGAAGTGTCCGGGATGTCGATTTTCGGGGATAGTTGATGTTCGGACAAAACCATGCCAGATGGTCGCTCACCGCCCGACCCGAGGCAACGCATCCTCGAGCAGTTGCAGCAATTCCTCTTCGCACTCTGCCGGGTCCGCCACCGTGTCGGCGACAAGCCCGCGCAGGACCGCACGGAGGCGCTCGCGGGTCCGACGGATGCTGTTCTGGACCTCCTTGACCGTCAGCCCGAGCTCTTCGGCGATGGCCGGAGCCTTTTTTCCCGCCAGGTAGAGCCGAAACACGGCGAGCTCTTCCTCTGTCGCCTGCTCGGCGACCTTTGCCTGCGCCTCGTCCAAAAGCTGCCAGGCCAGGCGCCGATCGAGGATGCGGTCCGGTGTCTCGAGGTCGTGCGGCTCCGCCCCGAGCGCGTCGAGCGGGACGTGGGCGACGCCGCCGCCGCGCTTCTGCCTGCCCTGGTCCCGCCAGACGTTCTTGATCGCGTTCTGCAAGCAGGTCTTGAGGAACCAGCGAAGCTTGCCCTCCCCCCGGCAGGCCGTCAGCGTCTCCGGCGATTCGACGAAGCGCATGAACACCTCCTGGAGCGCATCTTCGGCCCCGCTCCGCGCCCGCTCCGCGTCGTCCTTCCCGTGGCTCCGCACCCAGGCGCTCAGGGCGAAGAGCAGCGGCTCCCGGTACTTCTCGAACAGCTCGCGCAGGGCGTCCCGGGCCTCCGCCTCCGAGCCGCCGCGCACCCGGGAGACCAGGCTCCAGCGGGTGGCGGGGAAGTTTCTCTGCAGGGAGTCGGGCATGGTCGCCTCGGGCTGGGGTCTTCGTTGTCTATACACCCTTTTGCGGGGGCTGGTCGGTAGAACTTTGGGACGGCGCTCGCCCCAAGCGACGGAAGGCGGGGGTAAACCCCGCCACTACATGAGAAATCCGTTGAGGAAGGCGAGCTCAAAGAGAACTTGGAAACCTGGCAACCGCACACTTACATTGCAACCGAATGTAGGGGCGGGGTTTACCCCCGCCCGTCGTACCGAGGGAACACGCGCCCCAACCGCCGAGGAAACCCACCGCGTGGACCGAAAACCCGAACCCCGCACATCCCCCAACCACCGCCCGCAGCTTCCACCCGGCCCACGGCCACGGTCACGACGCGACGGATCACGGATCACGGACCACGGACCACGGATCACGGCCACGGTTCGAGGGTCGGCGGGATGCGCAAAGGAATGGCGTGCATGCGATTCTCCCCCTGCCCCCCGGTGGGGGGTTTCACTTCATCAACTTGTCGGACACCACCGTGTCAGACGCAGGCTGCCCGAAGAAGGCCCGTCCAAACCTGGAGCCAGCTCCGGGGCACGTCACTTCGCGGAAGATCGTCGCTGGCCGGAGCTGTCTCCAGCTTTGGAGGGCAACCTGGTCCTCTGGAACGCTTCTCTCGTTGATGTTGCGCCCTCCCGGGCGCCCGGAAGGGACCCACGCCGTCGCGCCTCGCGGACAAACAGGACCCGCGAACCGACATCCGGCGGAGTCGAACCGCTCTGCGCCTCCGCGTCTCTGCGCCTCTGCGTTGAATTCCTCCCCGATCGGCTCCCCGCTCACGCCCGCTCGTCATCCCCGTCCCCGACCCGCTCCGCAAACGGCTCGAACCACTGGTCGAAGACCAGGTGCACCGGCTGCAGCTCCTCGGCGACCGTCGTCGGGGCCTGCTCGATGCCGTCGAGCCGCAGCTCCCAGAGCCACAGGACGTCGAAGTCCTCGACGATGCGCGCGTGGACCTCCTCGAGCTCCTCCCGCGTCAGCGGATCGGTCTCCGGTTCGTCGCCCCCGCCCGGCCAGGGGTCGTCGAGCTTCGCCTCGTCGTGCAGGGAGGCGCGCAGGCCGCTGAAGATGTCGACCAGCAGCAGCTCCTCGGCGGTCGAGCCCGGCCGCCACTCCTCCGTGCCGCGCATCTTCTCCAACAGGCCGCGCGCGGCCTCCAGCAAGCGTTCGAAGAAGGCGAGGTCGTAGCGGAGCACGTGCTTGGGCGGCAGGTCCAGCGGCTGCTGGTGATGGAACTCCTCGTGGGCGAGAGATCCTTCGATGGTGTCGACGAGAATCTCCGCCTGGCTCACCAGGTGGCTCGCCACCTCGTCGCGCAGGTGATGGCCGTTGACGTGCAAGGTGTTCCCCCGGGTGGACGTCCACCCTCAGGGTACGCGTTGCCCGTCCGGAACGACCAGCCCCGCGACCGGTCGCGTCGAAGCCGCGCATCCGGCGCGGGCGCACGCGTTTTCGCTTGTCAGATATCCCCGCAACGCCTACGCTGGCAATAACCAAGGGCGCAGGGGAAACCATGACCAAGAAGGAGATCGTCAAGAAGATCGCCAACAAAGTCAACATGCCCCAGGTCGAGACCAAGGCGATCGTGCAGAGCACCTTCGACGCGATCGTCGACGCGATCGTCGAGAACGGGCGGATCGAGCTGAGGAACTTCGGCGTCTTCAAAGTCAAGAAGCGCGCCCCCCGCAAGGCGCGCAACCCCAAGACCAACAAGCCCGTGCACGTGCCCGAGAAGTCGGTCGTGCTGTTCAAGCCCGGGCGGGTGATGGAAGAGCGCATCCGCGCCACCGAGATCTGATCCCATCGTCCTTCTCTTCCGCACGGCACCACGGCGAGCCCGTGGCGGCTTCGCGTGCCCGTCCCCGGGGCGAATGATCGATCCGCCGCGCCGATTTTGTTGAACGCGGCGGACGCCGGCGGGAACCTGAGGGTAGTGAACGCTCCCCGACGGAGGCCCCCGATGACCGGCGCAGCACGCTTCAGCACCTACCTCGAGAAACAGGACCCCCAGCTCTTCCGGCAGCTCGTCGAGCGCTGGCGGCCGCGGGTCTTCGGACTGTGCGCGCGGCTGTTCCCCGACCGCGCCGACGCGGAGGACATCACCCAGGAGG
>JAUIEM010000024.1 GCA_030428695.1 bacterium
CCCTCCTGTGCCTTCTGCACCCGGTAGACCGACAGCCCGACCAGCCGCATCGGCACGTCGAGGTCGAAGCGCTCGAGCAGCGCGCGGGCCTGGGCGAAGATCGTGTCGTCGTCGTTGGAAGCCGCCGCGAGCAGCGCCTGGCGGGTGCGGTTCTGGAAGCGGTGGGTCTTGAGCTTGACCCGCACGCCGCGGGCGACGCAGCCGCGCTTGCGCAGGCTGCCCGCGACCCGTTCCGCCAGCCCCTGCAGCAGCGGCAGGATGGCCTCGGCGCCGCGCACGTCGTACTCGAGGGTGCGCTCGGCGCCGATGCTCTTGCGTCGGCGCCGCGCCTTGACCGGCCGCGGATCGAGGTTCGCCGCCAGGCGGTAGAGGTGGTCGCCGAGCCGGCCGAGCCGCGCCTCCAACCACATCGGATCGGCGCGGAAGACCTGACCGACGGTCTCGAGACCGAGGGCGAGCAGGCGCTTCTCGGTCGCGGGCCCGACGCCCCACAGCCGGCGGACCGGCAGGGGATCGAGGAAGCCCCGGACGCGCTCCGGCCGCACGACCGTCAGGCCGTCGGGTTTGCGGTAGTCGCTCGCGAGCTTGGCGACCTGTTTGGTGTCCGCGATGCCGACCGACACGCGCAGGCCGCCCGTCGCATCGGCGACCGCGCGCTTGAGCTTGCGACCGAGGTTGCCGGGGCTGACGTAGGTCACCGCATCGTCGCTCATGTCGAGGAAGGCCTCATCGAAGCTGAGGGGCTCGACCCGCGGCGAGAAGCTCTTGAACACTCCCATGATCGTGTGGGAGACCTCTGCGTAGCGGTGCATGCGCGGCGGCACCACGATCGCCTGCGGACACTTGCGCCGGGCGGTCACCATCGGCATCGCGCTGCCGACGCCGAACGGTCGCGCCTCGTAGCTGGCGGTGCAGACGACGGAGCGGCGACCGGTTCCGCCGATCAGGAGCGGCTTGCCGCGCAGCTCGGGGTTGTCGAGCTGCTCGACGGCGGCGTAGAAGGCATCCATGTCGGCGTGGACGATCACCCGTTTCCAGGCCATGGCAAAACCACACATCTGTCTGCAGCGACAGTGTACGTCTATCGGTTCCGCCCTGTCAAGCGGCGTTGAGCCTGCGCCCCCTCAGTCGAGGCTCAGCATCGCCCGGGCCTCGTCGATGCTCGCGACCTCGCGCCCGATGTCGCGGGTCAGCTGGGCGGCCTTGGCGACCAGGTCGCCGTTCGACCCGGCCATCGTCCCGTCGGGCAGGTAGAAGTTGTCCTCGAGGCCGACGCGGATGTTCCCGCCGAGCACCAGCGCCGCCGCGACGAGCTGCCACTGCTTGCGGCCGATGCCGATCACCTCCCAGGTCGAGCCCTCGGGGATCATGTCGCGCTGCAGCTTCAGGGCCTCGACCGTCGGCGGAATGCCGCCCATCACCCCCATGATGAAGGAGAACTGGATCGGCTTCTGGAGCACGCCCATGTCGAGCAGCGGCCAGATCGAGTTGGTGTGCCCGGTGTCGAAGCACTCGAGCTCGGGCTTGACCCCGGCCTCCTGCATCGCCTGCAAGAGGCCGACGATCTTTCCGAAGGTGTTCGGGAAGATCATGTCGAAGACGAAGGATTTCCGCGACTTGCTGTATTTCGCGTAGTTCATCGTGCCCATGTTCAGCGCCGCGATCTCGGGCTTCACCTCGGTGATGTACTTCCGCTGCTGTCTGTTGTCCTCGTCGAGGTTCCCGGTGCTGAAGTTGAGGATCACCGGGCAGCGCGCCCGCACCTCGTCGCGGATCTGCGCGAAGGTCTCGGTCGCGAAGGTCGGTCCGCCGTCGTCGGTGCGGGCGTGGATGTGCACGACCGTCGCGCCGGCGTCGAAGGCCCGCTTGCACTCGTCGGCGATCTCGACCGGCGTGTACGGGATCGCCGGACACTGCTTCCGGTTCGCGAGCACCCCCGAGACCGCGCAGGTGATGATGACCTTATCCTCTATACCCATCACTGTCTCCCGGGCTCAGCTGCCCTTCCACTCCGGCTTGCGTTTCTGGATGAACGCCGCGATGCCCTCGGCGGCGTCGTCGGCGAGCGTGTTGATGCTGAACATGCACTGCAGGTACTCGAGGGCCTTGCCCTGCGGCATGTCGGCCATCGCGTAGAAGGCGTCCTTGCCGAGCTTGAGGATGCTCGGGCTGAGGCTGGTCAGGCTGCTCGCGAGCGCGGCGACCGTCTCGTCGAGCTGGCCGGCGGGGGCGACGCGGTTGACGAAGCCGATCTCCTTCGCCTCCTGGGCGGACACCACCCGGCCGGTCATACACAGCTCGAGGCCGATCTTCCGGGGGATGTTGCGGAACAGCACCGCCATCACCATGAACGGGTACAGGCCGACCTTGATCTCGGGCGTGGCGAAGCGCGCGTGCTCGGCGGCGACGAGCATGTCGCAGGCCAGGGCGACGCCGAAGCCGCCGCCGTAGGCGACGCCGTTGATGCGGCCGATGGTCGGCTTGCCGATCGCCTGCAGGCACTGGAAGACCTTCGCGAACTGCGAACGCCCGTCGTGCTGCTCGAGGAAGCCCCCTGCGCGCATGCCCGCGAGGTCGCCCCCGGCACAGAAGGCCTTCTCGCCGGCGCCGGTCAACACGACGACGCGGGCCTCTTTGTCGTCGCGGGCGCGCAGCAGCTGGGCCTGCAGCTGGCGCAGCGTCGCGAAGTCGAGCGCGTTGCGTTTTTCCGGTCGGTCGATGGTCAGATGGGCGACGTGGTCGCGAACTTCGTAGCGGACCGTCTCCTCGCTCACGTTGGCTCCTCTCCAAGCTCGGATCAAGCCGCCACTGTAGCGAGATGCGGGGGGTCGCGCAAACACCTCGCCGAGACGAGGTCAAGGCTTGCCCTCCGGGTGGATCGACACTATCCTGAAACGTCTGGTTCCGTCGCCCTGGTTGGATACGGGAACGCCGTCGACGCCTGACGTCGTGTGACGGAGTCCCCTGTCGGGTCTCTCTTACAGGAGGCTGGAGTGTCACTCAGCCGATTGGTCGAAGCGCCCTGTGCGAACTGCAACAGTCTCCTGGACGCCCTGGTCTGGCAGTCGATCAACGTCAGCTCGGATCCATTCCTCAAGACGTTGTTCCTGCATGAGAAGATCAACGTCGCGGAGTGCGAGAACTGCCACTCGATCTGCCAGCTGCACCTGCCGTTCTTCTACCACGACCTCGACCGCGACTTCCTGGTCGTGTCGATGCCCGAGGACATGGACCGCGAGGCGAAGAACCGCGAGGTCCTCAGCATCAAGGCGCGGCTGACGAACTTCGGTGACGACGCGTACCGCGCCGGTGTGCACTTCGTCGACGGCTTCGGCGAGCTGCGCAGCAAGATCCACGAGCTCGAAGGCCCGCCGACCCAGGACCTCAGCCTGCTGAGCTGGCTGAGCTCTCCGTACCAGTGGTTCGGCGGCCTCGTGCCCCCGGGCTGGGAGCCGGCCGCCTTCGCCGCGCCGGTGTTCAAGAGCGGAGCGCCGGTCGTCCTGAAGTACGAGCTGAGCAATCTCTCCTCGGCCCCCCAGCAGGTGAGCAGCTGTCAGCGCATCCACGCCGCCGAGATGGTGCCGGGCTTCGGCGAGATCGCCCTCGAGCTCTTCCACGAAGGCGAGCGGATGCAGAGCCAGTCCTGGCTCGAGTATGTCCGTCCGACGCCGGGCGACCTCGCCGAGCTCTCGCCAGGCGCGAGCGTATCCGGCGAGATCGACCTCGCCGTCCTGTTCCCGATCACCGAGCCCGGCCTCTACCGGGTCCGCGCCACCTACCGGGTCGACGAGGGCTTCAACGACCTCGACGGGGCGCTCGCCCCACGCCGGGTGAAGAGCGTCGACCGGCACTTCGTGATCGGCGCCTCGAAGAGCGCGGGCTTTCTGTCGATGTTCCGGCGCAAGAAAACCGCGGCCCACGTGTCGACCGGAGCCAAGCTGCTCGCGGCCTGGTGGGACGGCGGCATGAAGACGCTCGAGACCCCCGACCTCAAGCAGGACGCGGTCGCGAAGCAGCTGTACGAGACCAGCCTCAAGCTCGCGGAGAACGAGCGCAAGAAGAGCGGCACCGCGCACACCGCGCCGATCGCGAAGGAGGCGCTGCAGGCCTTGCTCGCCGACGCCAATGGCGGCGACAAGGTGCTGCTCGAGAAGCTGCTCGCGAGCTTCGATGCGCCCGCCGAGCTGCCGCGGTCGGAGCAGCCCACGCCCACGCCGGTGGCGCCGAGCGCCGAGGTCGACGTCGAGGTGATCGTCGAAGCCGACGAGGCGGAGGAGGTGCCGGACCTCTCGCTCGAAGAGACCGACGACGCGACCGAGGAGGTCGAGGCTGACGCCCCGCACGCCGAGGCGGGCGCCCCGGACACGGAAGAAGAGGCCCAGAAGGCCGCGGCTGACAGCGAAGGCTGACCGATTGGATGCACCGGGGGAGACCGGGCCGACCGGCCTGTACCCGCGGCCCGAGGACGACATTCGAAAAAAAGAGCGAAGTTTGCGGGGTAGCATCGCCCTGATCCCGGTCCTACAATTCAGGGTGTAACCAAGTGTGAAGCGCGACCGCGATGATGATGTGAGTGAGGCTCTCCATGGCTAAGAATGCTGGCAACGTCTACAAGAAACTGTTCCTGACCCGCCTGAAGAAGGCCGTTCCCCAGTTCGACGGCTACAAGAAGGCCCACGTGTCGATCGGGAACGATCCCCTCAAGACCCGTCTGATGGTCCAGGGCCAGAAGTGGCAGAAGCAGAAGGGCAAGATCACGGCGGGGCGCCTGTCCTTCCGCGAGATCCAGACGCTGAATGTCATCCTCGGCCGCATCCACTTCACCAAGAAGAAGTGTGCGTACGTCGGCAAGGAGGTGCGGCTGATCTACTTCGCCTTCAAGTACGCCTGCCGCCTGTACAAGTACTACAAGAAGAGCCTCCCGAAGCTCGAGAAGGCCTACAAGACCCACGCCCAGTACTACCTGGCGCACTGATCTCGCACGCGGTCCGCGTTCTCGCCCGCACGTCCCTGGCTTCCTGAGGAAGCGCAGGGACGACGCATTTCTATCGCCGTCGAGCCGCTGGAATCCGTGGGAGGAGACGCCCTCCGGGCGTGGCCTCCCTCCGACGAGGCAAAACCGCCGCGGGCATAGAGTCCGCCGTCCACATCTGCTATGCTGTGCCCAAACCCACGGGCATCCGAAGCGCCGAGAGGAAGACCGTCTTGTCCCTCGAAGACACGCTGATCGATTGGATCAAGGAACGGTCGGGCCAGTCCGACCTGCTCACCCTCGGGATCGGCGATGACGCTGCCGTCATCGAACCGACCGAGGAGAGCCTGGTCACGACGACGGACATGTTGATCGAAGGCGTCCACTTCGAGGGCGACACCGAGCCCGAGCGGGTCGGGTGGAAGGCCCTGGCGCGGCCGATCAGCGACATGGCGGCGATGGCGGCGCGGCCGCTGTACGCGATGATCGCGATCGCGATGGGGCGCGAGGTCGGCGACCCCCTGAAGTACTTCAAGCGGCTGTACACCGGCGTGCTGCAGCTCGCCGGGAAGTTCAAGATGCCGATCATCGGCGGCGATCTGACCCGCTCCCTCGGCCACACCAGCTTGTGTGTGACCGTGATCGGCGAGTCCTTCAGCAAGCCGCCGGTCTCGCGGAAGGGCGCGAAGGTCACCGACAAGATCTTCGTCACCGGCGAGCTCGGCGGCTCGATCCTCGGCCGCCACCTCGACTTCCGGCCGCGGGTGATGGAGGCGATCATCCTCAACCAGAAGTACCGGCTCAACGCGATGATCGACATCAGCGACGGGCTCGCCCGCGACATCTCGCGTATCTGCGAGGCCAGCGGGGTCGGGGCGGTGCTCTACGAGGACAAGATCCCCGTCAGCCAGTCCGCCCACAAGATGTCGACCCGCAGCCTGAACTCACCCCTGCAGCATGCCCTGTACGACGGCGAGGATTACGAGCTGATCCTGGTCGTCCCCGACTTCGAGGCCGAGTCGATCCTCAACCACCTGCCCTTCGGCAAGCCGAAGCTGACCGAGATCGGCCATATCGCTACCCGCGGCCTGCGCCTGAAGCGCGAGAACGGCTCGATGGTCGACCTCGCCCCCGCCGGCTGGGACTCCCTGGAATCGCCCTACGAGTAGTTGATGCGCGATCGCCTCGCCCTGCGCTCGACCTCCCCTGCCGCCACGCACGCCCTCGGTGCGTGCCTGGCCCGGCTGCTGCCTGCCGGCTCGCTCCTCGCGCTGCGCGGTGAGCTCGGCGCGGGCAAGACCGTGCTGACCAAGGGCTTCGCGGCCGGCCTCGGGCTCGACCCGGACACGGTCCGCAGCCCGACCTTCGCCCTGCACGCTTCCCACGACTCCCCCCGGGGCCCCCTCGAGCACCTCGACACCTACCGGCTCGAGGGCGCCGAGGCCCTGTGCGACCTCGGCTTCCTCGACCTGCTCGACGGCTCGCGCTACGTCGTGGTCGAGTGGGCCGACCGCGTGACCGAGCTGGTGCCCGACGACGCGCTGTGGATCGAGCTGACCCACGAGGACGAAGAGCGCCGCCGCATCGAGCTCCGCGCCGCGCCTGCCCTGCTCGCCGCGACCCGGGCAGCGATCGCCGGCATCGAGGGTCTCGCGGCCGCGCCGCGGGTGGCGGTGGTCGGCGCCGGCGGACGGCTCGGCGCCCTGATCGTCGCGGGCCTGCGCGGCGCCCCCGACCTGTGCCTCGGCGCCGAGGTCGGGCGCGGGGCGGGGCCGGGGCGGGTCGATCGGATCCCGGAGGGCTGCGACGTCGCGATCGACGTCAGCGCCGCCGCGCGGCTGCCGCAGACCCTGCGGGAAGCCGAGGCGGCGGGCTGCGCGCTGATCGTCGCGAGCACCGGCCACGACGAGGCGGGACGCGAGGCGATGGAAGCGGCCGCCGCGCGGCTTCCCTTGCTGTTCGCCCCCAACCTCAGCCTCGGCGTCGCCCTGCTCCGCCGCCTGGTGCGCACCGTCGCGACCGTGCTGCCCGACGCGGACACCGAGATCGTCGAGGCCCATCACCGCGCCAAGCGCGACGCCCCGAGCGGCACCGCGCGGCTCCTCTACGAGGCGGTCCGCGACGCCCGCGGCGGCGGCGCCCTGCAGGCCGGACGCGGACCGGAGAGCGCGCCGCGGGCGGACGGCGAGATCGGCGTGCACGCCCTGCGCCTCGGAGATGTCGTCGGCGAGCACTGCGTCAGCTTCGCCTGGGACGCCCAACGCCTCGAGCTGAGCCACCGCGCCTCGAGCCGCGAGGTCTTCGCCCGCGGCGCGCTCGCCGCGGCGCGCTTTCTGGCCGGCAAAGCGGCCGGCTACTACACCGTCGACGATCTGATCGACGCGCAGCTCGCGCGTCGTGCACCCGCAGCGGAAGACGCCACGCAGGCCGCTTCCGAAGGAGGATGACGATGAGCACGCTCGCCGTGTTGGGCTGCCAATGGGGAGATGAGGGCAAGGGCAAGCTGGTCGACGCCCTCGCCGACAAGGCGGCCTGGGTCGTCCGCTTCCAGGGCGGGGCCAACGCCGGACACACCCTGGTGGTCGGCGACGAGAAGACCGTCCTGCACCTCCTGCCCAGCGGCATCCTGCGCGGCGGGGTGCGCTGCGTGATCGGGCCCGGGGTGGTCGTGCACATGGGCACCCTGCTCGAGGAGATCGAGGGCCTGCAGAAGCGCGGCGCCTTCCGCGGCAAGCTGCTGCTCGACTACCGGGCGCACCTCGTGCTCCCGACCCACTACATCCTCGACGCGCTGAATGAGAAGCGCCGCAGCATCGGTAGCACCAAGCGCGGCATCGGCCCGTGCTACTCCGACAAGGCGCGGCGGGTCGGGCTGCGGGTCGCCGATCTCGTCGACCTCGGCAGCTTCGAGGTCAAGGTCAAGGCCCACCTCGAGGCGGGCAACGAGCGCATCGAGGCGCTCGGCGGGCGACCGATGGAGATCCCCGCGCTCGTCACCGAGCTGTGCGAGCAGGCCCGCCGCCTCCAGCCCTTCCTCGCCGACAGCGTCCACGCCCTGCACGACGCGCTCGCCGCCGGCGAGAACGTGCTGTTCGAGGGAGCGCAGGGGGCGCTGCTCGACATCGACTTCGGCACCTACCCCTTCGTGACCTCCTCGAACACCGGCGTCGGCGGGATCCCGACCGGCGCGGGGGTTCCGCCCCGCTCGATCCAACGGGTGCTCGGGGTGCTGAAAGCCTACACCACCCGGGTCGGCGCGGGGCCGTTTCCGACCGAGCTCAAAGAAGAGCTCGGCAACAAGCTGCGCGAGCGCGGCTCGGAGTTCGGCGCGACCACCGGCCGGCCCCGGCGCTGCGGCTGGTTCGACGCGGTCGCCGCGCGCTACGCCCTGGCGATCAACGGCGTCGACTGCCTCGCGATCACCAAGGTCGACGTGCTGACCAGCTTCCGCAAGATCGGCGTGTGCACCCACTACCAGATCGGCGGCGTCAAGACCGACCGCTTCCCCGCCCGGCTCGACGAGCTCGATCTCGTCGAGCCGGTCTACGAGTTCTGGGACGGCTGGAACGACAACCTCAAGGACGTGACGAGCAAGGACGAGCTGCCCGCGCTGGTGCAGGCCTACCTCGCCCGGCTCGAAGAGCTGCTCGAGGTGCCGATCGCGCTGGTCTCGACCGGCCCGTCCCGCGACGCCCTGTTCCGCTGGGGAGCGGACGCCTGGCTGTAGGTCCGGCTTCCCCGGCGACGCGCGCAAAATCGCGCCCGGAGGTTCCCAGCTCCGGCCGGAGACGCTATCATGCTGCGGCTCAACCTTCGACCCAAGGCGACGATTTGACGGCGATCGCAGCGACGACCTGGACCCGCCCCGGATGGCTTCCCTTCTCCCGGATCCTGAAGAAGCGCTTCGGCGGCGAGGTGCAGAAGCTGACCATCGATGCCGGCTTCACCTGTCCGAACCGCGACGGGAGCAAGGCCTGGGGCGGCTGCGCCTACTGCGCGAACGCGAGCTTCTCCCCCGCCCATCGGATGGGCGTGCGCCCGGTCGCCGAGCAGGTCCGGCAGGCCCTGGGGCTCTACCGCTACAAGCGCCCCGAGGTCCGAGGCCTCGCCTACTTCCAGGCGTTCACCAACACCTACGCGCCGATCGACTTCCTGCGCCGGGTCTACCGCGAGGCGATCGCGGTCGAGGGGGTGGTCGGGCTCGCGATCGGCACTCGCCCCGACTGCCTCGGCGAGCCGGTGCTCGACCTGTTGTCCGAGCTCGCCGAAGAGCTGCCGTTGTGGGTGGAGGTCGGGCTCGAGTCGGCCGAGGACGCGGTGCTCGAGGACATCAACCGGCAGTGCAGCGTCGCCGACTTCGAGCGCGCCGCCGAGGCCCTGCGCGCCCGCAACCTGCCGCTGGTCACCCACTGCATCCTCGGCCTGCCCGGCGAGAGCCCGCGCCACGACGAGCGCCTGGTCGCGCTGCTCAACGGCTCGGGGGCCTGCGCGGTCAAGCTGCACCACCTGTACATCGCGCCGCGCACGGTGCTCGCCCAGCGTTACCAGCGCGGCGAGCTCGCGGTGCAGAGCTTCCCGGCCTACCTCGAGCGGCTGCTGTGGGTGCTCGAGCGGCTGGCGCCGGACGTCGCGATCCAGCGGCTGGTCGGCGAGCTCGGTCCGGAACATGTCGTCGCGCCCCACTGGGGGCTGCGCAAGGGCCAGGTCCTCGCCGCGGTCGAGCGCGCGCTGCGAGAGCGCGCGACCTGGCAGGGCCGGCTGTACTCCCCACCCCCCGCCGTCGGAGGCCTCCCGTGAAGCTTCCCGCGGCGCGCCCTCCCGCGCGGTGCACCGCGCCGGGTTGCTCATCATCGACCGCCTGCTCGCCCGCGAGCAGCACAATGGGCCGCCTAGAGCGGACCGCACAGCGGAGAGTTCCTTGACCAGAAACTACGTCCTCGACACGAACATCCTGCTCCACGACCCCGGTGCGATTCACGCCTTCGACGAGCACACCGTCGTCATCCCGATCGACGTCCTCGAAGAGCTCGACAGCTTCAAGACCCGTCCGAACGGGTTGGGTCGCAACAGCCGCGAAGTGATTCGGCGGCTGGAGAGACTGCGCCTGCAGGGCTCCCTCGCCGACGGCGTCACGACCGACCAGGGCGGCAAGGTCCGGGTCGATACGAACATCGAGCTCGAGGACGGGTGCCTGAGCGGCAACTCCCACGACAACCGCATCCTGTCTGTCGCCAAGCGCCTGCAGCGCTCGGGCCACGAGACGATCTTCCTGACCAAGGACATCAACCTGCGGATCAAGGCGGACGCGATCAGCGTGCCGACCGAGGACTACCGCAACAAGACCATCGACCCCGACCAGCTGTACCTCGGCTGGCGCGAGCTGACGATCCCCGAGGACGCGCTCAACCGCTTCTTCAACGAGAAGAAGCTGCGCGTCGAGGAAGAGCTGCATCCGAACGAGTGCGTGCATCTGCGCAGCCTCGAGTCGCGCAAGCACACCGCCCTGGGCATCTGCTCCGGGAAGGACCCGCACGAGCTGACGCCGCTGCCCGACTCCGGGCCGATCTTCGGCGTCCATCCGCGCAACATGGAGCAGCGGATGGCGATCTCGCTGCTGATGAACCCCGACATCTCGCTCGTCACGTTGATCGGCCAGGCCGGCACCGGCAAGACCCTGCTCGCGCTCGCCGCGGCGATGCAGATGACCATCCGCGAGAAGGAGTACGAGAAGATCCTGGTCAGCCGGCCGATCATGCCGCTGGGCCGGGACATCGGCTACCTGCCGGGCACCAAGGACGAGAAGCTCGAGCTGTGGATGCAGCCGATCTTCGACAACATGACCTTCCTCCTGAACCCGAAGCGGGCGGCGGAGGGCGAGCGCCGGGTCAACGACCTGATGCGCTCGGGGATCGTGCAGCTCGAGGCGTTGACCTACATCCGCGGCCGCAGCATCTACAACCAGTACGTCATCGTCGATGAAGCCCAGAACTTGACGCCCCACGAGGTCAAGACGATCATCAGCCGTGCGGGTGATGAGACCAAGGTGGTGTTGACCGGCGACCACCAGCAGATCGACAACCCCTATCTCAACTCCGCGACCAACGGCCTGGTCTACGTCGCCGAGCGCATGAAGAACCAGCGGCTCGCGGCCCACATCACGCTGGCCAAGAGCGAGCGCAGCAGCCTGGCGTCGGTCGCGGCCGAGGTTCTGTAGACGCCGTCCGCCCCTCCGGCTGAACCCTGCGAGCGGTCGGAGCGTCCGATGGGTGGAGGAAGCATGGTGCGAGCGAGACGCGGAATCGCGCTGGTGTTGACGCTGCTGATCACCGTCCTGGTGGTCGTGCTCGCGACCCAGCTCGCCTATACGGTCGGCGTCGACGCGCGGCTGTCGCAGAACCAGCTCGCGCAGACCCAGAACTTCGCCCTCGCCTACGGCGGCGTCGAGATCGCGAAGACCTTTCTGCAGTCGGACTTCGACAACAGCGGGGAGGAGAAGGCCGACACCATGCGGGAGGACTGGGCCAACCCGGCAGAGACCGACCAGGCGATCGTCAGCGAGGAGAACGAGCTGCGCATCCGGATCACCTCCGAGGAGGGCAAGTTCAACCTCAACCACTTCGCCAACGAGGACATGCGTGAGCTGTCCGAGCTGGTCAGCAAGCAGATCCTGGTCGCCCTCGGCTACGACGAGTCGCTGTCCGAGGCGCTCTACGCGGCGGTCGACGACGCGACCGAAGGCGAGGCCCCGATCACGACCATCTACGACATCGTCTGCGACGAGATCCCGTACGAGATGGTCGTCGGCGACTCCCTCGGTCTGGTCGAGCTCGATCTGCACCCGGGCGGAGACGAGACCATCGGCCTCGACGAGGTGTTCACCGTCATCAGCTACGGGAACATCAACGTCAACCTCGCCGAGAAGCACGTCTTCCAGGGACTCTGCGCGGCGATGCCCGACAGCGTCAAGGCCGGCACCTCCGACGAGGACCTCGCGACCAAGTACGTCGAGTACCGCGGCGAGCCCGGCGATGAGGAAGGCACGGACATGACCGAGGTGCCGCAGCTGTCGAACGTCGAGGGCTTCGACACCGAGGCGATGCGCGCCTACCTCGAGGGTGAGGACGGGGAGGATGTCGGGGCCCGGCTGCGCGGCCTGTTCACGATCGGCTCGTCGACCTTCAAGGTCGAGATCCTGACCGAGAACGGCACGCTGAGCGGGGAGTACGAGGCCTATCTCCGGCGGGACACCGAGGATGGAACCTGCCGCCTGCTGTTCTGGAAGGAGCTCGAAACTCCGTCCGGAACTCGATGACCCGGGAGGATTGTTGTATGTTCGCGAAAGGGGCTGTGGGAACGACCGTCGAGGAACGGGGGCACCGGCTGCCCGGCCCGCCCCCACCGCTTACACCGCCTCGTCACCGCAGCCTCCGTGGGGGCTTCATGCGCGCTCTGGTCCTGCTTCTCAACTTCTCGCTGATCCTCGTCGCCTACGGGCTGATGTACTATCTGGTGACCAACAAGCCCGAGAAGATCGAGCCGCCGCAGACCACCGACGCGGTGCTCGAGGGGCGGATCCCCGCCGATGGCGTGATCACGCCCTACCTCCTGATCAACAAGATGGAGGAGAAGAAGCCGGCGCCGCCTCCGCCGCCTCCCCCGCCGCCTCCGCCTCCGCCGCCGCCCCCGCCGACCCTGTCGTCGCGTTTCCGGGTCGAGAAGATCTCGGTCACGCTCGACAACAACCAGGACGCGGCGATGGCGACCATCGAGCGGGTCGACCAGCCGAACAACTTCGTCTACGCCAAGGTCGGCAAGAAGGTCGACGAGTTCGAGGTCATCGCGATCTTCGGCGAGAGCCACGAGCTGGGCCCGCACGTCGTATTCCAACGCGAGGACGGCACCGAAGCGATCCTGAAGCAGAGCAAGGAGCCCCGGTGAACCTCGTCCCCGTCCGTTTCGCCATCGTGGTCCTCAACATGTGCCTGATCGCCTTCTTGTGGTGGTACGGGCTCGACCACTTTCTGGGCGGTGGGGACGTCGAGCTCGCGATGCCGGACCTGCGCATGGGGGACCTCAGGCATCATGGCCAGGTCAACGCCGGCCTGCTGCCCTACCGGGTGGTCTGGGAACGCTTCGGCCAGGCCCGCGAGATCGCCGCGCCGCCCCCGGTCCAGCCGCGGGACGTCGACGAGCTGCGGAACGTCGGCATCGACGCGATGGCGCTCTCCTACGTCGCGGAGAACGAGGCCCAGAGCTCGGCGTTCATCTACTTGTCGGGGCGGATCGAGACCGCGACGATGGTGCGGGTCGGCGACACCTTCCAGAACAACTTCGAGGTGGTCAGCATCAAGCCGAAGGGCGGTGCGGCCAGCACGATCTCCGTCACGTTGCGCGACCGGCGCGGCAAGGACGTCGTGTTCGACTTCGACCAGGAAAAGAGAGACTGAGGAGCAGCCGTGGCCCGTGCCGTCGGATTGGAGATCGGACCCCAGAGCCTGAAGCTCGCCCTGCTCGAGGGCAGCGGCGCGCGTTTCCGCCTCGTCGACTTCGTCATCCGCAAGATCGACAGCGAGCTCGAGGCGGGGAACGAAGAGGACATCGACTACCAGGTGCGGACGGCGATCGACGAGATGTTCCAGGAGAACAAGCTCCCGACCGCCAGCGTCGTCACGGCCCTCAACGCGTCGGACGTGCTGCTGCGCGACATCCAGGTGCCCTTCACCAAGGACGACCAGATCCGCTCGACGATCAAGTTCCAGGCCGAGAGCCACCTGCACTCGGTGCAGATCGAGAACATGATCGTCGACTACTACAAGGTCGGGGAGACCGGCGAGAAGAGCAAGCTGATCGTCGCCGCCGCCCGCAAGGACTCGGTCCGCAGCCACATCGAGATGCTCCAGCAGTGCGCGATCGAGCCCCTCGCCGTCGACCTCGACCTGGCCGCGATCTACAACGCCTACAAGGCCTCGGGTGTGCTCGACGAGGTCGAGTCGGCGCTGATCGTCTACATCGGGGCCGACACCCTGCGCCTGATCGTGACCAACGAGGGCCGCATCGTCGCGGTGCGCTCGCTGCGCATGCGCATCGGCAGCCTGCAGCCGGCGGCCTCGCTGGCCAGCGAGGACGAGTTCTCCTACCGCGCCCTCGAGAGCGGGCAGATGAGCGACAGCGGCTCGATGGAGTCGAGCAGCCTGCCGTTCGTGATCCTCGATGAGGACGGCGAGGAGTTCTTCAACTACGACATGTCCGCGCCGGGCATGAAGGACGAGGTGCGGACGAGCTTCCTGAACAAGGTCTGCCGCGAGATCGACCGCACGGTCACCCTCGCCCGCCTGCGCGAGCCCGTCGAGCGCATCGTGCTGACCGGTGGCGACACCGCGATGCCCGACATGGACACCTTCTTCGCCGAGCGCTACGAGATCGAGGTCGAGAAGACCAGCCTGGCGAGCGCCTTCCGCGTCAAGGGCAAGCTGAAGAACCAGCAGGAGCTGATCGACACCGTCGGCGCGACCGCGATCGGCCTCGCCCTCAAGGCCCTCGGCCACGACGCCGCCGGCCTCGACTTCCGCCGCGAGGAGTTCGTCAACCAGACCCGCTTCGACCGCCTCAAGCGCGGGCTGGCGGCGACCAGCGTGCTGCTGTTCGTCATCTTCTTCCTGCTCGCCTACATCTGCAAGCAGCAGGTGCGCGAGTACCGCCTGGCGACCGGCCGCATGCTCGCCAAGCAGGCGGACATGTACTACCTGGTGCTCGGCGAGGATCCCGAGCGTGAAGACCGGGTCTACCGCCAGCTGACGACCAAGGAGCGGGAGATCAAGGACCTGCTCGGCGCGGGCACCCGCTACGACCCGTTCGTCTCCTCCCTCGACGCCCTGCGCGACTTCGCCACCGCGCGCGACCAGGTGGAGATGGAGTTCAAGCTCAAGTCGGTCAAGGCGTTCCGGAACGGGACCTTCATCATCGAGGGGACGATCCCGAACAACCCGCGCCAGATCCAGGCGATGAACCGCATGGTGCAGCTGATCGACAACAACCCGGACAACCTGCTGATGGGCGACCCGAACGGCGCCCTTGACCAGAAGCAGAACGGCCAGGATCCGTCGCTGCTCGACTGCACGATCAAGATGACCTACCGCGAGATCTGGGAATCCAAGCAAGATCGTCGGCGTGGGAACTGAGGGCCCGAAAATGAAGGACAAGGAAGCATCGGTCGACATCCTCAAGATGTTCACCGCGATGATGGCCGTCTTGACCGCCGTCGTGATCGCGGCCTTCGTCGTCTTCTTCAACCAGGTCGCCGAGGCCCGGGAAGAGGCGGTCCGCGAGATCGAGAACATCGAGAAGCTGTACGAGCTCGGCATCGACAACGACTTCAAGGAGCTCGTCGCCAAGTACAAGCAGCAGCGCGTGGTCGCCAGCCGCGAGGGGCTGAAGAGCTGGCTGCAGAAGAAGAACGCACGCGGCGTGCTCAACGTCACCCAGTGGGACGACCAGGGCATCAAGAACGCGACCGGCCGCAGCCCGCGGCTCGAGCGGGTCAAGATGATCATCAAGTCGGTGCCGCTGCAGAACCTGACCGGCTTCCTCTTCGACGTGCAGAACCAGTGGCCGGGCCTGCGCATCGAGGACCTGACGATCAACAACTTCAAGCTCGACCAGGGCTGGGACGCGTCGGTGACGATCTCGGTGATCCGTCCGGAAGAGCGTGACGACCGGGAGAGCTAGAGGGCCAAGCGTCTAGCCCAGCGCCTCCCACAGCCCGCGGACCTTCGCGCGCGTCTCCTCGTACTCCTCATCCGGATCGCTGTCCGCGGTCACCGCCCCTCCCGCTCCCCACAGCACGCAGTCCGGCAGCACCAGCAGGGTGCGGATCGCGACGTTGAGGTCGGCCCCGCCGTCGTAGCCGATGTAGCCGATGCTGCCCGTGTAGGCGCTGCGGGCGACCGGCTCGAGGCTGTCGATGATCTCCTCGGCGCGGATCTTCGGCGCGCCGGTGATCGAGCCGGCGGGGAAAGCGGCGCGCAGGAGGTCGAAGACGTCGTGCTCGGGGCGCAGGCTGCCGGCGATCCGCGCGACGAGGTGGTGGACGCTGGGAAAGCTCTGCAGCGCGGCCGATGCGAGCACCTCCACCGAGCCCCAGGCGCAGACCCGGCCGAGGTCGTTGCGGTGCAGGTCGACGATCATCGCGAGCTCGGCGTCGTCCTTGGGGCTCGCACGCAGCTCGGCGGCGCGCGCGGCGTCCTCGGCCGGGGTCACGCCGCGCGGGCGGGTGCCCTTGATCGGCCAGGTCTCGACCCGCCCGCCGGAGACCGAGAGGAAGCGCTCGGGCGAGGCGGACAGGAGCTCCGCGCCGCCGAAGGGCAGGCGGGCGAGGAAGGGCATCGGCTGCAGCGCCCGCAGCCTGGCATAGAGCGCCCCCGGGTCGCGCCGGCCGTCCGCCCGGAAGCGCTGGGACAGGTTCGCCTGGTAGATGTGGCCGCGGCGGATCCAGTCCTGCACGGTCCGCACCGCTTCGAGGTAGCCCGCGCGGGAGAAGGTCGACCCGAGCCCGCCGCCCAGGTCGACCGCCGGTTGCGGCTGGCCGACCGGACGTGGAACCTCGAGCCAGGGCTCCTCCGGGGCGGTCCACGGCGCCTCCACCGTGAGCCGCCAGGCCTTGCCGGTCGCCCGGTCGGCCAGCCAGGCGCGCTCGTAGCAGGCCCACTCCAGCCAGGGCAGGCCGAGGTCCTCGCGGGCGCGGCCGGGCAGCCGCTCGAAGCTGCGCCCCAGCTCGTAGGCGCACACCCCGATCGCGCCGCCGACGAAGGGCAGCGGGAAGTCGTCCGGGCGCGGGAAGGAGCGCGCGCGGACCAGCTCGGCGAGCGCTCCGAGCGGATCGGGGCAGGCCACGCGCCCGTATCCCGAGGGCTCCCAGCGCTCGGCCCCGGCCTGCCCGGCGCGCACCAGGCAGGACGGCGCCCAGGCGACCAGGTCCCAGCGGCCCAGGAGCGCCGCGTCGGGCCCGCGGCTCTCGAGCAGCACGGGCCGCAGGCGCGGATCGAGCTCCCGGTACACCTCCTCGGCGGAGCGCGGCGCGACCGGCCACCAGCGCAGGACCACCCCGGGGGCCACCCGACGCTCGCCCGCTTCCGCGCTCACTCGGTGCGCTCCGGGAACTCGTAGACGTAGATGCTGTGCCCGATCACCGCCCGTGGCGTGAAGCGCTCGAGCCAGTCGAAGCGCACAGGGCTGTCCGCCAGCAGCCGCGGACGCTGCAACAGGTGCGCGCTGACGGCGACGATGCCCGGGGGCGGCGCGGCGATGTCCGCGAAGTCGAAGGTCCCGGCCGGGAGGTCGTAGTACGCGCGGGCCTTCGCGAAGCGCGCCTGACCGAAGAAGGCGACCTGCAGCGTGTCGACTTCCTGCTCGCGGACCCAGACGGCGAGGCCCTTCAGGTCCTGGCCCCAGTCGATGTTCGAGTCGTCGAGGTAGGCGATGCCGCCGCGCGGACCACCGGCGAGCTCGTTGAACCAGGGCAGGTAGTGCGGATGCCGGGCGAGGGTGCCGCCCGCGTACCACAGCCCGAGGAGCACGAGCAGCCAGCGCAGCCTCCGCCGCTTCCACGCCTCGACCGCCACGCCGGCGGCGAAGATCAGCAGCAGGGGGTAGGCGCCGAGCACCTGGCGCAGGCCGATGTTGTGGGAAACCAACGCGCCGGCGGCGAACAGGGTCAGGGCCGGCAACAGGAGCAAGGCCTCCGCCCCCTTCCTCCGCCAGAACAGCCGCCCCAGGCCGACGAGCACCAGCAGCACGCAGGGCAGCGGCGTCTTGAGCAGGAAGGCGCCGAAGTAGTAGCTCGGGAAGCCCTCCGTCGAGCTCTCCCCCCAGTAGAAGGAGGCGTAGCCCGCCTTCGTCAGCCGCGCCCGCCCGAACACCCCGAGCTCGACGCTGGCGAGGAAGTCGCCGAGCCCGTAGCCGACCAGCGCCCCCGCAGCGAGCAGCAGCGCGGCGAGGCTGAAGGCCGCCGCCAGCCAGCGCAAGCCGAGACGCCTCTTCGGCGCCGCGAGCAGCACCGCCAGCGGCAGGGCGCCGAGCAGCACGAGGTTGACCGCTTTGCTGAGCAGCGCGGCGAGCACGAGCAGCGCGCACAGCAGGCAGCGCCCCCAGCCCGGCTTGCGGCACAGCGCCCAGACGCTCCAGCTCGCCCCGCACAGGCAGGCGGCGGCGCCGAGGTCGAGGGTGGCGAGCCGGGCGTGGGCGAGCAGGTTCGGCGACAGGGCGAAGCCGAACAGCGCGACCAGGCCGGCGGCGTCCCCGTACAGCGCGCGGGCCCAGGCCGCGAGTCCGAGCCCGAGGACGAGCGCGAGCAGCAGCACCGGCAGCCGCCCCCAGAACAGCAACGTGTCGGCGTCGCAGCCGCTGTCGAACAGGAACTCCGCGCCGAAGCCCTGGGCGTCGCGCACGGCGTCGTCCCAGCCGGGCAGCTGACGGGCGTCGTCCGGGGCCGCGACGAGGGTTCCCAGCCCGATCAGCAGCTTGAGCAGAGGCGGATGCTCGCGGTTGAGCTCGAGGCGACCGGCGCGGAGGTAGCTCCAGCCGCTGCTCAGGTAGATCGGCTCGTCGTAGGTCGCCGACTTCTGCACCATGCTGTGCAGGGCGAGGCCGGCGAAGAGGGCGAGCAGCAGCACGACGAGCGCGGGTTTCATGGGGAGAGGGTACGCGCGGCGGCGGGGGAATTCCATCGGGGGGGTGACGGCGTGCGCAACCGCTCCACTCGCAGTGGCGGGCCAGGCCCGCTACACTGGAGGGAGCTCGAGCCCGGAGGGCAGCGTGGATCCGGCCGTCGCCCGTTTCATCCAGACCCACACAAGGAGCCCGAGAGACGAAGTTCTCGACGACGTCGCGGAGCTTCGACACCTGACCCTGGAAGAGCGGGTCGCCGCGATGACCGCTCTGGCGCGCGCGACCGCCCGGTTGATCGAGGCCTCGCCCGACGCCGACAGGATCCTGCGGGAGCTCGAGCAGCCCCACCCGAGTTACCGGGCGTTGGTCGCACGGCACCGGAAGAGACGGTCCGATGCCGCGCCCTGATCGCCCTGATCTCCTCGATGTCGCCGCCGAGCTGGTCGAGGCTTCTACTCCGAGGCGCGGGCACGGATCCGGCGGCTCAAGGTCGGAGCGAGGCGGCTTCCCTTCCTCAGCGCAGAGACCCTGTGCGTCTTCAAGCTGCTCTTCTTCCGGGAGAAGGACCTGTTCGATCTCAGGCGACTTGCCGCCGTGCTCGGGGAAAGGCTCGACCACCGCTGGGTGCGCGCGCAGATCGTCGACATGCTCGGCGCGGACGATCCTCGCCTCGAGCAGTGGGACGCGATCATCGAGACCTTCGGAGCGGCTTGACCCCCCTTGCAAAAAAATGAACCTCCGTTCACGATACGTAACACAACGCGGTGCACCCCACCGTGAGGAGCTTCCGATGCGTATCCCCCATCCGGCCGCCGTCCTCGTCCTCTCCGTCCTGATCGGATGCTCCGGCGGTGGCAGCGGCGGAGGTTCCACCGCAAGCAACACCGGCAACCAGGGCAACGCCAGCAACACGGGGAACACGGGCAACACCGGCAACCAGGGCAACGCCGGCAACCAGGGCAACGCCGGGGCGAGCGCCTACGACCCGGCCTGGGGGAGCATCGCCCCGCTGCAGGTGCTCAGCCACAGCTACGACTCCGCCTCGACCCCGGAGCAGAACGGCGCCCTGCTCAAGGCCGCGATGACCAGCCTCCAGCCCGGCGATCGGCTCGAGATCGAGAGCGGGACGTACAGCGTAGACAGCTACTTCAACCTCGAGATCGCCGGCACCGCCTCCGCCCCGATCGCGATCGTCGCCGCGGCGGGGGCGGACGTCGTGATCACCCGGCCGGACGCGAGCCAGAACCTCCTGAACGTCGGCGTGAACAACCCCGTGTCGTACGTCCTCTTCCAGGACCTGGAGCTGACCGGGGGAAGTCTCGGGCTGCGCCTGTATCGCTGCTCCCACGTGTGGGTGGACGGCTGCCACATCCACCACACCGGGGACGCGGCGCTGTCGACGAACACCCGCGACACCGACCACATCGCGATCACCCGCAACGTGATCCACGACCCGGGCGGGACGGGCGAGGGGATGTACCTCGGGGCGAACAACGGCGCGGTGATCATGCGCGACTCGACGATCGCCCTGAACCACGTCTACAACTGCTTCGGCAGCGGCTCCTCGGCGCAGGGGGACGGCATCGAGCTCAAGCAGGGCAGCTACAACAACTGGATCGTCGAGAACCTCGTCCACGACACCAACTACCCCTGCATCATCGCCTACGGCACGAACGGCGAGGCGCCGAACATCATCGAGCGCAACGTGTGCTACAACTCCAACGACAGCGTGATGCAGGTGCAGGGCGAGGCGATCGTGCGCAACAACCTGCTGATCAACGGCGCCCGCGCTTTCCACAGCCACGACCATCAGGGCCAGACCCGCGAGCTGGTGGTCGTCCACAACACGATGATCAACACCGGCCGCGCGATGCACCTCAGCTCCTGGAACAACCGCAGCGGAATGGTCCTCGCGAACAACGCGATCTACTCGGCGAGCGCCGAGGCGGTGCAGTTCCCGAACGGCGCGCAGGGCGTCGTGCTGGCCGGCAACGTCAAGCTCGGCAGCGCGGGCGGGCTGCCGGGCTTCGTCGACGGGTCCGGCCTCGCCGACTTCGTCTCCCTGAGCTGGGACGCGACTGAGCGCGACGGCACGCCGAGCGTCGGCTCCCCCCTGCTCGCGGCGGGCGACAGCAGCTACGCGGTCGCCGAGGACATCGACGGCGACCCGCGCACGGGCAGCCTGGAGGCGGGCGCCTTCGACGACTGAGCTGAGCCCTGGCGCGCCTCGACCAGCTCCGGCGCGGGCAGCCGCGGCTCCGGCAGGCGGGCGCGGAACCAGGCCCGCAGCGTCGGCGGCTGCTGCAGGGCGTGGTCGACGAAGCGGCCAGGGCTGCCGAACTTCTCGATGCCCCAGACGAACAGCGGGGTGCAGGGCGCCGGCGCGCGGTAGGTCATCACTTCCCAGTAGCGCTCGCGGTCGGCGCGATAGTCCTGCAGGGCGTCGAGCAGGCGGGCGGGATAGTCGCGCTTGGTGTCGTGGAGCATCGCGATCGCGGCCTGGCGCGGATGGGTCCCGGCGACGAGCTGGCGCAGCTCATCCTCGAGCTTGTCGAGCCCGTCGGGGAACATCTCGAGCAGGGCGACATCGTAGCCCGCCGAGGTGTGGACGACCTGGACGAGGTGGGAGATCACCATGTCCCGGCTCGCCCCGATGCCGACCGGATCGGCCATCGCGCTCGGCTCGTCGAGCAGGCGCAGGAGCTGACGCCAGGCGTGGTTCTGGCGGCGGTGGCTGTTGAACTCGATGTTCGACGGCAGGAGGAACTTCGTCAGCATGTCCCAGGAGCCGAGGATCAACTGGAAGCCGGTCGGGATCGCCGCGATCAGGCCGAGGGAGCGCAACCGCTCGAGGCGCCGGCGCCGCACGCGCGGGTTCCACAGGTTGAACAGGGTGCTCGCGAGGTTGGTCAGCTTGCGGAAAACGGCGCGGGGCGAGCCGATCGCGAGCTTCAGCTCGTGAAGACGGGTGCGCAGCTTCATCGGACATCTCCTTCGGGATAGGCGGCCTCGACGGCGGCGAACAGGGCCCGGGCGCCGAGCGCGACCAGCGCGGCCGTCGCCTTCCCGGCGCGATCGGGGGCCTGCTCGGCGACCGCCGTCGCGATGGTGGTGTAGAGCGGAGAGCGCAGCTCGTCGACGATCACCCGCGCGAGGGTCGGGCGGCCTTCGGCGTGGGTCAGGCGCAGGCTGTTGAACATCAGCCGGTAGGCGAGGTTCCCACAGGCGGCGACCAGCACGCTCCAGAACTCGACCGCTTCGGCCATCAAGCCCTCGAGGCTGAGGCCGGAGGCGACGCCCTGGGCGAGGGTCCCGGCGATGCGCGCCAGCTCGGCGGCCTGCCCGTCGCTCCGGCGCTGGGCGGCCAGGCGCGCGACGTCGGGCGTGACGGCCGAGCGCAGCTCGGTCACGTCGCGCACGACCCGCAGATCGGGCAGCCCGTCGGGGTCGAGCAGCAGCTCGGGCAGCAGCTCGAGCCCGGCGCGCAGGCGGAAGTCCTGCACCAGCTTGCGACCGCCGTGGTGGATCTCGACCAGGCCGCGCGAGGCGAGCCGGTTGAGGGCTTCGCGCACCGTGCTGCGGCTGACCCCGAGCTCCTTGGTCAGGGCGGCCTCGGTCGGCACCTGGCTGCCGACCTCCCAGGCCCCGTGCAGGATCTGGGCCTGCAGCTGGGCGACGACGGCATCGACGACGGAGGTGCGGTTGATCGGCAGGAGCATCAAATTCTCCGGACAGATTGTCAGACAATCCTATAATCTGATCGTTGGACTACAAGGCAGGATGTGCGAGATCTTCACCACTGTCAAGATTTCGACACAATCCTGGCCCGAGGAACCGGCGGAGCGCCTACCCGCGCGCCCGGCGCAGGCGCGTCCAGCCGTAGTGCAGCGCTCCGACGAGCTCCCGCAGCAGCAGCGCGGGGTCGCGCTCCTCGAGGCGCAGGGCGGCCCAGTCGGCGAGGAAGGAGGGATGGCCCCGGAGCAGGAACTTCGCGTAGTAGGCGCCGCGAGCGTGGGCGTTCTCGCGCTCGAGGGCCGCGATCGTCGGCCCCGGCCGGCGCCCGTGATGGTGGGTCACGACGACCTCGGGCAGGTAGGCGCCGGCCTGGCCGGCCAGGGAGGCCCGGGCGCAGATGTCGATGTCCTCGCAGCGAAAGGCGGCGCCCGTGCCGAGCTCCGGGTCGAAGCCGCCCAGGGCCACGAGCACCTCCCTCCGGAACAGCAGGTTGGCGCCCTGGAAGCTGCCCGGGCGCAGCGCCCTGCCGGGCGGGACCCGCGCGGGGCGCAGGCGGTCGTCGCAGGCGTAGGCGGAGTAGCCCGCGCCGGGCGGCCGGATGCGCCCGCCGGCGTAGCCGAAGCCCCCGCTGGCGAAGGCGGCGACCGCGCGCGTCACATAGTCCGGGGCGAGCACGCAGTCGTCGTCGCTGAAGGCGAGCACGGCCCCGCGCGCGAGGCTCCAGCCGGCGTTCCGGGCCCGGCTGAGGTTGGGCTCGCCGACCCACGCGCGGCGCACGGGGAAGGGCGCGTCCGCGGCGAAGGAAGTCAGCGTCGCCGGGGTTCCGTCGCGCGAGCCGTTGTCGACCAGCACCGCCTCCCAGGCTTCCTCCGTCTCCTGCGCGCGCAGCGAGGCGAGGCAGCGCGCGAGCCGCGCGGCCCGGTTCCGGGTGCAGACGATCAGACTGAGCTGCATGCCCGCTCCAGGAGCGGCACCCCCTTGCCCCGCGGCGGTCGATCGAGCAACGCCGAGAAGGTCGCGCCGAGGTCGCGCACCCGCCCTTCTCCCCGGCTACCCGGGACGATGCCCGGACCCCGCGCGGCGAAGAAGCCGCGGTTCCGGTGGCTGCCGCTGCGCAGGTACGGCACCGGCCCGATGCGCCCGAGGCCCGGGGCGTCGACGCAGTCGGTCGCCAGGGACTCCTCCCACACGACCAGCAGGTCCGCCTCGGTCGCGTCCGGACCGGGGACCACGTCGCGCACCACCCGCCGGCCCGTGCGCGCGTCGCGCAGCCCACGCAGCACCCCCTCGAGGCGCTCAGACAGCGCCGCGCGCCGCTCGGGAGCGACCGTGCCCTGCGCCTCGCGGCCGCGCAGGTTGAGCCGCACCCGGCCCTGGGAGTAGCTCGGCAGCGCGAAGGCCGGCATCGCGGGCCAGCTCGGCGCATACCAGCGCGCCGGCGCCCAGAACAAGGTGTCCGCCCGCCGCATCAGGGCGTAGGGATGGTCGAGGTCGGCGCGGGCGAAAGGCACCGGCAGGTCGCGCCCGCGCAGGAAGCGCTCGAGCGGCCGCAGGCCGCGGGAGGCGAGGTCGACGAGCGGGCGCGCCGGCCCACGCGCCGACTCCCACAGCGGTGCCAGGGCGCTCGGCAGAGGCTCGAGCGAGGGCGGCGCGAGCGCTCCGCTTCCGCCCCAGGCCAGCCCCGGCCGGCCGAAGGCGAAGCGGTACAAGAGCTCGGGCAGGAAGACCTGGCTGTTCAGGTCGGCGTGGTTCGGCCCCATCCCGTGCACCGAGAACACGACCAGCGTCCTCTCCCCCGCCGCGGCCAGCAGCGCCGCGAGGGCCCGGTCCACCTGGCGGTACAGGCGCAGGAGCAGGTCGCAGACCGCCGGCGCCGGCTCCTGCTGATGGCGCTCCCCGGACAGGTGCCAGAAGCCGTGCCCGCCGATGTGCGGCTCGCTGAAGACGGTCAGGAACAGGTCCCAGGGCTCCCGGGCGAGCAGCTCCCGGATGATCGCGACCCGCCGCTCGAGGCTGCGCCGCAAGAGCCCGGCCAGGCGGCGGAGCGAGCGGGGATCGCGGCCGTCGGCGTCTTCCCGATGCCGCGTCGGGCAGCTCCCGTGGCGCGCGAGCACGTCCGGCAGCAGCTCCGCGGGCCGGGAGACCGGGCGGGGGAAGGGACCGAGCGAGCCCCAGTCGAGCAGCTCGAGGCCGGAGACCTCCGCGTGCGGCCGCGCCCAAGGCAGGTCGAAGACGGCGACCCGGCGCTCTGGACCGTAGGCGTAGAAGGGCGGGAAGTCCCCGTACAGGTCGGCCCGGGCGGCGCTCTCCGCGACCTGGTAGCGGGCGGGATCGAAGGTCAGATGCTGCCAGTAGTCGAGGGTCTCGACTCCGCAGCCGGTGTTGAACACCAGCCACGAGGCCTCGGTCTCGAACAGCTCCGGCCCGGTCACCCGCAGCCAGGCGCCGGCCCGCCGCAGGCCCGCCAGGCAGGGCAGCCAGCCCGCGTCCATCCAGCGCTCGAGCAGCAGCGGATCGGCCGCGTCCAGGCCGACGGCGAGCACCTTCTCGCCGGGGCGTAGGCGCCCGGCGCGGTTCATCCGTCGCCCCTCCAGTTGCGGAGATAGGCGCGGGCCTCGCGCGCGCGGTAGCGGCTGACCAGGGCCTGCGGCTGCGCCCCCAGCAGCCCGAGCGCCCGAGCCCTGCCCGCGTGCCAGAGCAGCTGGACGACGCGCCGGGCGAGGCGCGCGCCGCGCTGGGTCGGCGGGCTGTGCAGCCGGTCGATGCAGGCATCGGCGGTGCCCTGGCCCGAAGCGCGCGCGAACAGGAAGTCCTCGCACAGCTTCGCGCGCACGACCTCGTGGCGCACCACCGCGTCCGCGACGTAGGCGACCCGGTAGCCCGCGCGCTCGAGGCGCACGCATAGCTCGGTGTCCTCCCCCGGCACCAGGCGCGGCCCGGCCCAGCCGAGCTCCGGCCGGAAGCCGCCGACCGCCCGCAGCGCCGAACGCCGCACCGCGAAGTTCGCGCCGAAGGGATAGCGCAGGGGACCGGCCGGCGTCTTCCCGCCGCGGACGTGGATCCCGAGGGGGGGATGCAGCTCGGCCGGCAGCCAGTCCGGCGCCGCGCCGTCGGGCCAGTCCGCCACGAGGTCCCCGCCCGCCACGCCGACCTGCGGATCCGCGAAGGCCTCGAGCAGGCGCAGGGCCCAGTCGGGCCGTAGCGGCCGGGCATCGTCGTCGAGGAACAGCAGCACCGCGCCCCGCGCCTCCGCCACCGCCCGGTTGCGCGCGTGGGACAGCCCGACGCGCGGCTCCCGCACCCAGCGCAGGGTCGGCACGGAGCTCCGCGCCCGCAGCGCGACCTCGGCCTCGCTGCCGTCGCTCGAGCCGTTGTCGACGACGAGCAGCTCGAGGCCGCCGAGCGGCTCCTCGAGCCCGCACACGACATCGAGCGTCGCGGCGAGCAGGGCGCGCCGGTCGCGCGTGCAGATCACGACGCTGGCGACGCAGGTCTTCGGGCGGAAGGAGGATCCCATGATGGAGGAAGTATACCGCTCCCGCGCGGGGGTGCTGGTAATAATGTGTCATACGGTGGTATGACGGCGCGTCGGCGATGAATGGTGGTCTCCCACGGGACGACGGGCGGGGGTAAACCCCGCACCCTACCTCGGAACGAGACGTCCTCACCGAGACGGCCCACGGTCCACGACCCGGACCCCGTGAACCGTGGACCGTCGCGCCGTGACCGTCGCCGTGCACCGGGTGGCCTTGTCGTGCGGTCCCCCGCCGGCCTACGCCGCCTTTGCAGGTGCCCCGGACGGAGGCTGTGTCGGAGGTCGGAGGGCTCCCCCTCAGCGCCCGTACCGCCCGAGCAGCTCGCGCAAGGTCGGGAGCCCCGCGCCGGCGGAGGCATCGGGGTAGTAGTGGAAGCCGTGCCGGTTGACTTTCCCGACCATGCCGCCCCGCCACGGCTCCCCGGCCTCGCGCGCCAGCCCGGCGAGGGCCTTGTCGAGTGTCGCCAGGCTGCGCTCCGGGGCGAGCTCGGCGAGGGCCCAGGGGCGCGGCGCGAAGCTGTCGGCGTGGCGGCGGAACCAGGCGAGCGCGGCGGTCAGGCCGGCCTCGGGCACCAGCCGGCCGGTCGCGCTGCCGAAGCAGCGCCGCGGAAGGCCGACGTTCTCGGCCAGGGCCAGGGCGGGCACGCCGGCGAACAGACCCTCGAACAGCGCGCGGTTGCTGCCCTCGATCAGGGAGGTCAGGACCTGCACGCCCGCGCCGTTGAGCAGGGCGTTGAGCTCTGGATGCTCGACGGAACCGCGCAGCTCGACGCTTCCTCCGAGCCCGTAGAGGTCGATCAGCGCCCGCGCCTCGGCGCGCTGCTCCGGACGCTCGAAGCCGACCAGCAGCGCCCGGTAGCCCGGATCGCGCAGAGCGGCGATCGCGCGCAGGAAGACGTGGTGGCGTTTGTATGGCGCCCAGCGTGAGGTCATGATCGCGTCCCAGCGCCGCGTCCGCCCCGGCAGCGGCCGGAAATCCTCCGGATGCACCCAGTCGCCGCTGCCGAGGACGACCGGCCGCAAGAGCCCACCGAGCCGCTGCAGGAAGCGCCGCTCCGGCGCGTAGGGAGCGAAGACCAGCACAGGCGCCGTCGCCCGGGCCCGGAAGGCGAACAGGTCGGCGCGGGCGATGCCGGTCCAGCTCGGCTCGATGACCAGCCAGTAGTCGCGCTGCAGGCGCGGCAGATCGAACATGCGCGGCAGGGCCGTCCAGCGGTCCATCGCCATCAGCACCCCGCGCTCGCCCCCCGGGCCCGGCGCCTTGAGCGCCAGGGCGTAGGGCCCGCGCGGCGGGGGGAGCTCGGCGTCGAGCAGGGCGAGCGCATCTTCGGCGGACATCGGAGGCGCCTCGGCCGCGGGGCCGGGCAGGCGGCGCGCGATCTCCGCTTCCAGCGCGTTTCGCAGCCGCTCCGCGAGGGCTCCGCGGCAGTGCAACAGCTCGCGATGGGCGGTCAGCAGCTGCCGCCAGCTCACCGCGGGGAAGAGACCCCGCGTCGCCGCGCTCTGCCCGAGGCGGGCGAGGGCGCGGGTCCAGCAGGCGGCCGGCGCCAGGCGCAGGTCCGCGCGCCGGCGCCGCGCGAGGTCCAGGAGGGCGGAGAGCTTCGCGGGCAGGTCCATGGCGCAGCTTGTACCCGCTGGCCGCGCCCGCGGCAACCACGGCCGACCCCTCCGGAGATGCCCTTCCCCTTGATACAATAGGGAAGACGACATCCGTGGAGAACGTACGTCCGTGCAACCCGACCGGCGCATCACTTCCCTCGTCGCGAGCGAGGGCTCCCTCTGGGTCGGCACCCGCAGCGGGCTGTGGCACTACTTCCCCGACGTGCCCTGCTTCCTGCCCGTGCCCGGCATCGATGAGGCCGTGCTCGGGATGCGCCAGCTCGACCCGGACCACCTGTGGTTCCGCACGCCGAGCGGGCGCTACATCCTCACCCTGGTCGATGACAAGGTGCTCGCCGCCCCCGACGAGGTCGGCGCCCTGCCGCTGGCGGCCTTCGGCGCCGGAGGCGCGTTCTGGTTCCTGCTCGAAGACCGGCTGTACAAGCGGGTCGGCGCCGACATGCGCGCGGTCGAGCTGCCCGTGCAGGGCCCGTTCAGCGCCTTCCACCAACGCGGCGAGACGGCGCTCTGGCTCGGCGGCGACGGCTTCGTCTGCCGGCTCGACCTGCGCGACGACAGCACCCGCGTCTACCGCACCCGTATCGGCGCGGTGCACAGCCTGCTCGAGCTGGCCGGCAACCTGTTCGTCGGCATGGACAGCGGGGTCCGGCGCATCGACCTCGGCAGCCTCGCGTTCGCCGACAACGCCCGGCTGAGCAACCTGCCCCTGACCGCGCAGCTGGTGGAATTCGACCGCAAGCCCCTGGCGGTGGCCGACGAGGCCCTGTACCTCTACGCCCCCGAGCGGGTCGAGGCGCGCGCCGCGAGCTTCTGGGTCGAGCTGCCGAACCGCGCCGACCGGCTCGGCACGCCGGGTTTCCGGGCTCTGGAGGTCGCTAGCAGCGGGCTGTGGACCCTCGACCGCGACGGGCTCGCCTGCTTCGACACCGAGGCCCGGCGCTGGCGGGCCCTGCCCCTCGAGCTCGCCTCGGGGCGGCGGGTGCGCGGCGAGCAGCTGTGCGTCGGGCGGGACGCGGTCTACGTCAGCGACGGGGACGCGCTGTTCGTCATCGATCCCGCCGAGATGCTCGCGCGCCAGCAGGCCTGGCCCTTCCTCGAGGTCGAGCCCGGGGGCTCTTTCCCCGGCTGCCTGACCCGCGACGCGGTGCGCCTCGACGGCGGGCTGTACTTCCTCAAGGGCGGCGTCGATCCGACCCGGCCCGGGCGGGTGCACCGCCAGCGCGGCGCCGAGTCGGTGCCCGACCCCGCCTTCGGCGACGAGGTGTGGAGCATCCGCGCCGACGCGGTCGCGGTCTACTTCCTCGGCCCCTACGAGTCCTGCCGGGTGCTGCGCGAGACCGGCCGGCGCGACTGGTTCGGCCTGCGCTGGCCCGGGGGCGACGCGGACGACTGGTCGATCGGCGCGGAGCTGAGCTGCGGCGAGCGGCGGCGCTGCGTCTTCCCGCTGCGCGCCTTCACCCCCGACGGGCGGGGCGGCGGCTACTGCCTGTTCGGGCCGGCGGAGATCGGCCATCCCGACCCGCTGACCGTGCCCGGCGGCCTGTTCCACATCGACGCGGACGGCGCCGCCCGGCGCCTGCTGTTCGGCGACGAGCACCCCAGCCTGCGCGAGCCTTCGAGCCTCGCGCTCCGCCCCGAAGGCGAGCTGGTCGTCGGCGGCGCGGGGGGCGCCCTGCGCATCTCCGACCGCGCGGACGGCTGCGGCTTCGCCCCGCTCGCGCTGCCGGCGGGCACCTCCGTCGCCCGCGCCCACGGCGCCGACGCGCTGTTGCTGCTCGGCCCGCCGCTGTTGTGGCGGGACGGGGAGGACGCGCCCTGGTGGACGCTCGACGCCTCCGAGTCCGCGCTCGCGCTGGAAGACGAGCAGCCGGCGCCGGCCGGGCTTCCGCCGCTTCTGCCCCTCTCGCTCACTCCGGATGGCGAGCTGGTCTGGATCGCGACCGCCCGCGGCCTGGTGCGCCTCGATGCGGACCGGGAAGTGCGCATCTTCGACGGTCGCAACGGCTTCCTGACCAGCCGCGTCTACAGCGTCACGCGCGACGCCGACCAGCTCCTGGTCGGGACCTCGCACGGCATCTTCAGTCTTCGGAGGTAGCCCCTTGGCACGACCCGACATCCTCACCCAGAAACTTCCCCAGGGCAGGGTGGGGGCGAGCTATTCGAAGGAGATCGCGGTGCGCGGCGGGGTCCCGCCCCTGCGCTTCGCGGTCGTCGCGGGCGCGCTGCCGGCCGGGCTGAGCCTCGAGGGCCAGGGCAAGAGCGCCCGGATCGAGGGCAAGCCGACCAAGGCGGGCCTGACAACCTTTTCCCTCGAAGTCTCTTCCTCCGACGACAAGCAATCGAAGAAGCGCAAGGAGTACTCGATCACCGTCCCCGGCGAGCCGAAGCTCGACGAGCTGCCCGCCGCGACCGCGAAGGTCGGCGAAGCCTTCGAGGCGACCCTGCCGGTCGGCGGCGAGGGGCTGATCACGCCCCTGACCTGGAGCTGGAGCGGCGCCGAGGGCACCCCCGCGGGCCTCAAGCTCGGCACCGCCGAGGACGGCAAGGCCGGCAAGATCAGCGGCACGCCGGAGCAGTCGGGGAAGTACGCGCTGACCGTGACCGTGCGCGACGCGCAGGTGCCGCCGAGCAAGGTCGAGGGCACCCTCGAGCTGACCGTGCAGGGCGAGCTGGCGGTGCTGTGCGAGGGGCTGCCGAGCGCCTCCGTCGGCAGCGCCTACGTCGCGAGCGCGTCGGTCGAGGACGATGGCCAGGGGCCCTTCACCTGGAGCCTGGAAGGCGCGCCGGCCTGGCCGAAGATCAGCGGCACCAAGGACGCGAAGCTCGAGGGCACCCCGGACAAGGAGGGGAAGTTCCCCTGCACCCTGGTCGTGACCAACAAGGCGGACAAGAAGGCCCGGAAGAAGCTCGAGCTCGAGGTGTTTCCCAAGGTCGAGGCGAAGGAACCGCCGCCGCCGAGCGAGGGCGGCAAGGTCGAGGTCTTCGCCCTCGAGGACGGCCGCGTCGCGGTGCTCTGGGAGCACGCCGGGTTCCCCGTCGCCCGCTACGGGATCTCGCGGAAGACCGACCAGGGCATGCCCTCGACCGAGTGGCTCGACGGCTTCGCGAGCGTCGGCGAGGCGACCGCCGACAACTTCGTCAAGCTCAACGGGCTGCCCTCCGCCGGCCGCGACCGCTACCGGGGCTGCACGCTCGAGGTCCGCGACGGCGCGCACAAGGACCAGCGCGTCGAGATCCTCGGCTCGAAGAACAACACCGTCCGCCTCGCCCAGGCCCTGCGGCTCACGGCCGGCACGCCGGTGCAGGTGCTCGACATGCAGCGCGGGGAGTCCTTCCCCGACAAGAAGACCTTCGTGCACCAGGTCGAGTGGGGCGAGAGCCCGCTGCCGCCGGCCGTGCGCGTCACGCAGACCGGGCCCCTCGGCGAGCTGGCCAGCCAGGTCTGGCCGAGCGCCGCGCCCGGCAGCCAGGCGAAGGCCCTCGGGGTCGCCTGGGAAGCGGCCGACAAGCCGCGCAAGGGCGAGATCTCCGTCGCCCGCCACGGCGAGAAGAGCCGGCTGCTCGTCGGCTTCCGCCACACCAGCCCCGGGGTGCAGTTCCTCGCCGCTCCCCTGCCCGGCGACCGCGTCTGGATCGGCGAGCACCGGCTGACAGCGCGCAAGGAAGCGAGCGGCATCGACGTCCACAGCTTCGCCTGCGGCGCCTCGCCGGAAGAAGCCGCGCGCAACCTCGAGGGCGCGCTGAAGAAGGACCTCGCGCTCGCCGAGCATTTCGTCTTCAAGGTCGACGGCCCCACCCTGCGCCTCGACCACCGCTCGCAGACCCGCGCCCGGCTCGAGGTGCGCGTCTCGGCCGCCGAGCGCATGCGGCCCTTCGACCAGCTCGCGTTCGACCCGCAGAGCCCCCTGCGCTGCCTCGCCCTCGAGGGGGCCGAGGGCCTGGGCGGCGACGCCTGGCAGCGCACCGGCGGCGGCTTCTTCGCCAGCGTGCTGCGCAAGGACACGCGCTTCGAGGTCAGCATCTACTCGCGCAAGAAGGTGCGGGGGGCCTGGGCCCGCGACATGCTGGTCGCCTGGGGCTTCTGCCGCGATGAGAAGGCCCGGGTGCGGCTGCGGGGGCGCCTGCGCGGCTGGGCGGACCTCGCGTTCGAGGCCGACCGCGAGAACATCGTGCTGATGCCGCTGCCCGGCGCGAGCGAGATCGCTCACAGCTTCGACGAGGGCGGGCAGGAGGCGCTGGAAGCCCAACCGCGCGGCTTCTACATCGTCGACGACCTCGTCCCCGGCCAGAGCTACCGCTTCACCGTCGAGGAGCTCGGCACCGCGGGCGAGACCCGCAAGAGCGAGGCGGCGGCCGCCTACAAGGCCGAGAAGGAGCCGCAGGCGCTCGGCTTCCTCCTGCCCCGCGCCCGCCATCCCCTCGGCGCCCTCGGCGCGGACAAGAAGCCGGCCTTCGCGCTCGCCGTGGGCATCGACGCCGAGCGCCTGCTGGTGCGGGCCGAGAAGCAGGGCGAGGGCAAGGAGCACACGGTCTACGGCGTGCACCCGGCCAGCGCCGCCTTCGGGAAGCAGCTCGCCAGCGCGCTCGCCGATCCGAGCGCGAAGCTGTTCAAGGTCTTCGGCGACCGCGACCGCACGACCGGCGGGCTGGTCACGCTGCTCGCTCCTTCCCGCCTCCAGGCCTACAGCCAGGGGGCCGGCGACGGCGGCCGCTTCGACCGCATCGTGCTCGACCCGCGCGACCACTCCCTCGAGGAGGGCGCGGGCGCGGCGCTGAACTTCCACTCCGCCTGGCTCGAGCAGCTCCTCGAGCTGGTCGCCCGCGCGGACTACGCGCGCCGCTCCCTGGCGGACACCGACTCCTTCGCGCGGCCGATCTCGGTCGCCGACGACCGCTGGCTGATCGAGGGCCTCGGCCACCTCGCCGGCGGCCTGCTCAACGAGGCGGCCCCGCGCGACAAGGCGCGCCGCGAGCAGCTGCTCGGCCACGCCGGCTGCTACAACCTCAACCTGCGCTTCCGCGCCGGTCCGCAGGAGGCCCTCAGCGCCCTCTACGCCTACTTCCAGGTGATGAAGGACAAAGAGACCGGCTCCGGCTTCGCCCGCTACGCCCGCCCGGTCAGCGGCGAGAACGGCCTCGGCCTGGTCGAGTTCGCGGTCGCCCTGGTGCTCGCGAGCAGCGTGAAGAAGGGCTCGCCCCTCGAGCTGCCCCGCTACCCGAAGGAGTGGGGCGAGAAGGACAAGTTCACGACCAGCTTCGCCGGCGACTTCCTGGCCCAGGAAGACTGGCAGAAGCTCGTCGCCGAGCCCTTCCGCGAGAAGGACCCCGAGGCCTACCCGGCGCTGTGGCTCGATCCGCGCGCGCCGAAGTTCCCGAAGAAGCGCGAGCGCGACTGGTACAGCGACTACCTGCCGGTCTTCCCCGCCTCGGTGCAGCTGCTCGAGTGGCGGCCGGAGCACGAAGACGAGGCGCTCAAGGAGCTCGCGGCCGGCCACGACCACCTGCACGTCCACTTCTGGTTCGAGGAGCCGGAGGTCGTGCCCGCGGTCGAGTGGGTGCTCGCCCTGGTCCAGCGCAAGGACGAGAAGTGGAGCTTCGAGCGCCAGCGTGCGCCCCGCTTCGACGGCAAGGAAGAGGAGCGCGAGCTGCGCTTCAGCGTCGAGGACTTCGGCGGCGGCGAGAACCCCGCCGTGCGCGCGATCTTCCTGCTCCCCTGCCGGCGCGCCGCGCGCCGCGAGGGCCTGCCGCGGCCGCAGCGGGTCTTCTACCGCAGCTACCGCTCGCTGCGCCCCGAGGTGCTCAGCGTCCGCGCGGTGCCGGACGGGCGCGAGGCGGACAGCCGCGACTGGCTGCGGAGCGAGAGCGTCGACAGCTGCGAGAACTGGATCGGCCCGGGCAACGTCGAGGTCATCACCGGCGACGGCGGCAAGGACAAGCGCGACGAGCGCCTCGGTCCGGACAACCCGACCTTCAGCTTCCGGGTCCGCTTCAACACCGGCATGCGGAACGAAGAGCGCGACTTCCACTACGCGATCGTGCCGAAGGGCGGCCTGAGCGGCCTGATCGAGCCCGGCGCGGCGCAAGCACGGCAGGCCAAGCTGCGCGTGCTCAAGCAGCAGAAGTGGGACGCCGCGGCCCTCGGCGACGACACCTGGATCTCGCGCCCGATCCCGATGGACGAGCTGCGCGACAAGGAGAAGGACGGCAGCGAGCTGCTCCTGGTCATCGGCGACTGCGGCCGCAACCCCGGCGACGGCAAGGCCCTGCGCGACAGCGAGGAGCGGCCGGTCGGCGGCGCCCGCAGCCTCGGCGGGGTGCTGCTGGACACGCGCGAGAAGATCGTGCCGGATGAGGATCCCGAGCCCGAGCTGCGCTTCTACGCACGCATCGACAACAAGCCCCCGAAGGTCGAGGTCGAGGGCCTCGACGAGTTCGAGGGCAGCGGCGACAAGGGCACCTACAAGGACTGCTTCAGCTTCTCGGTCAGCGCCGAGGACGAGGCCTCGGGCATCAGCCGCATCGAGGTGCTGGCGAAGCAGTTCCAGGGCAAGGGCAACGCGGTGCTCGGCTGCATGGTGCCCGAGAAGGCGACCGCGAAGGCCGACCTGAAGATCGTCTGGAACACCACCCAGGTCAAGAACGGCAAGCACGACGTGATCATCCGCGCCTTCGACCTGGCGGGGAACCTGACCTGCCGCATCATCAGCGTCAACATCGCGAACTTCCGCCCGAACATCCAGACCGGCTCGATCAAGTTCGGGCTGGCGGTCGACAAGGTGAAGCCCAAGGGCGAGATCAAGGCGGCCAAGGGCCCCGAAGAGCTCAGCGAGAGCACGCCGGGCAAGGGCACCGTCGAGGTCGAGCTCGACACCAGGGACGACGAGACCGGCATCGACCGCATCCTGCTGTTCTGCGAGGAGACCGACGCGCCCCTGCCGCAGTCGCCGGTCCAGACCTGGAACGACGACTACGACACCAGCAACCAGGTCGGCCTGCTCTACAACACCAAGCCCGGCCCCGGCGAGTTCGCGCCGACGATGAAGTTCGACAGCCGCTTCAGCGGCGACGGCGAGCGCGAGATCTGGGCCCACGTCGAAGACCGCGCCGGCCTGGCCGTCTCCGGCCTCAAGGAAGACGCCCTGGTGCGCAAGGCGCGCGTCGACAACCAGCCGCCGGCCATCGTGCTGCTCGACCCGCCGCTGCGCGTGCGGGGCGGCGTCGGGGTGACGGTGTGGGTCGATGAGCCCGGCCGCGAGAAGACGAAGTTCAAGCCGAAGGGCTTCTGGATCCCGGACAGCGACAAGGAGAACAAACGCGGCCTGCCGACCCTCGAGGAGACGCAGCTCAACGCCCTCAACCGCGGGAACTTCTACCGCTGCCTGTGGCCAACCGAGGTCGAGCGCTTCAAGTCCGGCCCCGGCACCCTCGCGATCGAGGTGCGCGGCGAGACGATCAAGCTGCGCCTCGAGCTCGACAACTCCCCCGAGGCCTACGAAGAGCAGGCCGCCCCCTTCCGCCAGCAGATCCGCTTCGGCGCCTGGCAGAGCTCCGGGTTGGTGCTCGAGGGCCGCCACCTGCCGGGCTTCCTCGCCAAGGACAAGCCGCTGCGCTGGGTCGCCGAGGACGTCGGCACCAAGGTCGTCGAGGCCAAGGCCGACGGCAAGGCGGGGGCGGACACCGGCAAGGGCATCTACAGCCTCGCCCTCAGCGACGATGTCCAGGGCGAGCTCGAGGCCAAGGACGAGACCGAGAACGCGAGCCGCGCGCCGCTCTGGGTCAAGGTCTGCAAGGAACCGCCGAAGCTCGCCTCGGTCACCCTGATCAGCCGCGGCCTCGGCGGCGCCCCGCGGATCTCGACGGAGGAGCAGCAGTTCCTGCGCGGGAAGGTGCGGGTGCTGGTCAAGACCGAGGAGAAGCCCGAGGACATCGGCCGCGTCGAGGCCCTGTTCAAGGGCGAGCCGATCGGCGACTTCCGCCGCTCCGCCCGCTTCCAGGACACCTTCGCCTGCCTGTGGGAGACCGACCAGGACGCGGTCAAGGGCGAGCTGGTGGTCAAGGCCTTCAACCGGGCCGGGATGCCGAGCGAGCCGAAGACGTTCGACGTCGTCATCCTCAACGCGGCGCCGGAAGTCGCCGCCCTCGCGCCGAAGGGCAGCGGCAAGGAGTTCGAGGTCGAGATCGGGGCGAAGCGGCCCGAGGTCGACGGCACCGAGGTCGTCGACCGCGCCCTGCTCGCCTTCGAGCGCACCGCTCCCTGGGCCAGCCACGGGCTGACCCTCGACGCCTCCAAGGAGCCGCTCAAGCCCGCGCCGGCCGGCCTGCTGGCCGGCATCGGCGAGCTGCACGGAGCGCTGGTCGACAAGGCCGGCAACCTCGGGGCCGGGGTGATGGAAGCCTACGGCGAGCTGCAGGCGACGCCGGCGGCCGATCCCGCCGACGCGAAGCCGGCGGACGAGGTGCCCGCGCAGTCCGACGCCGCGACCGCGGCCGCCGTCGCCACCGGCGCCGTCGCCGCGGGTGCCGCCGCCGGCATCGCGGCGAAGCGCGGGGGCTACGACCCGAAGAACGCGCCGGGCGCGGGCGGACCGCCCAGCAGGCAGGCCCTCGAGCCGGGGCAGGACAAGCAGGTCGACCCGAAGGACGCCGCCAAGAAGGACGACGCCCCGGCCGACGACGACAAGAAGCCGAAGGTCGTCAGCGCGAAGTGGGACCGCACGACGATCAAGTTCGAAGAGAAGGCCGGCATGCACGCCGACGTGCAGAACGCCGACGGCCAGACCGCCAAGCTGACGATCTACGAGCACGACGCCGACGGCCAGCACGACCTGGTCGGCACCCAGGAGGCGACGGTCGAGCAGGGCAAGATCACCTCCGAGTGGGAGTGCAAGGGCACCAGCGGCGGCGACTTCTCCGACGAGGCCGAGGACCAGAAGCTCCTGAAGTTCTTCTTCCGCGTCGAGATCGAAGGCGCCGAGAAGGCCGACTCGGGGCTGCTCGAGTACCGCGACTTCATCGAGTTCCTGCTGACCGACGACGACGGCGAGGTGATGCCCGACACGGGCTACGAGCTGAGCTTCCAGGATGGCAGCAAGCGGGTCGGCAAGACCGACAAGGACGGCCGCGGCTTCGAGGACAACGTCGTCCCCGGCGAGGTCGGCCTGCGCATCCTGTCCGACGAAGAGCTCGCCGCCGCCCAGAAGAAGGCCGACGCGGACAAGAAGGACGACGCGAAGAAGCCGGACGGCCCCGTCGCGATCAGCGGCGCAAAGTGGGACCGGGAGACGATCAAGTTCGAGGAGAAGGCCGCCCTGCTCGCCGACGTCAGCCACGCCGACGGCAAGACCGCGAAGCTGACCATCCTCGAGCACGACGCCGACGGCCAGCACGACCTGGTCGCGACCCTCGAGGCCACGGTCGAAGGCGGCAAGCTCAAGGCCGAGTGGCAGTGCACCGGCGCCAAGGGCGGGGAGTTCTCCGACGAGGAGGAAGACCAGAAGCTGCTGAAGTTCTTCTTCCGCGTCGAGGTCGATGACCAGAAGGCGGAGTCGGGGCTGCTCGAGTACCGCGACTTCATCGAGTTCGTGCTCGCCGACGACGATGGCGAAGTGATGGCGAACACGGGCTACGAGCTGACCTTCTCCGACGGCAGCAAGCGCACGGGCTTCACCGACGCCGAAGGCAAGGGCTTCGAGGACGACGTCGTGCCCGGCCCGGTCAACCTCCGTATGCTCGACAAGGACGAGGCCGACGCCGCGAAGGCGGCCGCACCGGCGGCCGGCGCCGCCAGCCCGCCGAGCCAGGCCGACGACACGAAGCCGGACGGTCCTCCCAGGCTGTCCGACGCCGCCTGGGACAAGACGAAGATCAAGTACAAGGAGACCGCGCAGCTCAGCGCCAAGGCCGAGAACGCCGACGGCAAGAGCGTCGAGCTCAAGATCTTCGAGTGGGATGCCGACGGCGGGCACGACCCGGTCGAGACCCTGCAGGCGACCGTCCAGGCCGGCGCGATCCGCGCGAGCTGGGAGTGCAAGGGCGTGCAGCAGGGCGCCTTCAGCGACGAGGAAGAGGACTCCAAGCTGCTGCAGTTCTTCTTCGAGGTGCACCTCGAGGGCGCGGAGAAGATCGCCTCCGGCAAGCTCGAGTACCGCGACTTCGTCGAGTTCTTCCTCGAGGATGACGACGGCCAGCCGAAGGCGAACGCGCCCTACGAGCTGATCCTGCCCGACGGCACCCGGCGCAAGGGCACGACCGACGCCCAGGGCCGCGCTTTCGAGGACGACCTGCCGCCCGGACCGCTGCAGCTGGTCAGCGCGTAGGTCGAGCAGGACACATCCGGTGATCTGGAGTCGAGGGTCGTTCGCCCTCCATCCGCTTCTAGCGGTCGTAGTGCGTCGTGTTCGACTTACAACGCGGGCAGCACGCGGAGAGGTCACTTCCTCGTGGATACCAGGTGTGGCCGCAGCTCCAGCATCGGTTGAGCGGTCGCTTCGTTTTCCTGTGCCTGCCTGCACCCGACTTGCCGCTGGTCGAGTTCGGACGCGCCGACCAGCTCGAGCCGCGGCTGGTCTGTCGAGGACGCGTCCGCCGATTACGGCTGGACGACGGTGGCCGCGGCCAGCTGCCGGGGCTTCCACCGTCGTAGGTCGGCGCCCCGCGGACGATGACGTAGAGGTCGCCATCGCGACCGCCGTTTCGACCGCGCTCGCCAGCGCCAGCGAGCCGGTAGGGACGGCTCTCGGGATTGGGTTTGATCTCGATGGTGTAGGTGTCGACGTAGGCGACCAGCCCACGGTCGCACAGGTTGCATGACCCGAACCTCCCACGGCCTCGACACTCTATGCAACGCTGTTGCCCGACGGACCCCGTTCCGCTACAGAACACGCACCGGATCTGGAATGCGTAACCTCTGCGCTGACAAAGGTCGCAGGCACGCGATTTCCGCACTTCTATGGTCTTCCATACGCCGTTTCGCCGCTCCCTGGCGGTAATGTCCAAGATCACGCGAAGAGACTTGCCGGCAGTCGATCGCTTCCGGGTGTAGAGCCCGAGGGAGTGGTCGTAGGTGGCCCGCGATTGGGCGTCGGAAAGAACGTCGTAGGCGGTCTTGATCGCGATGAACACCCGCTCGCTCTTCTTGGTGGAGCCGGCGACATCGGGGTGGTATCGCTTCACCATGGCACGGTAGGCTCTGCGGATCTTCTCCGCGTCCGCGCTCGGCTCAACGCCGAGAAGCTGGTAGTGGTTCATCTAGCTCTAGCCTGGAGCACCCATCGCTATTCCCTCAATCGATACTTCTGGACAGAAGCGTCCCTTCCGGTCGGCGTCGTTCGACTACGCTTACCGCAGAGCCCCCGAACGTGGCAACGAACCACTGTCGCGATTGCAGTACAAGACCAACGAAGGACCCGCCCCGCGGCACCACCGCGACACACACCCGCTCGGGGGTGTTCCCGTCTGCCGACTGGAGGAGCCCCTACCGGCGCGGCGCGCGCGGCGCCTTCGCCGACGCGTAGCGGCGGGTCGCGGCGCTGGCCTTCGGATGCTTGGCGATCCGCTCGAGGGCGTGGCGCAGCACCTTGGGGTGGCGGGCCACCGCCCGGAGCACCGAGTCGTCGACCGCCTTGTAGACCGGCTCACGGGGCGTGAGGAAGACGATCCGGTCGAGGCACTTGTAGGTGTCGGTGTTCCTGTGCTCGGCGATCTTGCGCAGGGTGCGGATCTCGACCTTCGGGTGCCAGCAGATGCGGGCGAGGACGCGCGGATCCTGGGTCTGCACGCAGGCCATGCCGTACAGCACCGCGGGCGGGGTGCGCGGGCTGTCGGCGATCGCGACGCGGTGGAAATACTCGCTCTTCGGATGGTTGGCGGCCGCGAACAGCGCGTTGGTCGCGTGCTTGTCGGGGTCCTGCTTGCGCAGGCTGAGGATGTTGAGGATCAGACCGTTGAGGATCTTGTGGTCGACGACCCGCCGGTTCGAGGCGATCGCGTACAGCACGGTCGTCGGCGTCGTCTCGCGCACCGCCATCGTGTAGACCTGGAAGCGCTCGAGCTTCGGGTGCCGGAAGATCGCGCCGAGGGCCTCGGGGTCGCTGCCGTGCTTCTCGTTCATGATCAGCCAGTCGAGCACCCGGTAGGTGGTGCGCGGATCGCGCGCCATCTTCCGGTACAGCGGCAGCGGCAGGTTCGGATGCGCCGCGAGGTACATCAGGGTGGCCTGCCGGTCCGGCTTGCCGCTCGACGGCGACAGGATCGCGAGCTTCGGGTCGTTGTAGACGCGCTCGAGGGTGACGCTCGGGGTCGAGTGGTTGGTGAGCACGGCCGAGAGCAGGGCCGGGGTGCGGGCGAGCTTGTCGAGCAGGGAGGGCGGCGTCGAGTGGTTCTCGGCCAGGGCGATCCGGTCGTCCTTGGCCAGGCCCCCCATGTTCTTGGCGATCGCCTTCTTCCAGCGCGGCTCGAAGACCTTCCACAGGGCCGCCTCGAGCTGAGCGACCATGCGCTCGGTGTTGTTGAAGCGCGCCCCCTTGGTCAGGTGCTCGGGGGCCTCGGCCGGGATCTCGACGACGATCTGGCCCTCGCCGGCGACCAGGTCACCCAGGGAGAGCGGGTGGCAGCGGTCGTCGAGGATGCGCAGCACCGTCAGCACGAGGTCCTTGCCGATCCTCTTGT
>JAUIEM010000025.1 GCA_030428695.1 bacterium
TCCCGGCGCACCCCGGCGAGGCCGTAGGCCGCCAGCACCTGCTGCGGGGGGATGCACAGGTCCGGGTATTCCTCGAAGATGATGCCCGCCTCGACGCAGGCCGCGAGGGTCCGGCGGAGCTGGCGCTCGACCGCGTCGCGCCGCGTCGGCGGCTGGAGGTCCTGGTGGATGAACAGCATCCGACGCGGCCGGAAGCGCGCGAAGCGCTCGACGAAGAGCGGGAGCTCGTCGCTGTTCTCCGGCATGATCACGGCCTGGATCTGGAGCCGGGGCAGCGCGCTCTCGCCCCGCATCGCGGCGAAGGTCTCGAGGTTCTCGAGCAGCGTGTCGAAGCTTGCGCCGCGCCGGATCGACTCGTAGACCGCCGCGCTCGCCCCGTCGACGGAGACGTGGATGTCGGTCAGCCCCGACGCGAGGATCTTGCGACACATGCGCGGCCGCATCAGCTGCGCGTTCGTCGTGATCGTGATCTCCGGGACGCCGAAGTCGACGACGCGCGCGACGTAGTCGAAGAAGCCCCGCACCATCAGCGGCTCGTGCAGGCAGGAGAGGACGGCGTTCGCGGTGTGCGGGAACAGGGCCGCGGCGAGCTGCTCGTAGGTGTCGCGACCCAGCTGCTGCGTCGCCTTGCCGTCGGCGTGGGGAATGTGGCACATCACGCAGCGGAGGTTGCACTGGTCCGTCAGGTCGAGGTAGACCTCGAGGAAGCGCTCGCCGCGCGCCGCCGCCCCCGGCTGCCACCGATCCTGGTCAGCGGGGTCCGCCAGCGCCTCGATCCAGCGCTGCAGGGGGCGGGCCCCCTGCGCCAGCTCCAGGAACTTCCTCAGCAGGGCCTCGGCGCCGTCGCGCAGCACGTCTCCTCCTCCGGCCCCGCCGCGCTCGACGGGAAGACCGATCCGGGGCTATGGTACCGCAGGGCCGCGGTCTTCGCATCCACCCGCATCGCGGCACGCCGGATCGGCCGCCCCGCAGACGCGCTCAGCGCTCGACGCGCCAGAAGGAGACCGGGAGGACGCCGTGGGTCCCGGGCAGCTCCGTCGCTTCCCGCAGCTCCTCACGGGGCTCGACCCGCAGGGCATAGGACGGGCACACCAACAGCACGTCCCGGTCCGCGCTCAGCACGTCCAGGCTCGGGACCACCTCGATCTCCAGCAGGCGCAGCCAGGTCTGGTCGTAGATCCCGTCGGGGTCGCAGATCAGCCATCGCACGGGCTCGTCGCTCAGGAAGTCCATGAAGGCCCGGGTCGTGTAGAGCTCCCAGTGCAGCGCGGCCGTCCTCTCGAACTCCGAGTGGAAGGCGTCGACCGGCGGGATCATGAAGACGAGATGGCTCCGTTCGGCCTCGGGGAGGAGCGCCTGCAGCGTCGGCACGTGGCTCCTGCGGCGTTGGTTCACCTGCCCTTGCTGCAGGTCGTAGAACGGGAAGGACTGAGCGATGCACAGCGCCGGCAGGCCGACCGTCAGGACCAGCGCCAGCCACCGTCCTCGGCGGCTCCGCTGCGCGTGGCGCAGGCCGCGCGCGCCGTAGTAGAAGAGGGCGGGGAACAGGAACGGGTAGCACGGGACGAAGTAGTGGACGTTCATGATCCCGAGCAGGTAGTAGGCGAACGCGTAGGCGACCCCGGCGTAGAGCAGCCCATCAAAGGTCAGCAGGTCCAGGTCCAGCGCCTTCCTGCGGACGATCCGCACCAGCGTCGCGACGGCTCGCACGAGCGCGACGGGCGCCGCGAGCAGGATCACCCACAGATCGTAGTGGACGAAGTAGGAGAGGGACATCCCGGTCGAGAAGTCGGGGACGCGGCCGACGTTGTAGGGACGCTCCGATCCGTCGAGGGGCAGGATGATCCAGACGTAGAAGGCCAGGACGAAGAGGAGGCAGGACGCGACCATCGCCAGCTGAAAGACCGCGCGCTTCCGCCCCAGGGCCGAGAACCCGGCCGCGAACGGCGGGAGCATCGCGATCAGCACGGCCCCGAAGGTCGGCTCCTTGACGTACAGGGCCATGCTGCCGAAGAGGAGCGAGAGCCCGTACGCCATCGTCGAGCCGCGGCTCCGCGTGCCGACGACATACAGCGTGATGCACAGCGCGAGGAGAAAGGTCAGGAACGCCTCGTGGAAGCAGGCCATCGCGCAGGCGAAGTAGAGTCCCGGGGACGTGATCAGGCAGGCGACGAGGAGGCAGGCCGCGGTGTGCAGCAGCCGCGCCGATTCCTCTCCGACCGACAGGACCCTGCGCACGGCGAACACCATCGTCAGCAGCGTGCAGCCGACGATGGTCAGGAACTTGAAGGCTTCCCAGCCGTAGTAGACGTACGGCGCGTTGCCGAAGGGGAGCAGGATGTTGTACTCGTACCCGAGGGGCGAGAACCGCAGGATGGCAGGGATCACGAAGTTCGGAGACCACTCCCCGACGAGGGTCGTGGTCAGCAGCTGGTGGTCGTCGCCGAACACCCAGTTGGCGTCCGCGATCACGAACCAGGCCGTGCGCGCAGCGAGGGCCAGCATCAGTATCACGCTGCACCAGAACAGCACCTCGACTGTTCCACGCCAGGCGAGGTCGGCCGCGATCTGCACACCCGACCGCCCGCTGCCGTCGGCGCGTGAACGACGGAACGCGGACACGGCGCGCCTCCCGCTCAGCAGGCCCGCGCGAAGGAAGAGGTACACGCCGCCGACCAAGGAAAGGATGCGGCACCACTCCAGGTCGGCCCGGCCCTGGTCGGTGAGGTAGCCGTTCGGGGAGAGGTGCCGGGCGGCGAAATCCGGGGTGACGGCGAAGAACGCGGCGATCCCGAGCAGCCCGGCGAAGGCTCCCAGGATCAGCGTGTGTGGCTTTCTGTCCACGTCCTGGCTCGTCCTCACGGCTGCGAATCGCTCGTGCTTCGGGGGGGGCGAGCCTGGATTATGGCGGAGTCCGGGGCGGAATCAATGGGCGTTCGGTGTGGGGCTCTCGGCGAAGGGCTGCGTGATCGGGTCCGTTTTCTGCGCGTCGCTTGGAGGGCCTGCATCCTCGTTCGCCAGGCGCTCGCAGGCGGGAAGCGGAAGCCCGCGGGCACGCTGCAGGCGCTCGCGCAACTGTTGATCGATGACGCATGACCTTCCGTTGAGCTGAGCTGAGGAGGATCACTTTCAGCGACGATCGGGAGGCCCATAGTGGAGTCCGCACCTACGGTTGCGATGATCGTCGCCGTACCATGGCGCGAGCGTATACATACCTTTCGTGAACGGCCCCGAAGTTGAAGCGGAGTGAATATGAAGAACGTCAGGCCTCGCAAGATTCGTTTGTCACGACTCCAAAATACGATGTTGTGGCTGCTCGAAGAGGCTGGTGCCGAGGAACTCGTGATCTTGCTAAAAACCTTTGTCGCCGTGGGCCAGGCTCGCGATCGCTCCGTTGAGACCTCGTCGCCGTGTCCAAAGCCCGGTCGACGCTCGGTTTTCCAGGACCTGGCAGAGGGGTCGGTCCGCGTCTCGCTCGGCATGTTTTCACAGGCCTTGGACGGGCTCCTTGGTCTGGGCTTCGTCAAGTACTACAAGGACCACGGAGTCGGAGCCCGCTATTTCGCACTGTCGGCTGACCAGGTGCGAGCGCTTCCTGCTACTGTTGAACTTCTCAGGACCTATGCTGGCCCGAATCACACCTGGGTGCATCGGGAGGCCTCCCCAGTCACGGGTATCATGCTCACCGAGGAAGGAGAGGCGAGCCTGACACGCTAAGATACTTGAATTGGATGCTCAAGCCGTATCACGGACCTCAACTGTTCGCGGTAGTTCGGACAGCGTCCGACTCCGAGCTGCGGCTCGGAGGAACTGTGCGCCTCGGTACCTCACTCAGTTGTGAGTGAGGAATCCTGCGGCGCGGTGCCCCGGCCGGAAGGACCGTTCGCCACGCGCCCGGGTCGGAGGACCCGCCGGCGGCCGCGCCCCGGCAGGGATAGCCATCCAGTCCAGGCGCGTGGTACGGATCGGGATCGGGATCGCAATCGGGGTCGCAATGGACCTCGGCCTCGCCGTCTTGCTATTGCCGCAGGCGACCCGGAGCTCTGGCCCGCCAGTTGCTCGCGCCCTGGAGCGGAGCCTGCGTCACAATCCATTGAGGCAGAGTAGGTTGGAGCAAGCGGCGGGCCAGAGCGGAGGGCTTAGCAGCAAGACGGCGTTGCCGAGCTGCGCGTCCGAGGTCCAGGTCTTCGATGAACGTCCGTTGGGTGGAGCCGGAGGCTGCGAGACTCGCCCATGGCGGTTCGAAGCCGCCCACAGCATTGACGATCTTGTCAGGGCGTTTCCAACCCTCATTCCGACGCAAACACGGCGGGGCAAGCGCCGGTCCGCGTAGAGCTTGCTTATCCAGGCTAATCCCCGGCGAGCTGCCGAACTCGCGAAAGGAAGGCCTCGAGGCGCTTCGGCGGGGCGACGACCAATACTTGAGCGGTGCCTGGATGGGCGAGAACGGCCGGCCGAGTCTCTGGGTTTCATCAGAGAGCTCCGCCGTGGCGGACTCGGCGATGTTTCGCGCTGTGTCGGGGTCGTGCATTGTGAGCTTCGCGAACTCCATGCCCGGTCGGTCGATGGCTGCAATCACATTGCGAAAGCCGAGGATCTGTGGTGCTTGGGCGACCAGTACGAGCGCGCTGTCCGCCTCAGCTCAGTGCGTGCGAATGCGCTCGGGTGCTCGTGGGCGTCGAGCAGGAGCTCGCGGATTTCGTTGCTCAGGGCGCCTGGTTCGACACAGGAGAGCGGGTAAACCAGAGTCACCCGGCTGCCGTCGTCCCGCGAGGCAGACTCTCCGCAGATTCAGCGGGGCCCGGTGTCGCGGGGGTAGGCGATGGTGAGATCTCGAGGGCCTACCCGCGCCAGGCCGCGCTGGAGGGCTTAGCTTAGCGGCGAAAGGGCGTTGGCGGGTTGCCAGTTTAGCTTAGCTGAACCAAGGAATCTAGTCTCTTCCTCGGGCTGGCGACTGGGCTACTGCTGTGGAATTCGTATCCGAAGAACCGTGATAACAGTGCGGGCATCCTAATGAGAACCAACACATCACTCTCGCATAGAGGGACCCTGTGCTAAGGTTCAAACATCTCTTCGTCTTCCACGTCGATTATCGGCTCGTACTGTAGCAACGCGCCTTCTTCGGGGACCTGAAGGAAGCCTCTAGCGAAGTCTCGCTCCTCCCTCACGAGTGCATCCCGTCGAAGCTCCATGAACGTGTCTTCGTCACCGACAAGCCATGCCGCATATGCCTCATTGGGAATGAGGTGACTTCGAAGGACGGTCTCACGTTCGCTCTTGTTCTCCAATGCACGAAACTGGTCCTCGGCCCTTCGCCTGTTGTTGGTACCAATGAGAATTCGGCCCGCGAGCGGCCAGCCCGTACTGCGTCCCTTACCTGCGATTGAGTAGCCGTCTGCCATTCCAGCTTCGAGAATGTTGGAAAGCACTTCGCCAGTCGTGAGATCTCGTGGTCCTTTTGAGGCAAGGAACAAGTGGAAGACCCGAACCCGTGCAGCCTTGGGGTGAAAGGTCACCGGGTACGGCTCCATGAGCGCAGGCTCATTTAGGAGCTGGGTTTCCTCGCCAGCAGCCAGTGATCCGATCCTGCGCAGAAGTTCATCCGCGCCAGAGGCTGTCGCGGCGCTGTATGCTTGGGAAAAGCCGCTTGCCCAAATCCAACGGACCAACTCGGACGCCTGGGCTGGTTCGGCTTTAGGGGTTCGGCGGAAGAACTCAGTCAACGCGACCAACTGTAGTGCGTAGGGGAGGACCCGTCCCGAGCGCACACCAACATTCTCAACCAGAAAGTCAACAGCGCGACCGAAGGCAACAGAGATCTCGGAGAATCGCTGCTGAAGCTGGTCGCCATGGCGATCTTGGACGGCTTGCCAATTGTCCTCGTAGACACTTTCCCCCAAACTGGCGAGCAAGGCGCGAAGTACAGGGTCGGTCCCAAAGTTGTCGTGATTCGGGTAGTCGGCAAGTAGGCGCTTCGCTTCCCCCGCGAAGTCGAATGAGTCCTGGCGCCATGTAAGAGCAGCAAAAACCTCGTGCGGTTTCGCTGGCGTTCCTTGAGTATTGAGAAGGGTGAAAATGTTGACGGCCTCTGGCAAGTCGGCGTTCGTGACTTCGAGATATGGAACGCGATACTGGGCGAACGTCGTCTGAAGGGCGAAGGCTCGCCTTCGGTTCCTGTCCCAGCGTTCACGTTCCGTCGAGCCTTGTTGCGTGCGATCTCGCCTTTCGTCGATCCATGTTGTGAGAGGGTCCGCCTCGCTTGACAGCAAGTACCGTAGTGGAAGGTGTTGATCCTTTGGCGTGCGCTCGTGACTGAATTTCTCGCGGTCAAGGTCGTAGTAGACCAGGAACGCTCGTTTTTGACCCTCGAGACTGCCAGCCTCGTCATCGCTAAGGGAAAGAGCCCCCACCATTACCGACACACGCTGATGCCCATCAAGGACGTAGCCAACTTCCGTTGGTTTCGGTGGTTGCTCGGTGTCGAGCTGTATCGGGCCGATTTCCCCAAAACTAGAGTAGCGTTCGCTTGTGCTCCAGATGAGAAGGGTTCCTACCGGGTACCCGAGGGCGATACTCCTGAATAGCATTCGGACTTGCTTGTACTTCCAGACGAACTCTCGCTGGAATCTCGGTACGCGAAGCCGACCGTTCCTCACTTGTTCGACCAACTGCTCGAAGCTGTAGGTCCTTGGTTCTACGCGGGCCATGAACTCTCCTATAACGCCGAGACGACGTAGTCAACTAGATTATCGAGCTCCTGCCCTTTGTTTCCGGCTCTCGCCCTGATGGAATTCTCGTGAAGGTGCCCTTGCTCTGGTTTCGGGAGGATGATCCTGTAGTAGTTGTTGTGTATCTGTTTCAGGTCATAGTAGTCCTTCTCTTCGTCCGAGAGTCGTTCATATGCTGCGATCCGATTTCCGTAGCGCGCCTTTGCCGCCGCCACCGGGATGTAGTTCTCTACTTCTCTCTTCTTTAGCACAAAAGGTTGAATGTCCCATGGTGTATCAAGCGATCCAAACTCCTCTGCGCAGGCCTGATTCGCGGCTACTGCAGTTAGGCCAAGAGGTTCCCTGGGTCCAGAACGATCACTGTCCACCAAGACGATCAAACGAGGGGGCAGGCCAGCAGACTGTCTCGCAATGAGGCGGATCTGCCGCTCTAGTGTCCCGCCCCCTCCGTGTCTTATCTCGAGCCACCGTCCATCTCCGATCTCTGAGGCCTTCCAAGCGGACTTGAGAGCGTCAAAAGCTGACGTGCCGAGCCGTCGACGAAGTTTCCTAAAACCGACACGTGTCAGAATCAGACGAAGGAAAGCCCCGTCGCTGAAAGCATTCTCGACTGCGATTAGCAGTGGCCGAGCGAGGTGCCAAGCTGCCGCGTCTGCGGGAATATGCCATGCGCCATTTTTGAAGTTGGGTTCCCCGCCCAGCCTCTCGACCCGCACCTGGCGAGTCTTCATTGTTCGACCAGCCTGTGTGGCGAGTTCTCTTGCAGCGACACGCACATCTCTCGCTTCATGTTCGTACCACTGGCTATCTGTGATTTCAGATGGGTCTTCAAGGCACCATTCGTGCCGTCCCTCCACGAACAGCCAGAAGATCGCCGTAATGAACCGCCCCGAGTCTCGGTCGCCAAGGGCATCTCTGGCGAACTCGACCTTCAACGGTCACGCAAGGCGTTGTAGATAGCACGAACTTCGTGACCCGCCGAATCGAACCAGCCTTCCGGCCATCCAGAGATGCTGCCGTCGTCGCTCACTTCCAGAATGCGGGCCTCCGTCTGCGCAGTTTCGTCATCGATCCAGACGAAGCGAACATCCTCTGGAGCGAGGGTGCCTTCTGCTATGCGTCGCCGAATCCGCAGGACGAAGCACTCGCTGTGCGTTTCTACGACGCACTTGGTCGTGCCTGCCAAGGCAGTCGAGATAAAGGAGTCGGCGAGGCTCGCCTGGCTTGCGGGGTGGAGGTGCGCCTCCGGCTCCTCAGTCAGGAGGATCGCCGGCCTAGGCGTCTTTGTATCCAGTTGGGAGAGCAGGGTGTTTTGGATGATCACCGGGAGTGCATGCGCAACGCCTGTTCCGAGCGCTGATATCGGGACCGTTTCTTCACGCCCAGCGCGTCGTCCTCGAACGACGTGAAAGGTCTGTGTCTTGAAAGATATCTCATCGACTTCGATCTCAACGGCAAGTGTCTCTGCCACAGTCTTCTTGATTTCGTCGAGAATTGCGTGGTCGTCATTGGCGTATAGTGTTCCAAGCACATCGCTCGAATAGGACCCGTCGTGGCCTACAAACAACTGTCGACTAGTCGGCCACGAGAAACCAGGTATGGTCCCCTCTCGGCTCGGTGCGATGCGCCTAACTTCGAGACTCTGATTCAGCGGTTCGGCAATGTGCCAGACTTTGCCATCTTCTTGGAAAGGAACCAATCCCCGGAATTCAACGTCTAGTGTACTTCCATCCTTGTCTACATATCTTGAGTTCGGGGGGTCCCAACGAATTTTGTGTTCGCCATTATTGATAGTTGAGATTGTCCAGTCGCGGATCCACTGTTGAGGATTGCTGTAGTTTGACGTTGGAGATTTAGAGATGGTCACATGAAGGGAGCGAATACTGCACTTCTCGAACTCCACCAGAAGGTTGAAGTGAGGAGTCTCGACGCCGTGACGAAGATCGAACAGGTTTCTACCTAGCGAGAGTGAGGGAAGATCATAGGGGAGTCCTGGTGAGGAATCCGAGGTCGGCGCGAGTGCCATTGACACGGCAATGGGAGCACGCACGAGAGCGCTCTTGCCGGATCCGTTGTTTCCAAACACTACTGTGAGTGGGGTCAATGGCAGACAGGCTGTGCCCGCAAATGCTTTGTACGAAACCACAGTCACCGACTTGAAATTCACTCATAGCCTCCACTTTGCGTGTCCGAGCCTGAGACTAATGACTCTGCGGTTGAAAATGCCTGCTCACAATTCTCTCTTCGACTTGACATGTCTCTCAGGGGTTGTTGCTCCTCTTCAATATCGGCTTCCATATCTGTATTGGTCTGCGGCCATCGACAGACAGACCTCGGTTGGACGGTGTCGATTGTCGGAAACGCGACCATTCAGCGCAAGCACACAATCGGAGTCTCACGCAGCCAATGCGCCTTTGAGTCTTTAGCCCGTCCTCGCCTTCCAAGCCCGGAGGCCTTCGCCGAGCTCGCGGTGTGCATCGCCGGCTCGCGCATCTATCCCGCCCTCAAGCGCGCCTTGCTGAGGGACGGGTCCTGCGAAGTCCTGTCCCTGGACAGGTGAGCCCGGCTGATCGAAATCGATCAGCGGAGATGGTGACCGCCCGGTGACGCCGCCCGCCTAGGCAAGAGGAACTCCAGCCGCGAGGTTGCCATGCGCACGCTCCTCTGCCTCCTTCTCCTCTCCCCCGCCTTCGCCCAGGACGAGCCCGCCGCGGACGAGGCGGACGGCCTCGAGGCGCGCCTGGCCCTGCGGCAGCTGCAGATCGAGAACGCCGCCCTGCGCCTCGAGCTCGCCATCGAACGTCTCGACCAGGAGACCACCTCGGTCGCGGCCGTGCGCAGCGCTGCCGCCACACTGCTCCTGCTCACTGCCGAGAACGACATCGTCGTCGAGCTCCGCGAAGAGCTGCGCTGCGTGCGCCAGGAGCTGGGTCGGGCGCAGGACGAGCTCGAACGGACCCGCGAGCTCTTCGATCGCCTCACGTTCGGCGAGCGCGACACCCCTCCGCCGCTGGACGGCAAGGTGGTGTTCGCCGACAACGACGTGGATCCGGCCGTGTGCAGCTTGTCTCTCGGGCGGAGGGACGGGGTCCGCAACGGCTTTGTCTTCACCCTGTGGCGCGACAAGACGTTCGTCGCGCGGGTCATCGTCGAGGAGACTCTCGAAGACGTCTGCCACTGCCGCGTCCTGTTCACGAAGGAAGGCGAGGTCGTCCTCGTCGACGACTGCGCGACCAACCGCTGAGGCGAACCCTGCCTGCGGGAGCGGTCCGGTCCACGCGGAGACGTCGCAGCCCTCGGTGGAACCGGGCTTGCCTGCCCGGCGTGCGCTGTTAGCCTGAGAGCTCCGCCCATCCTCCCGCTCTCGGAGAACAGATGTCCCTCCATACGCCGATGCTCCAGACCACAGCCGCCCTCTTCGTCGTGACCTTCGCGCTGCTCCCAGCCACCGCCCAGGAGACCGATCGCTCCAGTCCCGAGGCGGTCATGCGGGCGTACATCGCCGCCTACAACCAGGCCGACGAAGCGGGCATCCGCGACCTGATCCATGAGAGTGAGAGACGTCTCCTCGGAGGTTTCCCCGCCGCCGAGAATGCCGTGCGCGTCCAGACCATCGTCCGCGAGCGGCAAGAGGAGGGCTGGGCCGTGCTGCGCGTCCGCCTGGTGGGCGAGGACTACCCGACGGGCGCGGACACCTACATGTTCTTTCTCCAGACGGACGACCTCTGGTTCCTCACCTTCGGCTACTCCCCGGATTTCGTCCCCCCGGACTGGATCGTCGAGCAGGTCGAAACCTGGGAGCGGGAGGTGCTCCCGCCCGACGCAGCCGCCTGGGACGGCTCGGCTCCACTCGAGGAGCTCGTGATCCCGGCGGGTCGACCGCACACGATCGCGCTGACGGTCCCCGAGGCCGGCGTCTATGCCCTCCATGCTGCCGGGGACGCCGGCACGAGCTTCAGCGTCCACGTGCAGGACAACGCGCGCTCTGGGAACCTGGTCGTCTGTGCGCTCGAGGCAGGGACAACGACACGGATCGACGTCAGCCATCCTTCCGCCCGGGAGGAACGCTGCGTCCTGGCGCTGGTCGAGGTCGCCGAGGCGCTCCCCGCCGCGGCCACGCACCCCCTCGGGCGCTCGAAGGCCTACACCTTCGGACGTCTCGCGCCGACCGTCCTCGGGTTGGACATCTCCACGCCCGGGCTCCACACCTTCGCCACGGTCCTCGTCGACAGCGAGCGGAAGCTGGTCAGCTACCTGGTGACGCCTGACGGCAGCCTGCTGGCGCTCGGCCGCGAGCACGAGCTCGAGGCCGGACGCCACGCGCTGATCTTCGGGGCTCCGGACGCGGCGGTCGAGGCGAAGCTGCGGGTCACGCCGGTGTCGCGGCTGGTCGCAGGCCAGGCGCTGCCGGTCCGGGCCGAGCGGTCGACGGTGCAGCGGGTCGAGATCGAGCTGGAGGAACCGCGGGTCATCACCATCCGTCCGGGCGCCCCCGGTCTGGTCCTGGATCTCGAGCGGCGGCACGGCCTGGAGACGGATCGCATCGCGTCCAGCGAAGGCGCATTGACGACCACGCTCGCCGCCGGCACGTACACGTTGACCGTCAGCCTCGCCGCCTCGGGCCCGTCGGCCGTCGAGACCGAGCTGCGGCTGACGACCTCGACCCCGGAGGCGCTCTCGATCCCCCGCGGTGCCGTCGTCGCCAGGCTCGACGGCAGCGGAGGGGAGCTGCAGCTCGACGACGGAGAGACCGGCGCCGTCTACTTCGAGCTCGAGCGAGGAGCGGCGGTGGTCATCGAGGGGCAGAAACGGTCGACGGTCCGGTCGGGCACGCCGTCCTTCGAGCTCTTCCGCGACGGCTACTCGCGAGGCGAGCTCAGCGTCGCGGGGACGGGCTACTGGATGGCGCGCTGGCTCGAGCCCGGGGTGTACAAGATCGAGGCGCGCGCGAGCTGGGGTCCGTGTGAGGTCACCGCCTCGATCCGCTCCGCGCCCTTCATCGAGCCGGGCGAAGCCGTCAGACTCTCGATGCAGAAGGGCGAGCACGCGGCGTACTTCTTCACCCTCGACTCGCGAACCCACGTGCAGACGTCCCTGTCGGAGAGCGGCTCGGGCCTGCTCAAGCTCCTCGACGAGCGGGATCGTCTCCACGGTTGGGAGCTCTTCGCCACCAGCGCGACGGGCGAGCTCGAGCCAGGAGTCTACCGCCTCGAAGTCGCCGCCACAGGGCAGCTGCGCAGCTTGTTGCACCTGGAGGCCGAGGGCGCTTCCGGGCCCGCTCGCGACGAGCTCGATCCGGCCCTGCTCGGGACCTACCACTTCGGTAGGTATGAGTACAGGGAGCTCACGGAGACCTTCAGCCTCGAGCTCAGCGCCGCGACACGGCCCGACGCGATCTACCACGCCGTGAGACGCTATCGCGTCACGGACAGGTTCTCCCCGCTTTTGCAGTACGAAGGGGAAGAGGACCTCCACCTCGCCGCGGACTTCAGCGTCGTCGCCCGCACCGACAGGACGGAGCACACGAGGACCGAGCTCGAGCGCGACGGCGGGACCTGGCGTGAGAGGACGATCGATCCCGACGCCGACTCCACCTCGACCTACGCCTACGACGGGCCGATCTACACCCATGCCTCCGTATTGCTGACCGCGATGTCCCTCCCGCTCGACGGCTCCATCGAGGAGCTGACGTTGGAGGGGAAGCGGGAAGCCGGCGGCGCTCGCCGCGAGGTGAACGTCGAGATCGGGCCCTGGACCGAGATCGAGGCCCGCGGCGAGACCTTCCGCGTAAGGATCGTGGTCTTCGCGGGCCTGTACGACGCCCCGCTGCACGTCGCTGTCGCGGGGGATCACCACATCGTGTCGTACTGGTTCGAGGGCAGCTCCGCGCGCACGTACGCCGGGACGGCCGAGGAAGCCGCGAACGACCTGCCGGAGCTCCACCTCCTGGCCAACCCGGTCCAGGCCGTGGCGACCCTCCTGCTCACGTTCGCCAAAGTCGTCCCCCTCGATGGGCTGGACGAGGTGATGGACTGGAGAGCCCTCTACAAGAACATGATCGAGGACGCGCAGCCCTCCCGGCAGCTCAGCTCCGAGGAGGTCACCGAGGGCGCAGCTTCCGTCCGCAGCACGTGGCGCGCGTCGATCGCCGAGCTCGAGATCACCGCGGAAGAGCTCGAACGCCGGCTCGACTCTCTCGCCGAGGAGCTCTCCCCGACGGGCACCGAGCGCGTCGTCTTCCTCGACGACAAGCCCTTCGCGACGCTGCGCTGGGACGGCGAGCGGTGGCTGATCGTCCGCTTCGAGCAGCGGTGATGCGCGTGATCGTCAAGGCCGGGGACATCCTCGACGAAGAGGTCGATGTCCTGATCAGCACGGCCAACGTCCACTTGAACATGAGCGGCGGCGTCAACGGCGCGATCCTCCAGCGCGGCGGCGACGACGTGCAGGCCGCGCTGCGGGAATACCTGCGGGAACGCGGCCTCGACTACGTCGCGCCGGGCACGGTGGTCCGGACCGGACCGGGCCCCTTGCGCGTCCGGTCGATCATCCCGGCTGATTCACCGGGATTTCGTCGCGAGGACCCGGAGGCCGCTTGAGATCGGGCGCTTCGAGTCTTCGAGCAGCGGAGCCCATGCAGCGCCATAGGTGAGCAGCGCAGAAGGCTCGAAGTGCCCGAGATCTGCGGCATCCGGGTCCGCAGCAGGAATCCCGGTGAATCAGACGGGATCTCCACGCCGTCGCGATCGACGCCTTCTACGACTCGAGCGTCGAGCTGGTCGCCTCGACCCTCGACGCCGCCCTGACGCTCGCCTCGGAGGATGCAGCCCGAGCGATCGCGGTGCCCGCGCTGGCGACGGGGTACGGGCCGCTGTCGATCGAGGACTTCGCCCGTGCGGCGCGTCGGGCGATCGCGGAGCACGCCGCGTCCCCCTGGGAGCTCCGCGTCGTGCTGCGGCACGAGCGTGACGTGGAGCGCGTGCGCCGGGAGCTGCGGGGCGTGTAGCCCGACACCCCGATCTGCTACAATGCGCGGAAGTCCCCGGCCGGAGGCATCACCATGCGCGCGCCGCTCATCGCCCTCCTCTTCTGCTCGCTCGCCCCTGCGCAGGAGCGTACGGACTGGCTGGTCGGCACCTGGGAGTACAGCGAGGACCTGATCTTCACCTTGACCTTCTGGGCGGATGGGCAGGTCGCCTTCCGCACCCGCCAGGGTCCGCTCGACGAGACCCAGAAGGGCACCTGGAAGCTCGAGACCGGCAAGCTGACCCTGGCCCTCGAGGGCGCGACCGCGGTGTACGACCTCTCCAAGGTCGAACGCGACCTGTTCCTGCTGTCGGGCGGCGACCTGGTCGGCCGCGCCCTCGACTTCGTGCGGCTCGGCGATCCCCCGCGCCGCGAGCAGGCGGAAGGCCCCACGGGGCTGCCCGACGATCCGGAGTGGGCGGCCCGCTTCCCCCTCGCCGCGGTGAAGGAAGGCCCGAAGATCGCGGTCGTCGGGCTGCCGGACGACCCACGGCCGGCGGACGTGTTCGCCGAGGCCCAGGTCTTCGCGTCCCACCAGCTGTATCTGTGGAATGCCCCGGACGGGGAGGCCGCGACCCTGTGGCACTTCTTCCCCGACGGCCGCGCCTTCGTGCGGTTCATCCGCAGCGGCGAGATCGAGCAGCATTGGGGGCGCTACCGCATCGACGGGGACGAGATGCGCTACATCATCGACGCGGGCGACGCCCTCGACCTCGAGCTGCGCAGCGGCCGGCGCTACCTCGCCTGGGAGGACCTGGTGTACGGCAACGTCGTGTGGGAGAACCACCGCCGCGCGGATTGAGGACCACGGGACGGGACGGACGCTCCCAGGTAGGATGGAGGAAGGCCCGCGCCGAGGACGCCTCCGATGCCCGCTGACGGAAGCCCCGCCCAGCCCCTCCCCCAGCCCCCGCTCCCCCTGCCCCCGCCGCCGGTCGACCGCGCCCTGGTCGAGCGCGATGTCGACGCCCTGCTCGCCGCGATGCGCGGCCCCGGCACCGATGAGGAGGCGCTCTTCCAGCTGCTCGGAGCGCGGGACGCCCGCCACCGCGAGGCGATCGAGGAGCGCTTCGCCGAGAAGTACGAGGAGCGCTGGCTCAACCTCCGCGCCGCCCTGCACGATGAGCTGGCAGGGGAGGAGCTGCAGCGCGCGCTGACCGCCCTCGACGAGGGCCGCGACCCGCGCGCTCCGCAGCGCGGCGAGAACATGCTCGACTACGGCAAGGGAGGCGGCCTCGGGCACGTGCTGCGGCACTTCCTGACCTGGTACAACTTCGGCGTCGGCGGCGCCCCGGACGCGATCGACGGGCTGCCGCGCCTGAGCCGGGCGGATATCGAGCGCGAGATGCTGCCCCACGTGCTGCCGGGGGACGTGCTGCTGTCCGGGAACAACGGCGGCATCTCCCACACGATGATGGCGATCGGCGACGGGCTGATGATCCACAGCATGGCGACGGAGAAGACCATGCGCGGCCACGCCGGGCGCGTCCTCGACGTCGTGACGGCGCCCTTCGAGCGGCTCGCCGAGGCGGTCGGGGCGAAGGAGCGCAAGCAGGGCGTGTTCGTCGAGGAGATCGCCGCGTTCTTCGAGCGCTTCGAGCGCGACTGCTGGGTGATCATGCGCAGCCCGCTGCTGACGCCGGAGACGACCGCGAAGGGCATCGCGAAGCTGAAGAGCCTGCTCGGCAAGCCCTACGACTGGGACTTCGTGCCCGGCAACGACGCGTACTACTGCTCCGAGCTGGTCGGCGAGTTCTTCCGTGCCGCGCTCGGCGCGCGGGCGCCGCGCATCGGCGCGTCGGAGAAGAACCTCGCGCCGGTCGTCTTCGAGCGCGAGGGGGTCGTCGATCCGGTCGACATCCTCCACTCCCCGGACCTCAAGATCGTGCGCTGGAACGAGGCCGCGCTGACCGGACACCGCGCGCTGCTCGAGAAGGCACGCGCCTGACGTCGACCGCGCGCCGCGGGCCGCGCGCCGGGAAACCGCTTTATCCGGGCCCGCCGGCCTGCTACTATACGGCCTCTGGAACCCTGTGCGAGGGGCCGCTGCGCCGCGCCCCCTTCCCCCCGACACGGGACAGGTCGGAGAGTCGGAACAGCCCGCGAACCCTCCAGGTTGAGAGGTCATGCCGAAGACCAAGACGGGCAAGCTGCTCAGGGCCGTCCGCCGCTACCGCAAGGCCTGCGACCAGTGCGCGTACATGGCGACCTGCACCCTCGCGCCGGTCGCCCTGCAGATCGATCGCGAGAACCAGGAGCGCGACCAGCACCCGCACGCCCACAAGCTGCAGAAGTACGCCGACGGGCTGCGCACGAAGTACCCGGACGACTGGGCCGAGCGGCTGCTCGCGGTGCTCGATGAGAAGGACGACGCGACCCTGCTCGCCGGCTGCATCCTGTGGCAGGGCCTGTCCGACGACGACGAGGACGCGGTCGAGCTGCTCGGCCGCACCTGCCACGCCGGGCTCGCGCCGCAGCAGCGGGGGCCGCTGCTGCGGCTGGCCTGCGCGCTCGGCGAGCGGGCGGTCGACGTGGTCCGCGAGCACCTCGAGGCGACGGCGAGCGACGACCCCGAGGACGCGCTGCCCTACCACGCGGTCGCGTTCTTCTTCGACCTCGCCTCGTCGGGCGCGACCGCCGAGGAGTGGGAGCTCGGCTGCCGCCAGCGCGATGCCTACGTCTACACGCGCTCCTTCGCGTCCCGGGACATCGACACCTCCAGCGGCAGCCTCGACCTCTTCGCCGAGACCGAAGAGGGCGGCGAGGTCCGGCTGTTCTACTACCGCCGCGACATCCACGGCCACGCGAGCCTGACGCCGCTGACCAAGATCCGGGTCGACTCGCTGCTGCGCCAGGTGTTCAAGGTCTTCGCGAAGCCCGAGGCGAAGGCCTCGGCGCTGTTCCACGACGTCTGCGCCTTCGTCGAGCTCAACGCGGGCATCTACGAGCGCAAGCTGCTCGTCAAGGGGCTCGCCTCCCTGAACGAGGACGACGTCTACCTGCTCGCTTCGCGCTCGTCGGTGCTCGCGGGCATCGTCGAGGAGTGCGCGAAGGTGCCCGGCCTGGAGCGGCTGATCGATGTCTCCCACACCTGCCTGCGCGAGGGCGAGGAGAAGGGCCGCATCGACAAGGTCCTGTTCGACCGCCGCAAGGAGGTGCGCGAGGCCTACGCCCACACCGGCGAGCTGAGCTTCAAGAAGCTGTGCACGGCGATCTTCCGCCTCGCCGACGCGAGCCGCAAGCTGCCGCAGGCCGAGCTGCTGACGCCGCAGCTCGCCGAGATCCTGTACTACATGACCGCGTTGGTCGGGCTGAACCAGCAGGGCATCCTCAAGGCCCTGGGCGGCGAGAATCCCAAGGCCTACCTCGCCTTCGGGCTGATGCCGCCGGTCGCCGATCCGCGCGAGAACTTCAAGCGCATGGTGGCGGTGCTCAAGGAGAAGAACCTCAAGAAGCGCATCCGCATCAGCGTCGACCAGGGGCTGCGCCACATGGCCGCCCAGCACGGCTACGACGACCCCGAGGAGTTCGCGGCCGCCCTGCGCGGGTGGGAGGTGCGCGAGCCCGACCCCGACGAGCTGGTGCCGGTGGTCGAGACCCCGGTCGAGGTGGTCGAGGACGACAGCGAGCCGGTGCTCGAGAACGTCGAGCTGCTCGACGCCTCCGACGGCCAGACCGACGCCCTCGAGGTCAGCGACGAGGTGCTGAGCGACGAGGAGCTCGAGGTGCTCGAAGAGCCGAGCGAGGTCGACATCGCCTCCTCGGACGACCGGGCGGTGCCGCCCGACCTGCTCGGCATGTCGGAGAGCTTCGAGGAGCAGTTCGACTCGGTCGCCGACATCGATGTCTTCGACGTGCCCTGGCTCGACGATCCCGGCGGGATCCAGTTCGAGGACGCCGTGGACGTGCCCGAGGAGAGCGACGACGAGGACGAGGACTTCGACGACTTCGAGCTGCCGCGTCCGCCGGGCCGGAAGAAGCCGCCCTCCTCCTCCGCGCCGCGCGAGCGCAACCCCCAGGATGACACGGCGTTCGCGCTCGAGATGATCCGCCTCGAGGATGAAGAGGAAGCGCGCAGCGAGTCCGACCCGATCATCGAGCCCGAGCCGGAGCCCGAGCCGAAGCCGAAGTCCAAGCGCAAGAAGATCTCGACGCGGTCGAAGAAGAAGTCCGCCAGGAAGAAGACCGGCAAGAAGTTCAAGGCCCCGAAGCGCCGCACCCGCGCCCTCGACCGGGCGAAACGCCGGAAACGCTGAGTCCGGGGAGAGCGAGCGGATGGCACGCAAGAAGAGGGGCCGGCGCAAGGAAGAGAGCGCCGCCCGGGAGCCGGAGACCGCGTCCGGCGAGGCGACCGACGAGACCGCGGACGCCGTGGAGCCGGCGGAGGGTCCCGACGACCGCCTGCGCGGCTGGTTCGGCCGGCACCGCGCGCTGCTGCTCGCGGCGGCCGCCGTGTTCGCCCTCAGCGCCAGCTTCCACACCTGGATCGAGTTCCAGATGGCGGGGCCTCTCAGCGCCGACGGCTACTACCACATCAAGATCGCCGAGCTGTACCGCACCGGCGAGTGCTCGCTGTTCGGCGGCGACTTCCCGTGGACGCGCTTCAGCTCCTTCAACGACCTGCGCTGCGACTGGCAGCTCCTGTACCACGTGCTGCTGATCCCGTTCACCCTGTTCGAGCTCGGCGTCGGGGCGAAGCTGTCGGCGGTGTTCTTCGCCGCCGTCCTGCTGACGACGATCTACGTGCTGTTGCGCCTGCACCACGTGCCCTGGCCCTGGCTGTTCACGCTGCTCGCGGCCTTCGGCTCGCCGTCGCTGATCTGGCGCCAGCACCTGCCGCGGCCGACGACCCTGATCATCACGGTCTTCCTGATCCTCGCCCACCTGCTCGCGCGGCGGAAGCCCTGGGCGGTGCTCGGGCTCGGGGTGGTCGCGATGTGGATCTACAACGTGCCCCACAGCCTGCTCGCCCTCGCCGGGGTCGCCCTGGTCGTGTCGTCGGTCGACGCGCGCCGGCCGGTGTGGAAGCCCGCCGCGGCGCTGCTCGGCGCGATCGTCCTCGGGGTCGTGCTGCACCCGGGCTTCTGGCACTGGGAAGGCAGCTTCTTCTCGTCGCAGCACGCGACCTTCCAGCTCTGGGCGCAGATCCAGGGCACGGTCGCCACGGCCCCGGCCGGCGCGGTGGACGTCGACGGCGTGTCGGTGCCGATGCGCCTCGGGGTCGAGCTGAACGCCCTGAACGGCCACGGCATCCGCAACGAGTTCAGCCTGCCCCTCGCCCTGGTGATCGGCGCCCTGATGCTGGTCGGCCTCGGCCTGCAGCGGAAGGCGCGGCCGAAGATCGGGCCGCTCGGGCAGATGATGCTCGGGCTGACGGCGCTATACTTCTACCTGTTCCTCGGCTCGATGCGCTTCATGGAGTACTGGGTCCCCTTCGCGGTGCTCGGGGCGGCGCTCGCGATCCGCGACAGCCTCGACAACCTGCCGATCCTCGGCGGCGACCCCGAGGCGATCGCGGCCCGCGAAGCGCAGCCCGACCTCGCGGTGCGGCTCTGCCAGTACGGCGCCGCCCTGCTGCTGCTCGTGCAGCTGTTCGTGTTGCTCGGCGCGGATGTCGCCCGGCCGGGGAGCTGGACCCCCGCGCTGATCGCTGGCGGCCTGCTCGTCGTCGCCTCGGTGCTGCTGCGCCTGCCGGCGGGCCTGGAGCAGATCGGCGAGACGCCCCCGCGGCTGCTGTTCCTCGGCGGCCTGGTCGTGGTCGGCGCGCTGGCGGGTCTCGGCGTCGGGGTCGGGCTGAACGCGCGCACCGCCGTCGGGATGCTGAGCCAGGAGGGCGACCACTACGGGCACAAGTACGAGGCGGCGATGGAGTGGCTCGAGGCGAGCTCCGACCCCGGAGACCTGGTCTTCCACACCGACTGGGACGACTTCGCCCCGATGTTCTTCTACAACCACACCAACCACTACATCGTCGGCTTCGACCCCTACTTCCTCTTCCAGCACGACCCGCAGCGCTACAAGCAGTGGGTGGACATCTGCAGCGGCAACCTCGACATCACCGCCATCCGCGACGGGCTGTTCGCCTTCGGGACGCGCTACATCCTGACCACCGATGAGAGCAACTGGCGGCGCTTCGAGACGAAGATCCGCCAGTCCGGCCTGTTCCCCGCGGTCTACGAGGACAAGTTCATCCGCGTCTACAAGGTCTACTGAGCCGCGACCAGCTCCGGCGCGGAGGCGCTCTCCGCGACGTAGGAGTGGCCGCGCCACAGGCCGACGACGAACCAGGCGAAGGCGGCGACCCCGGACAGGAAGACCGTGTCGCCGACGATGCGCAGCCAGCGCAGGTTCTCGAGCAGGGGCTGCTGCAGGAACTCCGCGCTGCGGGCGAACCACAGGCCGCTCTCGACGCTGGCGACGGTCTGCAGGATGCCGATCGGCAGCAGGCTGAGCGCGACCATCAGGCCGAGGCCGAGGTTCATCCCCCAGAAGGCCACGCGCAGGGCGCCGTCCTTCCACGGCCGGCGGATGTCGAGGCGGCGCAGCATCACGAGGATCATGCCGAGGGACAACAGGCCGTACACCCCGAACAGCGCGGTGTGGGCGTGGACGGGCGTCGTGTTCAGGCCCTGCATGTAGTACAGCGAGATCGGCGGGTTGATCAGGAAGCCGAACAGGCCCGCTCCGACCAGGTTCCAGAAGGCGACCCCGACGAAGAACAGGATCGGCCAGCGGTACCGCTGCATCCACGGCGCGCGCTCGCCGAGGCGCAGGGTCTCGAAGGCCTCGAAGCCGATCAGCACCAGCGGCACGACCTCGAGGGCGCTGAAGGTCGCGCCGACGGCGAGCACCGCGACCGGGGTGCCGGAGAAGTACAGGTGATGGAAGGTGCCGGGGATGCCGCCGAACAGGAAGATCGCCGTCGACCACACCGCCGCCCTTCCCGCGCTCGCCGCGCGGACCAGACCGAGGCGGGCGAAGATGAAGGCGATCACGGCGGTCGCGAAGACCTCGAAGAAGCCCTCGACCCACAGGTGCACCACCCACCAGCGCCAGTACTCCGCGACCGACAGATGCGAGCGCGCCCCGAACATCAGGCCCGCGCCGAAGAACAGGCCGATCGCGACCGCGGCGCCCGCGAACAGGAGGACGATGGTGCGCTGGGCCCCGGGCCGCGTCAGCGCCGGCCACAGGGCGCGGGCGACGAGCCACAGCCACAGGCCGAGCCCGGCCCACAGGGCGATCTGCCAGACGCGCCCGAGCTCGACGTACTCGTAGCCCTGGTGGCCGAACAGGAAGGCGAGGTCGCCGGAGACCCGGCCGGAGATCGCGAGCCACTGGCCCGTGAGGGTGCCGAGCACCACGACGACCAGCGCCCCGAGCAGCACCGACGCGCCGAGGGCCTGGCCCTTCGGCTCGGCGCCGCCGACGGCGGGGGCGAGGAACAGGCCGGTGCCGAGGAAGGCGGTCGCGATCCACAGCACGGCCAGCTGGACGTGCCAGGTGCGGGTCAGGGCGTAGGGCAACAGCTCGCCGAGGGGCAGCCCGAAGAAGTCCTGGCCCTCGACGGTGTAGTGCGCGGTCAGCGCACCGAGCAGGACCTGGACGATGAACAGGCCGACGGCGACCACGCCGAAGCCGACGGCGACCTTCATCGACGGCGTCAGGGCGGTCTCGCTGAGGGGATCGCGGGGCGGGGCGGCCGGCAGCTCCTCGTGGCGGTCACGGAAGGCCTTGTACCAGACCAGGGCGGCGATGCCCGCGAGCAGGAGCACGATGCTGACGAAGGACCACATCAGGTTGGCGGTCGAGGGGACGTTGCCGATCAGCGGCTCGTGGGGCCAGTTGTTCGTGTAGCTGACCGCCTGGCCCGGGCGCTCGGTCGCGCAGGCCCAGGCGGTCCACAGGAAGAAGTCGGTCAGGGCCGCGGTGTTCGCGACCGGACGCTCGGCGAGGGCGTAGGACTCGCGCAGCTCCGCGAGCTCCGGGGCGCCGCCGAAGAGCCGCGCGTAGTGGTCCGCGACCTGCGCGATCGCCGCGGCCCGGGCGGCGCTGACGGTGACCGTGCCGGTCTGCGCGTCGTGGGTGTTGGTCCGCAGCTCCGTCCGCAGGCGCGCCTCGAGCGCGGCCCGGGGCTCGGGCTCCAGGCTCTCGAAGGGCTGGCCGTGCTCGGCCTGGGACCAGGTCTCGAGGAGGATGACGGCCTCGCGGTGCAGCCAGTCCGCCGACCAGTCTGGCGCCTGGTAGGCGCCGTGGCCCCAGACGCTGCCGACGTGCTGGCCGCCCATCGTCTGCCAGACCTGCTGGCCGTCGAGGATGCTCTCGCGGGTCGCGAGCACCTCGCCCTCCGGGGCGACGATGCGCGCGGGCAGGGGCGGCGCCTGGCGGTAGACCTCGCCGCCGACCAGGCCGAGGATCAGGAAGGTCCCGACGATGACGGCGCCGAGCAGGATCCACAGGGTGCGTGTGCGCATTCTCTTCCTCCTCAGGCGGCGTCCGCGGGACGGCGGAACAGGATGTTGTTCTCGAGGTGCACGTGCTCCATCAGCTCGCGCTCCAGGCTCTCGAGGCCGAGGTACAAGGCCCGCCAGGTCGGACAGGCGTCGGCCGGCGCGCGGTAACCGTCGGTCAGCGCGCGCAGCGCGGCCAGGGCCTCGCCGTGGGCGTCGTGCTCGGCGCGCATCACCGCGATCGGCGGCGCGGCCGCGCGGCCGGCGCGGAGCATCGGAAACAGCACCCGCTCCTCCTTCGCCATGTGGCTGAGCAGCCCCTCGGCGAAGCTCTGCAGGAACGGCAGCAGGCCTTCCGGGGCGCGGCCCGCGTGGCGCTCGGCGACCTTCGCCGCCAGGCCCTCGAGCCGTGGCAGCTCCGCCTTGAGGGGCGCGTGACAGGTCTCGAGGATGTGGTCGATCAGCGCTGCGCGCGGCGCGACGCTCCAGTCGCGCGCGGCGGGCGCGGGGTCGGACGTGACCGCGGCGAGGATCGCGGCGGGGTCGAGCCCGGCCTGGCGGCAGGCCGCCTCGAGGCTGCGCTCTCCGCCGCAGCAGAAGTCGAGGCCGTGGGAAGCGAAGATGCGGGAAGCGGCCGCGTGGGTGGCGGCGAGCTCGGCGAGGCTGGTGGACGTCGTCGACATGGCGGGGTCCTCCGTGGGTTGCGGTGGCGATCTCGAGGGCGATCGCGACTTCGATGACGAGGCGATCGCGCGTTGGTCTCTCGTCCACGGGGCAAGCGCCGTGCCTTGCCAGGAAGCCCCTGTTTGCGGCGCCTCGACGAGGCTCGTAGTCGAGGCGACCACGGAGGAGTGTTGTCTTGGGAACCACGCGTCGTCATCCTGACCACGCCGCGCGGGGAGCCTCCTCCGTGTCGGCGCGGAGGAACCCGATGTCCGCCTTCGAACCGCTGCTCGCCCTCGCCCGCGACCTGACCGCGGCGCTCTCCGCGGAGGACCGCTACCAGCGGCTGCTCGCGCTCGCCGGGCGGATCATCCCGGCCGACGCCTCGACGCTGCTGCGCTGCGACGACGGGGTGCTCGTGCCTCTCGCGACCGACGGCCTCGTGCCGCAGGCCCGCGCCCTGCGCTTCCCCCTCGCCGAGCACCCGCGGCTGGCGGCGATCTGCGCGGCCCCCGGACCGCTGCACTTCCCGGCCGACAGCGCGCTTCCCGACCCCTTTGACGGCCTGGTCGAGGGCGGGGCCGAGCTCGCCGACGTCCACTCCTGCCTCGGCTGCCCCCTGCGCGTCGAGGGCGCGCTGGTCGGGGTGCTGACCGCCGACGCCCTGCGCCCGGACGCCTTCGACGCCCTCGACGACAAGGTCCTCGCGCTGCTCAGCGCCCTCGCCGGCGCCGCCCTGCGCACCGGCGCGCTGATCGAGGCCCTCGAGCGCGAGGCCGCGCGCAGCGGGCAGGTCGCCCGCGACCTCGCGCGCGACGCCCTCGGCCGCGGCGAGGAGCTGCTCGGGGCGAGCCCCGCGATGGGCAAGCTGCGCCAGGCGATCGAGCTGGTGGCGGGCACCGACCTGACCGTGCTGATCCTCGGCGAGACCGGCGTCGGCAAAGAGCTCGTGGCGCGGGCCGTGCACCGCGGCTCGGCCCGCTCCGGCGCGCCGCTCCTGTACCTGAACTGCGCGGCCCTGCCCGAGTCGGTGGCGGAGAGCGAGCTGTTCGGCCACGTGCGCGGCGCCTTCACCGGGGCGCGCAGCGACCGCCCGGGCAAGTTCGAGCTCGCCGATGGGGGCACGTTGCTGCTCGACGAGATCGGCGAGCTGCCGCTGGCGATGCAGGCGAAGCTGCTGCGGGTGCTGCAAGAGGGGGAGATCCAGCGGGTCGGCTCGGGCCGGGTCACACACGTCGACGTCCGGATCATCGCCGCGACCAACCGCGACCTGCCGGCGGAGGTCGCGCGCGGCCGCTTCCGCGCCGACCTCTACCACCGGCTGCACGTCTACTCCCTGACGGTGCCGCCGCTGCGCGCGCGGCGCGAGGACGTCGCCGCCCTGGCCGGTCACTTCTGTGAGGTGCTGCGGCGCCGCCTCGGCCTCGGCCCGGTGCGGCTGACCGCCGCCGCCATCGCCGGGCTGACGCGGCACCCCTGGCCCGGCAACGTGCGCGAGCTCGAGAACCTGCTCGCGCGGGTGGTGCTGACCGCCTCCCTCGGCGTCCCTACCGGGGAGACGGTGGTCGTCGACAGCCCGGCCCTCGGCCTGCCGGGCGCGCCGACGCCGGCCGCGGTCGCCCCCGAGCCCGCGACGCCGCAGCCCCTGCGCGAGGCGGTCGACGCCTTCCGCCGCCGCACCATCTCCGCCGCCCTCGCCCGCGCCGGCGGCAACTGGTCCGCCGCCGCCGCGCAGCTCGGCCTCGACCGCAGCAACCTGCACCGGCTGGGCAAGCGGCTCGGGCTGCGGTAGCGGCGCGCGATCCCGGCCTTCGAGCGGCCGATCCGGTGCAGAAGATCCTCGCGTTGGTCGTGTCGGGGGCCCAGGAGGACGCTACGCCCCGCGCACGAAGATGTGCCACTCGTCCGCCTCGACCCGCTCGCTGTAGTACGACAGCCCCTTGCGCGCCCAGATGTCGTACAGTGGCGTCGGCTCCCAGCGGTGCTTGATACGCAGCACCTGCCCCGGGCCGAGCGCCTTGACCGCGCGCAGGATCGGCGGCAGCGGGTCGGCGTCGAGCCGGTCGTCGCTCGCGAGCAGGTCGAGGGTGTCGGCGGGCGCGACGCACCAGTCCGGGGGCGCGGTCGGGTTCGCGGGCAGGGACTCCGCCGGCGCGTCGTCCACGCCCTCCGGGAGCGGCAGGCCGGCCGCAGCGTACACCCCGCGCACCAGCTCTTCCGGCGCGATCCCGGCCATCGCCGCGACCCGGGCCAGGCTGATGCGCGGGGGCATCAGCTTGCGCATCAGGGGACTCCTCAGCCGCACGAACTCGTGGGGGCAGAGCCCGACGATGTAGTCGAGCACCCCCGGGCCGAGGTTCAACGCCAGCTTCAACTTCGAGCGCGCGGTCACCATGTTCATCCTCCTCTGCCGGGATGCTCCCCGGCGTTGGACGATGCAAGCGCAGTGCCGGAACAGCCAGGGCCGACCCCGGGGCCGCGGCGACCTCAGCCGGCGACGTGGGCGAGGTAGCGCTCGAAGGACTCCTCGACCGCCGCGCGCCCGCCGCCGAGGATCTCGCGGCCCCAGGTGTAGCCGTACACGTCGTCGTAGGCGAAGGGAGCGAGCCGGGCACGCATCGCGCGGACGGCGCTCGGCCGCATCGGGATCAGGTTCGGATAGCTGTACATGAAGGAGACGTGCCGGCGGTCGCTGACGACCTGCGGCGTGTCGCCGGAGAACAGGATGCCGCCCGGCCGCCCGTCCCGCCAGTGCAGCGCGGTGCTGCCGGCGAAGTGGCCGCCGGTGCGGATCAGGGTCACGCTGTCCGAGAGCGCGAGGCGGTCGCCCGTCCAGGTCTCGATGCGGGGATGGGGGCGCTGCACCCAGCGCTGGTCGGCCTCGTGCAGCAGGATGGGGACGCCCCCGAAGGCCTCGCTCCACTCGACCATCGCCGCGTAGAAGTGCGGGTGCGAGATCACGATGCGGTCGATGCCGCCACGCGCTTCGAGCCTCCGCACGGCCTCGTCGGTGACGATGCACTGGCACTCCCACAGGATGTTGCCGGCGTCGGTCTCGAGCAGGAACGAGCGCTGGCTGATCGCGAAGTCGGGGCTGATGCCGAAGGCGAGGAGGTCGCCCTGCTCCTCGAAACGGAGCGTGTGGCGGGTGAGCAGCGCGGCGTGGGTGGTCCAGCGCTGGCCTTCCTTGCCGACGTACTGGCGCTCGTCCTCGCAGATCGCGCATCGCTCCGGGGGGCGGGCGGACGCGGCGTGCTGGGTCCCACAGGTCTGACAGATGTAGCGTTCCATCGCTCTTCCTCCGCGGAGATCGCGCCGACCGGAAGTGGCAGGCAATCCTCTCGACATCAAGATACTCCAAACAAAGCTTTATATCAAGATACTTGACTGAAAGATTTCTCCGTCTACCATCGACCGCATGGAAAGCGACCGCATCGATGCCATCCGCGCCCACTGGACCCGCGAGCGGCCCGAGCTCGACTCGACCGGCTTCGCGATCGTCGCCCGCCTGCTCGTGCTCGCCCGGCTGCTCGACAGAGAGCAGGCGCGCGCCCTGGGGACGCTCAGTCTCAAACCCTGGGCCTTCGACGTGCTCGCCACCCTCGGCCGGCAAGGTCCCCCCTACCGCCTGACCCCGTCGGAGCTGTCGCGGGCGACGATGCTGACCAGCGGGGCGATGACCCACCGCCTCGACCGGCTCGAGGCCGCGGGGCACATCCGCCGCGAGCCCGATCCGGACGACCGGCGGGTGGTGCGCGTCTGCCTGACCGAAGAGGGCCTGCGCCAGGTCGCGCGGGGCATCGAAGTGCGTTTCCGTGCCTCGGAAGAGGCGGTGGCGGGGTTGTCGGCCCCCGAGCGCGCGGCGCTCGAGGGGCTCTTGCGCAAGCTGCTGCTCGCGGCGGAAGGTCCTGGCTAGCGGGGCTCTTCCGGGACCGCGGGGCTCCCCCCTTCACGCCGTCGCTCTTCCTCATACGGCGCGGTCGGGGCCTCCATCCCGGGCTCGGTGGCGCTGTCGGCTTCCTCCCCACCCAGGCGCGTCACGTAGGTCTGCCCATCCCGGCTGCAGTAGAGGACACGTCCGCGCAGGGCGACCCGCACCGTCGCATCGCCGACCGTGACGTCCACCGGCGGTCCGTCCTCCCGCAAGTCCTGGAACTGCGGACCGATCTCCATCAGCACCGCGAGGTCGAAGGTCGACTTCGTCCCGTCGGCGTGCTCGATGCGGATCGTGGTCTCATCGTCCTTCGCGGGCGGGTACATCGACATCAGCAGGGTGCGCTCCTCCCCCTCGAGCGTGTAGACCTCGAGGACCTCGTCGGGCTTCTCGCTCATCACCAGGGTCATCGCGAAGCCGTCGGGCCCGATGACGTCGACGTGCGGCTGCTTGCCCGCGTCGTCGGGGCCGAAGTTGACGAGCATGACCGACATGATGAGCAGGATGATGTCGACGACTGTGCTGAGCGCCATGGGAGTCCTCCTTGTGCACGGCTGGGTCCACGATAGCCGAGATCGAGCGGCGGGGACAGGCGCCGCCCCCAGGGGCGAGCATTCCCCGACATTTCAGGGAAACAGACGAGAGCACGCCGCGGAGAATTCACCACAAAACTCCTCCATGGAATGATTTACGAAAATCCCCACCGACGGCCCCCCGTGTGCAAACGGGACCCTCACCCACCCGGAGGAATCACACATGCCGTCGACCACCACCCCGTCCCGCCGCATCCGCATCCCGGTCTTCTCGGGCCTCTTCAACCGCACCGTCCTGCGCCGCCGGCGCTCCCCGCGGCGCAGCAGCGGCCTCGGCCGCGCGGTGCGCTTCGACCGCATCGCCTGGACCGCGGCGCGGCAGGACGACCCGGCCGTGCGCGAGGTGTGGTGCGACGGCGCGAGCCGCCCGCTGCTCGGCGCCGCGGCGCGCCCCGGCGTGCGCCTGGCGGCGGAGCTGCGGCAGAGCGCCGGTCCCGCGGTCGGGGTCGGTCAGCGCGTGCGGCTGTCGGTCCGGGCCGAGGACAAGCCCGCCGAGCAGCTGATCGTCGAGGGCCGGGTCGGTCGCGCCGGCGGCCCGCTGCTGCGCGTCGACCTCGACCTCGACCCGGCGGCCCTGCTCGCCCGGCTCGGCGGGCGCCCCGCCTTCACCCGGCTCGAATGCTGCGTGCTCGAGGACCGCGCGGCGAGCGGCGCCCTGCTCGCCTCGAGCAATCTGCTCCTGCCGCTCGTCCAGCACAGCCTGTTCTTCCTGCCGGGCGTGCTCGGCAGCCGCATCTCGGTGTCGAGCCACGAGGGCCGCGTGGTCGAGTGCTTCCCGACCCTGTCCCTGCTCGGCGACCTCGAGCTCGACCTGCTCGCCTGCGATCCCCAGGGGAAGCCGTACCGCGAGGCGCTCCGCGCAAAGCTGACGCTGCTCGACCACATCTTCGTGCCCCTCGGGCCGCTGAAGGTCTACGCGGTGCGCGCTCTGGTCCAGGCCGAGGAGCGGCGCGCCTTCCCCGCCGTCTACCTCGACGCCGGCCGGACCCGGCGCATGCGCCACATCCTCTACAACGACGTGCCCTACGACTGGCGCCTCGACATCGCCTCGAGCCACCGCGAGATCGCCGCCCGTATCCGCGCGCTCTACGACTTCCAGAAGGGCGCCGTCGAGCATCACCCCTTCCTCGCCGACCAGGTCGCCCTGGCGGGGCACTCGACCGGCGGCGTGGTGATGCGCGGCCTGATGACCACGGACAACGCCCTGCGCGGGCTGGTCGGCCCGTGCTTCTTCCTCAACGTCCCGCAGCTCGGCGCGCCGAAGGCCGAGTACGTGTTCCTGACCGGGGACATGGGCGTGCCGCTGTTCACCAACAAGGACGCCTTCCGCCAGATCGCCCCGGACATGCCGATCGTCTACTACCTCAGCCCGGGGCGCGCCTACGGCGAGCGCAGCGGCCAGGACTGGAGCCCCGCGGGCCGCGAGCGCCGCGTCCGCCACGCCTGCGGCCTGCTCAGCTACGACACCGCCAAGCGCGCGCTGTTCGGGCGCCCCGGGTACAAGGACGAGCCCGGCCTGCGCTTCAACCGCGGCCTGGCCGAGGCCGCCGACCGCTACTGCGACGAGACCGGCCGGGCCGCGAAGAGCCTCGACGTGCCCTGCTACGTGTTCCACTCCGGGGGCCTGCCGACGATCGTCGCGACCCGGGTCGACCTCGAGGCGCGGAAGGTGGTCCCGCAGTACGCGCCGGTCGGCGACGGCACCGTGCCGACGCTGTCGCAGCTCGGCGATCTGGGGGAGTTCCCGAACGCGACGCTGTTCAAGCCGATCCCGGGCAACCCCGCGCACACCAAGGCGCCGAACAGCCCGTGGGTGTGGAAGCAGGTCGCCCGGGTCCTGGCCGGCGACGACGCCTACCGGGCCGAGACGATGCCCTTCCCGATCACGGCCGCCGGCCTCCAGCGCGCCGCCCTCGACAACGCCCGTGAAGCCGGGGCCCGGGGAAGCGAGCGGGAAGGCTGCCTGACCGGCGGGGCGGTCGAGCGGATCGGCGGCAGCGGCAAGAGCGGCGCGGCCCTGATCGAGTGCCTCGCCGGCGAGCTCGAGCTGCGCGGCACCGTGCACGGCGCCTCCGGCAGCGAGCCGATGGCCCTCGGACGCGACCCGCGCGGGCTGTCCGACGAGATCTGGAAGGGCGCGCCGGCCGCCGCGACCATCGCCCTGCACGATGTGGTCGCCCCGACCGCGGCGCGCCTCCCGGCGGGCGCCTGCCAGCTCGTGCACGCGAGCGCGCTCGACGGCGAGAGCGCCCGCTTCGAGCTCGAGCTCTCCAGCGTCGGGCCCGAGGCGCGCTACCGGGTGCTGTTCATCAGCCGCTGAGCCTCGGCGCAGGCGCTCTCCCAGGCCCGGGTCGCGGCCGCGTAGGCCTCCTCGGCCTCGGCGTGCCGGCGCTCGGAGTGCAGGCGCCGGCCGCGGCGCAGCGCCGCCTCGGCCTCGCGCACCGGCTCCCCCGCCTCGCTCCCGTGCAGGACCACCAGCCGCTGCCAGCGGCGCGCCCCCGCCTCGGCCGCGAAGGCCGCGCGAGCACAGCGCGCGGCGGGGTCGGGATCCCCCGCGAGCAGCGCGGCGGCCCGCTCGTACAGCGCCCGGCTCGCCTCGGGCTGGAACAGGCAGACAGCCCCCAGCGCGAGCACGAGCAGCGCCGCCCCGAGCAGCAGGCAGGAGCCGCGCGCGGTCTTCCCGGCGCTGGCGACCGGCACCTCGGCGGAGCGCGGCGGCAGCGCCGCGTAGCTCGGCGCCGGCAGCGCGGGCGGCGGCTCGGACGCGCGCCGCCAGTCGGCGGTGGGAGGCGGGGGCGGAGCCGGCGGAGGCGCGAGCGGCGGCGGGGGCGGCCCGTCGAAGGCGTGGGCGTCGCTGCCCGACTGCTCCCGCGGGTCGTCGACGAAGCGGTCGAGGGCCGCGGCGAGCTCGGCGCCGGTCTGGAAGCGCGCGTCGGGGTCCTTGGCGAGCAGCCGGCGGACCACCGCGGCCAGCGCGGGATCGACGCCGACCGCGCGCAGGTCGGGCGGCTCCTCGAGCAGGTGCTGCTCGACGACGTGGACCGTCGACTTGCCGACGTAGGGGGGCTTCCCGGTCAACAGCTCGCACAGGGTGCAGCCGAGGGAGTACAGGTCGGAGCGGTGGTCGGTGCGCGCGCTGCCGCGCAGCTGCTCCGGCGACATGTAGGCGGGGGTGCCGAGCAGCTCACCCGCCGTGGTCAGGCCGCGGCGCGAGCTCTCGTCGGACTTCGGCTGGGCCTTGACCAGGCCGAAGTCGGCGATACGGACCTTGCCGGTGTCGGTCAGCAGGATGTTGTCCGGCTTGATGTCCCGGTGCACGATGTCCGCCTGGGCCGCCGCCCACAGCCCCTGGGCCGCGTGGTACACCAGCCCGGCGGCGCGGCGCTCGTCGATCCGGCCCTCGCGCTTGAGCAGGTCGCGCACCGAGCCGCCGCCGCAGAAGCCCATCGCGATGCAGAACAGCCCGTCGATGCGGAACATGTCGTAGACCGGCACGATCGCCGAGTGGTCGAGCCGGGCGAGCGCCTGCGCCTCGCGGCGGAAGCGCTCGGTGCAGGCGTCGTCCTGGGACAGCCGCGGAGGCAGGATCTTCAGCGCGACCGTCCGCTTGAGGGCGACCTGGGTGGCCCGGAACACCGCCCCCATCCCGCCTTCACCGATCTTCGCCTCGATGCGGTAGCCGTGGAAGGAGCGGCCGACGAAGTCCTCGAAGTGGGGCAGGGGCGCCATCCCCGGCCGCGACGGCGGCGTTGGCGCCATCCCCGGCCGCGACGGCGGCGTGGGCGCCATCCCCGGCCGCGACGGCGGCGTGACGACACCGGTCGCCGGCAGGGCGGGCGGCGGCGCCGGCTGCAGCGCAGGCACGGGGCCGGGCGTGGGCAGGGCCTGGGTCGGCACCGCCATCGTGTCGCCTCCGACGCGGACGCCGCAGGTCAGACAGGCGGCGACGCCGGGAGGGTTCGCGCGCTGGCAGTTCGGACACCTCACCTGGGGCTCCCGGGCCCGCGGGGGGCAGCTCGCCTGCAGGATCGCATCTTCGCCCCGCGCTGGCAAGGCGACGGGACTCAGCGCGGGCTCTTCCGCTCGAAGCTGCCGAGCGCGCCGAGCCAGCCCTCGCACTCCTCGGCCAGCCAGCGGCGCGGCTCCTCCTCATCGAGCAACCAGGCGGCGAAGAACGCCGTGCTCGTGGTCAGGATCGCGTGGTGGATCTCCTCGTCGCGGGCGCCGTCCCGATCTCTGCCGCGCAGACCCGGTGCCTCCCCGAGCGGGCCGGAGAAGACCATGTGGTCCCCGCCGTCGAAGATGATCAGGTACTGCTCGGCGGTCTCGAGGGCGTCGAAGCAGTTGCGGCGCTGCTCGGCGGTCGTGTCGCCGACCGCGCTGTCGTCCTCGGTGCCGGTCATGTGGAAGGTCGGGGTCTCGTAGCCCTCGTAGTAGCCGCGCTCCTGCTCGAGCGGCCTGGCCGGCGCGCTCAGGGCCAGGCAGGCCCGCAGCCGCTCGTCCCGCTGGTTCCACCGCGCGAGCGGGCTGCGCCCGCAGGAAGCCAGCGCCGTGTAGGCCCCGAAGGAGTGGCCGGCGATGCCCGCCCGCGACATGTCGACCCGCCCGTATAGCCGGCTCTCGGCATCGGCGTTCCGGCGCTCGAGCTCGTCGAGGGCGAAGCGGACATCCAGCGGCCGATCGACGGCGTTGCGCGGATCGGCGGCCGCCCGCTTCAGGGCCTGCAGCGGGCGGCGTTCGCCGCGCCACACCTGCTCGTCGCTGCCCTTGTGCTGCAGATGGACGGCGAGATAGCCGTGGCTGGCGAGCTGCTCCCCGAGGTAGGAGAGGCCCTCACGGGAGCCCCCCAGACCGTGGGAGATGACGATCACCGGGCAGGCGCCGGTGTCCCCGGGTAGATGGATGCGGACCGGGATCGGGCGATCGTCCCGCGCGGCGTCGGTCCAGTCGAGGTCGAAGCGTACGACCTCGTGGGGTCCCTCGGTCTCCCAGGGCAGCCCGGTGCCGGTCTGGGCGGCGAGCGGCAGGGCGAGCAGAAAGAGCGTCAGGCGCATGGGGGGGGTCCTCCGTCGTGGCCTCCGGCTACCCGTTGTTGGGGATCTCCCTCGCCGGTTTGCAGGAACGTCCCCAACGTCGCTGCACGCGCTCCACGACACAAGCCCGGCCTGTAACGGTAGCGGTAACGCCCCCGTCACGGGCCCGCGTCACACTCGTGGCAGGAACGCCGGAGCAGGTCGCTCCGGCACGGGAGGATCCCTTGTTGGTGTGAGCCTGCCCGTGTCCGGTGCAACGGACACGGGCATTTTTGTGGCTGGACGGCACGGGCCTCAGCCTCAGACGTTGCGGGGAGGACCGTAACCGTCGGCGGCGGGCGGAGGCACGTCGGCCTTCTTCTTCATCGCCAGCCCGAGGATCAGCCCGAGCAGCAAGAGGAAGCCGCTGCAGCTGCCGAGGCAGACCGAGCCCCCCATCGCCGCGAGGCCCCCAAACAGACCGGCGGCGACGTCTCCGACGCTGTAGATCTCGACCTCTCCGCCGCCCTGGATGGTGATCGTGTAGGTGTTCTGATCGCCGATCGGCACCTCGAAGTGACCGATCTGACGCACATCCTCGTCGCCGGTCGACGAACCGGACTGGCCGACCGGCGTGTAGATGTTGACGCCGTCCTGGTCGGTGACCGTCAAGACGTCCGGCGGCGTGCCGTCCTTCGGGATGCAGACCAGGTAGGGGAAGTCGCCGCGCGCGCTGATCGGGAGCGTCGCGGGAGTCGTCGCCGCGCTGCCGGCCCAGAACGGGTCTTCGAACGACGACTGCGCCGCCCCGGCACCAAAGAAGCCGAGCAGCGCGGTGGCGATCAGGCCAAGCACGCCGAGCGCGAGCAGGATCTTTCCGACAGGATGCATGGGATCTCCTCAACTGTGGTGCAACCCGCTTGTCGCGGGCGCCCCACTGTAGCCGCGAGCCTCGCCATCGACAAGCCGGGCATCCGATCGGGGCGAACGCTGCGCCGCATGCTCCTAACAGGGAATCTGTCCCAGAAACATCCCGAACTGCATCGCCGGGAAGCCCGTTGTCATACAGCTCCAGACGTTTTTTCTTGCTGTGACAACTATCGGCATCCATAATAACAAAGCCGGTGGATTCGCCGGACTTCCGTCGCGAGGGCCGGGAGGCCGCAGGGCGTCGGGTGCTTCGGGGCTTCGAGCAGCGGAGCCCATGCCCTGCCCATAGGTGAGCAGCGCAGAAGGCCCGAAGTGCCCGAGGCACGCAGCCTCCAGGTCCGCAGCAGGAAGTCCGGTGAATCCAACGGATGAAGCTCCAGGCAGTTCAAAAACTGCACGCCCTCTGTCCAGCATCGCCATGGAGGCACCCTGCCGGCCCTCCCCCAACGCGCTGAGGGTTCGTGCAGGTCGCTTCCCAGAGGAGGAGAAGCCATTCTGCGGCTCAAGACCAAGCCCTACGAGATCCCCATCGTGCACTTCGCACCCGAGAGCCTCGTCGCGCACAAGTCCCGACGACGCCACCTGACGCGCATGCGCGGCCTGCCCCACCGCTATGAGAATGTGATCGTCGCCTGCGACACCATCCCGGAGGTGTCCGGCACGTTGCACGCCATCGTCCAGAGGCTCGAGAGCGGACGCGATCCCGTCCCGCTGCTCGAGATCCTGGCCGAGGCGATCGATGTCCTCGCCGAGGCGCTGTGCCTCGACATCTACGCCGAGCTGGCGACCGACCTGATGACGGTCATCGATACCGCCAAAGCCGTCGCGCGCCGCGAGCGCCGCTTCTCGCTCGGCTCCCGCGAGATCCTCGCCTGCGGCCCCCTGATGACCTCACGCCTGGTCGCGCGCTGGCTGCAGGACAACGGCGTCCGCACCCGCTGGGTCGAGTGCAGCTCGCTCGGCGTCCCGCGCAACGCTCCGAGCGTCAAGCTGACCACCCGCTGGGGCCGCGCCCTCAAGCGCAAGCTCGGCGGCGAGACCTCTTTCCTGATCACCCAGGAGCGCGTCGAGCCCCAGCCGGCCCACGAGCTCCAGCGCGAAGCCGACCTCGTGCCGAGCTGATGCCGTACTCCATCGACCTCACCGAGCAGCCGGCCTGCCACTGGGTCGGGATCCGGCGCCGCGTCGCGCCCGCCGCGATCGGCTCCGCCCTCGCCGAGCTGCTGCCGGCGGTCGCCGGCGCCCTGGGGGCGTCCGGGGTCGCGCCGCTGAGCCCGCCGGCCACCCTCTACCACGAGCACGACGAGGAGGCGGGGATGTTCACGATCTCCGCGGGCTTCCTCGTCGCCGCGCCGTGCGCGGCGGACACCCCGGCCGGTCCGCTGGAGAGCGGCGCCATCCCCGCCTGCAGCGCCGCGACCACCATCCACCTCGGCCCGTACGCCGGGCTCGGGGAAGCCCACTCGGCGCTGCACGCCTGGGTCGAGGAGCACGGACGCGAGGTCCTGGCGCCGTGCTGGGAGCAGTCGCCCGTCTGATTCACCGGGATTCCTGCTGCGGACCCGGATGCCGCAGATCTCGGGCGCTTCGAGCCTTCTGCGCTGCTCACCTATGGCCGGTGTGCCATGGATGGAAAACGGCTCCGCTGCTCGAAGACTCGAAGCGCCCGATCTCAAGCGGCCTCCGGGCCCTCGCGACGAAATCCCGGTGAATCAGCCGGGGTACGAGAACGACCCGACCGAGGTCGCGCCGGAGGAGCTGCGCACCCGGTTGATCTTCCCCCTCGCCTGAGCCGGCCGGCCGTCCTGCGCCGGCTTTGATTGACAGCCAACGCCGCCTGGCCTATTCTCCCGTTCGATTCACCGGGAGATCGTCGATGCGGACCGCGCTGTGCCTGCTGGTGTTCCTCTGCGCGACCGCCCTCGGCGACAGGCTACACGGCGAGGGCTGGCCCGGCAGCCTGACGGTCGACCTCGAGGGCTTCGAGTTCCCCGACGGGGACGCGATGGCGCAGGGCTGGCGTCCGCTACGCTTCGCGATCAAGAACGAAGGTACCCGCGCCTACGACCTCGCCATCGAGCTGCAGAACGACTCGTGGAGGGTCAGCTCGCGGGTCGCCGACACCGTCACCATCGCCCCGGGGGCCGAGCGGCGGATCTGGCTGTATTTCTGGGGCGACCAGTACCAGAACCCCTTCGGCGCCATCCGCGGGCCCGGCTTCCAGGCAGAGTTCTACCTGAGCGCGGGCAGCCGCCGCAGCAGCGCCCGCGTGCTCACCTTCACCGACTCGCGGCTGTTCGAGAAGGAGCTCGACTACCACACCAACCTGCGGAACGTCCTGTTCCTGAGCCCGACGGACATCGCCCCCGACTGGCGCGGCCTGTGCGGCGCCGACAAGGTGCTCCTGTACGACCTCGAGCCCGCGCGCCTGACCCTCGACCAGACGCGCGCCCTCGAGGACTACGTCTACGCCGGCGGCGAGCTGATCATCGTTCCGACCGGCGCCGGCCGGATCTTCCAGTCGCCGTGGCTGGCCGAGTTCCTCGGTCTGCTCGGCGTGCCCCAGCAGAAGACCCTCGCCGCGCTGCCCGAGACCAACGCGCGCTACGCCACCTTCACGCGGCCCCTGGCGCGCATGCCCGCCTTCCAGGTGCTCGTCGAGGGGGGCGTCAGCTCGACCCTCGCGGAGGCCGAGGGCATGACCGAGCTCAAGGTCGCCCGCGGGCGCGGCTCGGTCCGCGTGATGTGCATCCCCTTCGACACCCCGGAGTGGGAAGACCGCGAGGTGTCGCGCGCGGCGATCTACGACGAAGTGCTCGGCATGGGGCGGAACCGGATCAGCTTCGAGGGCGCCGGCTCCCGCGGAGTGAGCGAGGTGCGGCGGGCGCTGAACATGACCTCGCCGCCGTCCTCCCTGCAGAAGGTGCCGGTGCTGGTGATCTACCTGTTCGCGCCGATCCTGCTGTTCTTCCACTACCGGCGCAAGCGCGAGGAGTACCGCCTGCTGTGGGGGCTGCCCGTGCTCGCGGTCGGCTTCGCGCTGCTCGTCTTTCTGATGGGCTACGTCAACCAGGGCTGGACCTCCGGCTACCGGCTGCTCAGCATCACCGAGCTCGGCAAGGACCACGCGATCGGCATCGAGCAGCGCTACCTCGGCGTGTTCTCGGCGCGCGGCCAGACGATGCACATCGGCCTCGGCCGGGGGGTGTACGCGCGGTCGATGCGCGACGGCAGCGCTCTGCAGGATCCTCCGCCCATCGACGGCTTCGGGCGCTTCCGCGACATGCCGATCGCGCTCTGGGAGATGGCCTACTGCGCCGGTGAAGCGCCGCGCCGCTTCGGGGACGGCATCGACTGGAGCTTCAAGGGGGCCGAGCTGATCGTCAAGAACCGCACCCCCTTCGACTTCGGCGAGGGTCTCCTGGTCCTGCAGGGGAACGCGATGCGGGTGCCCGAGCTGCCCCGCGGACACGAGCTGGCGATCCCCTGGCCGGCACCCACCGAGCAGAAGACCCGCGCCGCGCTGGTCCGCGAGGTCGACGACTGGACCCGCGGCGAGCAGTGGCAGGCGAACGCCCTGCACGCCCTGGGGCTCCATCCCGGCCGGCAGGGGGTGCGCGCGGCCACCCTGGTCTTCTCGTACGACGGCTTCGGCCCCCCCGATCTGCGTCCCGAGCTGGAAGGCGAGACCGTCTCCTGGCTGCGGATCCCCCTCACCCCCTGAAGCGGCGGCGCCATGATCCACGTCCACAAGCTGACCAAGGACTACGGCGGTTTCCGCGCGATCAACGAGATCGAGCTGCTGATCGAAGAGGGCACCGTGTTCGGCTTCATCGGCCCGAACGGCGCCGGGAAGACGACGACCATGCGGATCATGGCCACGCTGCTCGAGCCGAGCGAGGGCGATGTGTACGTGTGGGAGCGCTCGGTGATCGACGAGCCGGAGCGGGTGCGCCGGATGATCGGCTACATGCCGGACTACTACGGCGTGTACGACGACGTGACGGTGCGCGAGTACCTCGAGTTCTTCGCCGGCGCCTACAGCCTGCCGCGGCACGACCGCAAGCGCATCCTCGAGGACGTGATGGCGCTGACCGACCTCGTCAAGCTCGAGACCAAGGTCATCAACGGCCTGAGCAAAGGCATGAAGCAGCGCCTCGCCCTCGGCAAAACGCTGCTGCACGACCCGAAGTTCCTGATCCTCGACGAGCCGGCCGCCGGCCTCGACCCGCAGGCCCGGATCGAGCTGCGCGCGCTGCTGCGCGAGCTCTCGGACATGGGCAAGACCATCTGTATCTCCTCCCACATCCTGACCGAGCTGTCGGACATCTGCGACTCGGTCGGGATCATCGAGAAAGGCCAGATCCTCGCCCAGGGCAGCGTCGAGTCCCTGTACAAGACGATGAAGTCGGCCCGCACGGTCACCGTCAAGCTCGCCGGACGCACCGATGAGGCGGCGACGGCCCTGCGCGGGATCGCGACGGTCAGCGAGCTCGAGCTGGTCGAGGACAACACCCTGCAGTTCACGTACGCCGGCGCCGAGGACCAGCTGTACAAGGTCATCAAGCCGCTGGTCGACCGCGAGCTGCCGATCGTCGGCTTCTCGGAGGCGAAGAAGGATCTCGAGGCGCTGTACATGAGCATCACCCAGGGCGAGGTGCAGTGATGGGCGACCTGATGCGCAGGCTGTTCGAGCGTCTCGGGAACCCGATCCTGATCGTCGACATGAAGTCCCGGCTGCGACGGCCGCGCTTCATCATCGCCTACACGGTGACGATGGCGCTGGTCGCCCTGACGGTGATCTTCACCGGACTGGTCGTCGACTCCGGGGATGTCGAGGCGGCGACGGTCGGCAAGATCCTGTTCCTGACCAACCTGTGCGCGATGGGCGGGGTGCTGCTGCTGATCTTCCCGGCCTTCAGCTGCACGACCATCACCGAGGAGCGCGTCAAGAAGTCCTTCGATCTCCTGATCACCGCCGACCTTTCCCCCTGGCGCATCGTGCTCGGCAAGCTGCTGTCCTGCCTGTTGTACTGCGGGCTGTTCATCGTCGGGACGCTGCCGCTGGTGTCCGTCGCCTTCCTGTACGGCGGGGTGTCGATCGCGATGATCCTGATCGCGTACTACGACTTCATCATGCTCGCGGCGGTCATCTCCGCCTTCGGCATCGTCTGCTCGGCGGGCAGCAAGAGCAGCAACATCCTCGCGATCATCCGCACCTACGCCGGCCTGGTGCCGTTCACCGGTGCCTTCATCGTGCCGATCCACATGGTCGGGATCTACACGCTGACCGCCCTCGAGATGCTGCCGCTGTCGCGGCCCGTCGCGTTCTTCATCAACGCGAGCACGGGCACCAAGGCCCTGCTGATCGCCCTGCACCCGGTGGTGTTCCTGCTCCTGATCAACCAGTTCCTGTGCTTCTCGGTCAACGCCCTCACCCCGCAGAACCTCAACCGCTCCGGACGCATGCGGGTGTGCTACCTGCTGTGGCTGGCGGCGTTGCTCGTGTTCATCATCGGCATCCCGCTGTGCGAGGGGAAGGCGGTGGACTTCCCGGAGAGCTGGTGGATCACCTTCCTCGCCGCGGTCCTGCTGGTCGGCGGCGTCCACGTGTTCCTGTTCGCCTCCGAGCTGCGCGGGCTGTCCCGCCGCCTGCGCCGGGACATCGGCCGGCTGCGCGGCATCGGACGGATCAGGGCCTGGCTGTTCCCGGGCGGCGACAGCGGGCTGCTGTTCGCGATGCTCGGGATGGTCGGCTGCCTGCTGGTCGGCTGCACCGCGCTCGCGATCGCGGCCCCGCTGCCGTCCGGAGGCTTCGTCGGCGCCTACGCGTCGATCGCGGTGTACATGGTCACCTTCCTGTTCTGCGCCGGCGCGATGACCCGGGTGCTGTGCGAGCTGATCGGGACCCGGGTCGCCGCGCTGATCGTCGTGCTGATCCTCGCCCTGACCAGCGTGATCCCGCCGGTGCTCGAGCTGTCGACCGAGGACACGCGGCTCTCCTTCCTCAGCCCCTACGACGTCACCGTCGGTATCGCGCGCAGCGCCTGGAACGGCGTCGCCGCGCCGACCTCGTCCCTGTTCCTCTTCGAGCGCGCGGACGAGAAGGCCCTCAAGCAGCGCTGGGAGAGGATCGAGGTGCCGCGCCTGCGCCAGCGCTATCCGCTGGCGAGCCCGAGCTTCATCAGCGAGCACCAGGCGGCCTTCTTGCAGCGCGAGTACGGACAATGGCCGCGGGTTTCCTGGGTCTCGACGGCGATTTTTGGTATCCTCGCCGTGCTGTTGGTCGGCATCGACCGGGCGCTGGGACATTTCGAGGACTGAGCCGTGTTTGGTTTCGAGAACCTTTTCTTCATCTTCCTCTACAAGCTCGCCGAGCTGTTCGACTCCAGCTTCGTCGACCTGACGGAGGGGTTGCGCGGGGACTCGCTCGGCTCGGCGTCCTGGCGGAACCTCGCGGATGTGTTCTTCGTCGGTTGGCTCGTCGGGGTGTGGGTGACGATCATGCTCGCGACAAGCGGCCGGAAGTCACCGCTCGCCCCCATCGTCAGCGGCGGCCTGACGGCGCTCTCGGCGATCCTCTGGTACGTCGCGCTGTGCAGGGCCTGATGCCGGTGCGTCGACAGGCGGGCTACTACAGCAACACCGGGGACGGCGCCGCGAGCCCCTCTTCCTCCCCCATCATCGCGCTCAGGCGACGCAGGGCTCCGAGCAGCTGATCGATCTCGGCCGGCTCGAGATCGTGGATGCGTCGGATGAAGACCTCGTGCAGCGGCGTCGGCAGCCGCTCGTAGCGCTCGGTTCCGGCCGTCGTCAGAGACAGACAGACCTTCCGCCGATCCTT
>JAUIEM010000026.1 GCA_030428695.1 bacterium
CTTGGTCGTGCTCTTGATGTTCCAGGCGAGGAAGGGCTTGCCGAGCGACTCCGCGATGCTGCGGGCCAGCAGGGTCTTGCCGGTGCCGGGCTCGCCCTTGATCAGCAGCGGGCGCTTGAGGGCGATCGCGGCATTGACGGCGGCGAGCAGCTCGGGGGAGGCGATGTAGTCCTGGCTGCCGAGGTATTCGTCGGTGGAGACCGGTTCTTCGTACACGCGCGTGCTCCTTGTGCTGCGTCCGCGGCCAGTATGCGCGGCGTCGACCGGTTTGTGAAGACGTAGGGGTGTGGCCCGGGCTTTGCCCTGGTGGGAAGACTCCCCAGCTACGACGTCGGGGAGTGGTAGCCCCTGCCGGCTCTCATTCCCAGTCCAGCTCCCGGAACTCGGCCCGGGTCGCGTCGACGGCCAGGCCGAGCTTGCCCGAGCCGCTCAGGGTGAAGGGCCCGAGCACGGTCTCGCCGACCCGCAACACCACGCCGTCCTCGCGCACCACCGCCTCGAGGGCGTAGGGCGGGCGGGCGCTCAGGGCCTCGTCGGCGAGCCGGTCCCACTGGCCTCCGCGGCTGCGCTGCACCTGGATGCGTCCGGAGCGGGTGATGACGCCGATGGTGTAGTCGTCCCTGCCGCCGTAGTCGAGCAGCAGCCCCGCGCGCCAGCTGTCGTCGGCGGGGTCGGGATGCAGCTCGGCGGCCAGCCGCGCCAGGCGTCGCTGCGAGGCGCAGAAGGAGATCACGCCGTCGGCGACACCGACGACGCGGTCGGCCGCGATCCCCTGCCACTGCAGGAAGACCGGCGTGAAGAGCTCCTGCTCCTCGCGCAGCCAGGCGCGGAAGTTCTCCTCGAGCGCCGCCGGGTCGGCGATGTTCTCTTCGAAGCCGCGCGGACCGCCGCCGCCGCGGTCGTACAGCTTGGCGAGCCGCTCGTAGCGTTTCGTCAGCTTCTTGTTGCTGGTCAGCAGGTAGCGGACCAGCGCCCAGATCGGCGGCCGGCCGCCCTCGCCGGCGAGCACCTGGGCGAGGCTCAGGCCCTCGTCGAACTGGCGCAGGGCCGCGCCGGCGCGGTCTTCCTGGCTGACCAGCGGCAGCACGCCGAGCTCGAGCCTCTCGCCGTCCCAGAAGTGCTGCGAGATATACTCCGCCAGGCCCTCGATGTACCACTCTTCGGTCGGGGTCTTGTTGCCCGTGCAGGCGAGGTAGTGGAACTGGTGGGCGGCCTCGTGCAGGAGCAGCACGCGGGTGTAGTAGATCGTCGGCTGGCGGCAGGTGTACGCGGTCTTGTTCCCCGGCCAGTAGTAGCCGCCGGAGCCGGGCGGCTCGACGTCGTCGGCGCGCAGGGCGGCGACCCAGTCTTCATGGCTGGCGGCGAACACGACCCGCAGGCGCTCCTTGCGCTTGAGGCGCGGCTCCTTGCCGAAGTGCTCGGCGAAGCCGTCCCAGGCCGCCTCGAGCAGCGCGAGGTAGCCCGCGGCCTCCGCTTCACTGCCCTGGAAACGCAGGGCGTAGTGGTCGCCTTCGACCTCGACCCAGCTCTGGGCCCACAGCGGGGCGACAAGAAACAACAGCACGGTCAGTCGGCGCATCGGAAAACTCCTGCGAGACCCTGGCGGAAGCCTACGCCAGCGTCCCGCACCACACAAGTCGGGCGCGCGCGATCGGCGGGCGGATCGCTGAGCGGACTACTCCAGGCCGGTGTAGCTGATCACCGTCCCGTCGACCTCGATCGAGCCCGAGGTCTCGTCGACGAACAGCAAGCGCATCCGGGCCGCGGCCGCACCGCTCAGCAGTAGCCGGTCCGTGCCCGCGCCCCCGTCGATCGAGATCGGGAAGGGGAAGGCGCCGCCGGAGAAGTCGAGGGTGATCTCGTCGGAGTCACCGGTCAGCAGCGCCTGCAGCCCGCCGCCGATCGCCGCGAGGGGAATGCGCAGGCTGTTGGTGCCGTCGCCGGTCGCCCCTTCGATCGCGGTGAACAGCAGGATCCCCGGGTCGGAGATGACCAGGTCGGCGCCGTCGACCCGCACGTTCAACGCGTTGGACCGGGACGCCCCGTCGCTGAACACCAGGTCGCCCCCGGCATCGATGAGGACGACCGCCGACTGCGGATCCTCGAGGATGAAGGGGGCGCTCGACTGCGGGAAGACGACCGAAGCGCCGCCGATCATCGCGCTGAGGTTTCCCGTCGCGCTGGTGTAGGCCCCGGGCGCAGCGCCCGCCGGCACGGTGAGGATGACGTCGAAGCTGCACGAGCTCCCCGCGGCCAGCGAGCCGCCGACGAGGACGAGGGAAGTCGTCCCCGTCAGCGTCGAGCCCGCCCCGCACGGAGCGGACGGCAGCGGAGGGACCACGGTGAGATCCGGGGCCCCGGGGAGGATGCTCTGCAGCGCGTGCGAGAAGAAGATGTCGGTCGCATCGTCCGAGGGGTGCCGGTTCTCGAGGGTGTAGCGCAGCGTCACGGTGCCGGGCTCGCCCGCGAGCGGCGCACCGAGGAACGCGTGCTGCAGGATCAGCCCGCCGACGAGCACGTCCGAGCTGGCCGCCCGGCTCTTCGCGGTGATGCCCGCGACCTGCGCCGTGATCTCGCTGGTCGTGATCGTCACCGTGCCCGCCGCCGCTCCCGCCGGCACCGCGACGTCCACGGTGAAGGTGCAGAGCTCGTCCGGACCGAGGCTGCCGCCGTCCAGGACGAGAAGAGAGGTGCCCAGGAGGGCGCTCCCCACGCCGCACACGTCCGCCAGGGGAGTGTTGACGGCGACCAGGCCGGGCAGGGCCGCGTCGAGGTCGACGCTGAACGCGACGTCGGTCGCGGGCTCGACGGCCTCGCCCGGATGGAACAGCGTGAACCGGAGCGGGACCGTCGCGCCAGGCACCGCTTCGCCGAGGAGCTCCATCCGCACGAGCGGCGCCCGGCGCACCTCGAGGCTCGCCGTAGCGGGATTGCCGACCACCCGGCCGACGCCGGTGGCCGTCGGCGCCGCGGCGCGTACCTCGTAGGTTCCACCGGAGGTGTTGGCGGGCAGGGTGATCGTCACGTCGAAGCTGCAGGTCTCGCCGGCGCCGAGGCTGCCCGAGAACAGGGCCAGGTCGAGGGTGTTTTGCTGGGTGCTGAAGAAGCGGGTCAGGCTCGAGCCGACGCCGCAAGGATCGCTCGGCAGGCTCGTCACGACGGTGTTCGGGAGCCCCGGCGCGAGGGCGATCTCGAGCGAGACATCGGTCAGCGCCTGCGCGAGGTCGAGGTTGGTCAGCGTGCAGCGCAGGACGACGTCGTCCCCGCCCGTGACGAGCGGATCGGGCGCGAGCGCGGCGTCGAGGAAGGCGAGCTCGAGCTCGATCCCCGCCGTCAGCACCAGCTCGGCGCTCGCCGCGGCGGCCACCACGCCGGAGGCGGAGCTGAGCGCGCTGCTGCTCACCGTGTAGCTGCCCGGCGCCGCGCCCGCCGGGATCGCCAACGGCACCTCGATGCGGCAGGCCGCGCCTGCGGCGAGGGTTCCGCCAGTCAGGCTGAGCAGACTGGTGCCGGAGAGCTGCGAGCCCGCGCCGCACACGTCGCTCAACGGCAGGCCCGACGCGGCCAGGCCGCTCAGGGCGGCGTCGAGGTCGACCGTCAGGCTCAGGCCGCTCAGGGCATCGGTCCGGCTCGGGTTGCGCAGGTCGAGGACCAGGCTGCTCCGGCCGCCCGGGAGCGGTCGGACATCGGTGCCGATCGAGAGCGCCAGACCCGGGCTCGCCGCGACGCTGAGCCGCGCCGCCGGGAAGCCGAGCTGTTCCGGGGGCGACGCCGGGGGAGTGCCCTGGGACAGGGACGTCGCAGCGATCAGCTCGCCGGCGGCGAGCGCGAGCACGTCGACGCTGACCGAGCAGACCGCTCCCGCGGGCACCACCGCGATGCTGCCACCCGTGTTCCTGAGCACCACCCGGCTCTGCCCGGGGGTCGCCTCGACGATCCCCCCGTCGAACCCCCCCTGCACGCAGTCGTTGACGACCTGTTGCGGGTTCGCGACGACCAGGCCCGGGGGGAGCTCGACGGTCGCGTTGAGGAAGATGACATCGCCCACACCGAGGCTGTTGTCGAAGGTCATCGTCAGCGTGGTCCGCTGCCCGAAGTCCACCGCGGGGGGCGAAAAGCTCAGCGAGAGGCCGGGCAGGTCGGGATCGACGTCGAGGTCGTCCGTCGCCGTGCCGCTGTTCCCCAACGAGGAGGTCAGGTCGCCCGACGTGGAGGGAAACGAGCCGGGCGTCGCGCTGGTGACGAGCACCGTCACCCTGCGCGTCGCGCCCGCCTCGATCATGCCATCGCTCAGCGTGACGGTCGTCCCTCCGTCGGGCGCGCTGAGCACCGGATCGCGGCGCATGTCGGTGCGCGCGAAAGCGGGGCTCGCGAGGGTCATCCCGGCCGGCAGCACATCGACGAAGGCGACGTTGGTCGCGGCCGTCCCCGAGGGGTTCGTGATCGTGTAGGTCAGCTCGCTGACGCCGCCCGGGCCGATCTCGTCCGGCGAGAACGACTTCGAGAAGCCGAGCTGGGCGCTCGCCGGGGCGGCGCACAGCGCGAGCAGCAGCGGCACCGCCGCGCGCAACAGGGAGGAGCGCATGGGATCAGTCCTCCGCCAGCGTCGTCACCAGCTCTTCGAGCGCCGCGAGCCGGGCCTCGAGCGCGGCGATGCGGGCGTCCTTCTCGGCGAGCTGCTGCTCGAGGGCCTGCACGCCCGCGACCGCGACGCCCGCGAGGTCGGAGGGCGCGAGCCGGCGCACGTCAGCGCCGAGCCCGAAGGCCGCCGCGAAGTCCTGCGCCATCGGGCCGAGGTGCAGGCCGCCGTCCGGGTCGGCCCGGTAGCGCCAGGTCGAGAGCGGCAGCCCGCGCAGCGCGCGGAGCACCTCGCCGCGATCGACCGGCTCGATGTCGCGCTTGGCGTCGCGATCGGAGACGGTGTTGAACGAGAGGGCCTCGATCGCCCCGACCACCATCATGTCGCCGGCCGGGGTGACCGTCACCAACTCGGCCCCGCCCGTGCTGTCGCGCAGCGCGAACGCGGACTCGTTGGCCCGCAGCTCCCAGACCTGGGGGGTCAGCCCGCCGCGCCCGTCCTGCTCGAACAGCAGGGCCGGGGTGTTGCTCGCGGACAGGTGCAGGTCGGCGACGGGCTGGTCGGTGCCGAGGCCGACCCGCCCGCTCCCATCGACGTAGAGCGCGTTCGCGCGGGCGCCGGCGTCGACCCGCAACACCTGGCGTCCCGCGGTCGAGTCTTCGAGCGCGAAGTAGTTGTCGCCGCCATTGTTGGTGTCGTTCGCGATCAGCCGCCAATCGTTGCTCGGGAAGCTCGCGCTGTTGCTCGTGTCCTGGAAGTGGATCCGCAGGTTGTTCTCCTTGAGCCGGATCACGTCGTTGCCGAACGCTTCGCCGTCGACGGCGTCGAAGCCCACGGCGAGCTTGAACTGGATGATGACATCGTCGAGGAACTCGAGGTCGGCGCTGGCGACACTCGTGAGGCAGGCGAGCAGGACGATGGGAAGCAGGCGGCGCATGAGGCTCTCCTGGGGCTGAGGTGGGTGTGCCTGGCAGGATCGCGGGGATGATCCTCGCTGTCAAGCCGTCGGTAGGTCGCCCTCGCGGCGGCGTCGGCCCGGTGAGGTCGCGTCCCAGCGTCCATTCCTGGCACCCCGATCTACCCTGGGAGCACGTGGAGGGAAGTCGATGAAAGAACGAGAGCAGGGAGGTAGCCTGCGCTCGTCTGCTGGACGGTGGCGATGATCGTGTTCGAGGGGGCCGTGGCGGCGGCGGGCTGGGTCGCGGTGGTGGTGCTCGTCGCATCGGCCTGGCGCTGAGCGCGCGGGTCGAGGCGAATCGGGCACGGAGGCGGGGCGGGCCACCTCCGCGCCTCTGCGGTTTCTTCCGTTTCCGTCGGAGTCGGAATCGGAACCGGAGTCGGAGTCGGCGTCGGAAAAATCGGGCGCGGACCCCTACACGACCGGACGAAAAAAAGTCTCGTTTCCCCTCAAGTTCCATCTCCTCCCCTTCCGATACCGATAACAGCCTCCCCGCATGGCGCGTGGAGGTGCATCGCTTTGCAGGCTTCCTGACCGGGTCTGCCGGTCACCCTTCGGGGTCTCCCCGACACACTGTCCGCTTCGGACGGGGTGGGGAGAGGGTCGCGACGGTTGCCCTGGGGTCGGGTCGGGATTCGCCCCGTCGACCGCCCCCGGGCCCTTCGATCGCCGGTCCCTGGGGGACGTCGGCGACGACCAGACGACGGCCGGTGGAGGCGGGTCGGACGACCCTTCCCCTTCGTCGACCGCGCGGCCTGGACGTCGAAGAACGGCGAGGGGGGGCGGGGCCGGGGAATCGAACGCAGTACGCTGCTGGGTCCGATGCGAGGGGAGGAGGGATGGCGCGCAGCGCGTTGTCGGGGGAGGCCGTCGAGCTGCTCGCTCGCTGGCTGGACCTCACGCCGGAGGTTCTGCGCGCCGCCCTCCGCCTCGCCACCTCCGGGAAGGGCTACCGCAAGAGCACAGCCGCGGGCGGGCGCGCCCTCGAGGTGCCGACCGGGATCCTCTACACCGCCCACGCCGAGGTCCTCACCCGTCTGCTGCGCTGCGCCCCGACCGCGAGCGCGGCGCACGGGGGCGTGCCGGGGCGCTCGGTGCTCAGCCACGCCCGGGTGCACCTGCCGCAGGCGCGCGGCATCATCAAGCTCGACCTCGCCGGCGCCTACCGCTCCCTGCCGCTCGCCCTGGTCGCCCGCGCCTTGCGCCGGGTGCTGCGGCCCCTGGCGCGGCAGATGCTGCTCGAGGCGCCGCTGAAGAAGCGCGTCGCCCTGGTGCTGGCGCGCCTCTTGTGCGTCGACGGCCACCTGCCGACCGGCGGCCCCTGCTCCGCCGCGCTGCTCAACCTCGCCTGCTTCCCCTTCGACCGCGCGGTCGAGCGGCTCGTGCGCGAGCACCTCGGGCGGGACGGGCGCTACAGCCGCTACCTCGACGACGTGGTCGTGTCGACCCGCGGCTACGGCCTGCCCCGCGCCCTGCTGACCGCGCTCGAGGGCGCGATCTTCGGCCACCGGCTCGGCGCGCCGAACCCCGCCAAGACCGTGTTCGCGCCGCACGCGACGGGGTCCGAGCTCGAGATCACCGGCATCCGCCACGACGGCTCCGGCTTCGCGCTCTCCGCCGCGCGCCTCGAGCGGCTGCAGGCGGCCCTGGCCCGCGCCGCCCGGGGCCCCGATCCGCGGCCGACCGCCCGGGGCGTGCTCAACCTGCTGCTGCAGGTCTACGGCCGGACACGGGCGCCGGTCGGGCTGACGACCGAGGCGCGGCGCCTGCTGGGGGGCCGCGGATGATCTTCTCCAAGGTCCACTCCGCCGAGGCGGGGAACCTCCTCGCGCGGCTGCTCGGCCGCGAGCCGGAGGCCTTCGCGGCGAGCCTGAACCGGCTGCGCCTGATCGCCCCCTACGAGAGCTTCACGCTGCCCAAGGGCGGAGGGAGGACCCGCGCGATCGAGAGCCCCGACCCGGAGCTCAAGGCGCTGCAGCGGGACATCCTCGAACACCTCCTCTACCGGGTCGCCATCGCCCCCGACTGCCACGGCTTCGTGCCCGGGCGCTCGATCGTCAGCCACGCGCGGCTGCATCGGAACCAGCGGAGCCTGCTGAACCACGACCTCGCCGACGCCTTCCCGAGCTGCTCGCGGCAGCGGGTGCGCGCCGCCCTCGCGCGCTGCCTCGGCAGCTTCCTCAAGCACGGCGCTCCCCGGGCGGAGCGGCGGGTGCGGGACGAGCTTCTCGAGCTGCTCAGCGACCTCGTGACCTGGCGCGACCAGCTGCCCCAGGGCGCCCCGACCTCGGGGGCGCTCTTGAACTTCTGCCTCGCGCCCCTCGACCGTCGCCTGCGCAAGGAGTGCCGGCGCTGGAGGAAGCTCGGCCACGCCCTGGTCTACTCCCGCTACGCCGACGACCTGACCCTCAGCGCGCGCGGCGAGCTGCCGCCGGACGCCGACGCGACGATGCGGCGCGCGATCCACGCCGCCGGCTTCCGCTTCAACGCCCGCAAGGTCCACCGGGCCGACCGCGCCCGCGGCCAGCCGCTGGTCGTCTGCGGGATCCACGTCGACGGCGAGCAGCTGCGCCTGCCGCGCCGGCGCCTGAAGCGCTACCGGGCGGTGCTGCACAGGGCGCTGTGCAGCCCCGCGCTCAGCCCCGAGCAGCGCGGCGAGGTCGCGGGCATCGCCGGCCTGGTCGGCATGGTGTACGGCACCTGGCCGCCGGCGCTCGACCAGCCCTGGCGCCTGCTCCAGGCCCGCCACGGCCTCGAGCTCGGCGACGGCCCGGAGCGCCAGGGCATGGGAGGCTACGGATGACGCCCCGCGACCCCCGGCTGCCCCTCAGCCCGCCGCGGCGCACCGCCCTGCGCCTGCTGCTCGAGGCGCTCGCCCCGGACCTGGGGCTGGCGGAGGAGACGCTCGCGTCCGCGGAGCGCGAAGACCGGGAGGCGCTGTGGGAGCTCCTGGACGCGGTCCTGCGCGCCGGCTTCGAGCTGCTGAGCAAGCTCGCCTGGCGCGTCGAGCACGACGGGGAGCCCGCCGCGCGCGCCTGGCTGGCCGGCGACCTCCTGCCCTTCGAGCGCATCGCCCGCGACCACGCGCTCGCCGCCGTGCGCCTCCGCCCCGGGCTGCTCGCGCGGCTGCGCCGGGCCGGCCCGCCTCCCGAGGACGACCCGGTGCGCCTGGGCCGCGCGCTGTTCCGGCTGCTGCAGCGGCCGGAGACCGTCGAGCAGGCCTTCTGCCGGGGCGGGACCGCCGCCCGCCTCGACGCCGGCCTCGCCCGCCTGCGGGAGCTCGGCCAGGAGGGCATGGCCCGCCGCCTCGAGGCGCTGCGCCCCGCCCCCGCGGAGCTGCGCGCCCGGCACACCTCGCGCCTGGTTCCGGCCCGCGTGCTGACGCGGCCGGACGGGACGCGCGTCGAGGTCGGCAGCTTCCTGATCACCGCGCAGCCGGCGCCGGGCGGACGCCTGCGCGCCGCCCGCGAGAGCCTGCGCGCCGGGGGCTGGCGGCTGCCGCGTCCGGAGCACATCCTCGCCTGGGCCTCCGCCGAGCGCCTACCTGCGGAGCGCATCTGGCTGCGTCCCATCCGGCGCCGCGGAGGGCGGCTCTACGGCGCCGCGGTCGACCTGCGCACGCCGGGCCGCCTGCTCTGGCTTCCCGCCCATCTGCCCGGGCCCGGGGTGCGGGTGCGAGGGGTGCTCGAGCTCGCGCGACCGACGGGTCGGACGGCGGGGGCAGGATGATGTAGACTGGGGTCCCGGGAGGACCGCCAGTGACCATCATCCACCGCCTCGCGCTCGTGCTCGCGCTGCTCGTCGCGCCGCTCTCCGCCGATCCCACCCTGCTCGCCCGCTCCGAGCTCGGCCGCGAGTCGCCGCGGCTGCGGCTCGAGGCCGAGCTGGTCGGCCCGACCTGGCTGCGGCTCGACGGCGAAGGCGGCGACCTCGACCTCGTCGCCGGCACCCGCCGGGCCAACGGCGTGCTGCCCGACGAGGAGCTGTTCCTGGCGGGCGACGGCAGCGTCGCCGTCGAGGTGCGCTGGGCCTCGGGTCCGGCCAGCCCCTTCGTGCTCGAGGCGCGCACCGGCGTCGACGGCGGCGAGGCGGTCGACGGCGCCCACCTGACCCTGGCCGAGGGGGCCGACTTCGGCTGGTGGCGCCTGCCCGAGGTCGAGGGGCCGGCCCTCTCCATCACCCTGGCGGGCCTGACCGGGCCGTGGTTCGTGCTCGACGCGAAGTACGAGATCATCGCCGCGCCGACCACGCCCTCCTGCACGCTCCCGCTCGACGCGGGGCCCTGCTGGCTGGTCCTCGCCCGGCCCGACGAGGAGCCGGGGGTGCTCGGCTGGAAGCTCGCGCTCGGCTCGGTTTCCCTGACCGAGCAGGACGTCTTCCTCGCCGCCCTCGGCGCGACCGACGACCAGCGCGCCGCGCTCGAGGCCTTCCGCCGTCAGCCGGACGGCCGCGCGATGCTGCGCTACCTCGCCGAGTACCCCGGCGGCTACCCGCTCTCGCTGGTCTCCGAGCCGGGGCTGACCATCCGCGGGGTCGAGCGCTTCGGAGGCTACGACGGCAGCGCCCGGCAGCTGATCGTCAACCCGACCAAGCAGGAGCACGTCGACAACCCGATGGAGCTGCTCGACACCGTCGCCCACGAGCTGCTCCACGCGATCCTCGACCTGCCCCGCAAGGACGGCTACCCCTTCCGGGACGACGTGCTCGACTCCCAGACCGACCCCCGCCTGCGGCCGCTCCACGGGCTCTTGAGCAAGCGCCGCATCCGCGGGCCGCTGCGTCGCTACCTCGAGGATGAGTACGGCGACGGCATCAGCGACCCCGAGCGCGAGTACATCGACATCAACGCCGCCGCCCAGGAGGTCGTGATCAAGATCGTCGAAGACGCCCTCGAGACCACCGGCGTCGGCACCGAGACCCAGGTCTTCGAGAACGCCCGCGAGCGCAACGGGGGCCAATGACTCCCCGCCGCCTGCTGTCTGCCGCTCTCTCCACCCTGATCCGCATCCTGCCCGAGAAGGCCGGCGGGAGCGGTCCGCCGAGCCGCGAAGCCCTCGACGTCGGCCTGGCCGGGCTGCACGGCGGCCGCGCCCGGGTCAGCGCCTGGGTGTACGGCTGCCTGCGCCGGCGCCGCAGCCTCGAATTCCTCCTCAACCAGGTCGCGAAGCGCGCGCTCAAGGGCCGCGACCAGGCGGTCCGCGCGGCCCTCCTGCTCGGGGCCTACGGGCTGCTCTGTGAGGAACCCGACGACGGCTGGGTCGAGCAGCTCGCCGGCCTGCTCGACGCGAGCAAGGCCCGCAGCCGGGTCGAGCGCGTGCTCGGCGCCCTGGCGGCCGCGATCGAGCGGCATGGCGCGCCGACCGCCGAGGAACGCGCGGCCGGCCGCGCCCTGCCCGGGGTCGAGCGCGGCGCCATCCTGCGCGAACCGCTGCTCGGCCTGGCCGACCGGGCGACCCACAAGCGCCTCGCCCTCCAGCACAGCTACCCCGACGCCCTGGTCGGCACCTGGGTCGAGGCCTTCGGGGAAGAGCGCGCCGCGGCGATCTGCGCCGCCGGCAACCAGCCGCCGCCGCTCTTCGTCCGGCCGCGCATCGCCGGGGAAGAGCTGGTCGCCCGGCTCGCGGAGGAGGGCATCGAGGCGCGCGTCCGCGAGGGCGCCGTGCAGCTCCTGCGCGGGCGCGGCGGCTTCCGGGCCTGCGCGAGCTTCAAGGAGGGCCTGTTCAGCGTCCAGGACCTGACCAGCCAGCGCGCGGCCCCGCTCGTCGGCCCGGCGCCCGGGGAGCGGGTGCTCGATCTGTGCGCGGCCCCCGGGGGCAAGGCCCTGCACCTCGCCGAGCTCGGGGCGCGGGTGACCGCCTGCGACATCCATCCCCGGCGCCTCGGCAAGGTCGTCGAGAACGCGACCCGCCTCGGCCTCACGCTCGACACCGCCCGGCTCGACGCGCGCCGCCCGGACGCTCTCGCCGCCCTCGGCCCCTTCCCCGCCGTGCTGCTCGATGCGCCCTGCTCGAACACCGGCGTCCTGCGCCGCCGGCCCGAGGCCCGCTGGCGCTACTCGACCCGGGCGCAGAAGCGCCACGTCCGCGACCAGGGTGCCCTGCTCGACGCCGCCTGGACGGCGGTCGCGCCCGGCGGGCGGCTGGTCTACGTGGTGTGCGCCCTGGTGCCGGAGGAGGGCGACGCGCAGGTGCGCGACTTCCTCGCCCGCCGGCCCGACGCGCGGCTGGCCGCGCAGCACTGGAGCTTCCCCGAGGAGGACGGCGGCGACGGGGGCTACCGGGCGCGCATCGAGCGGCTGGGCTGAGGCTGCGGCAGCGCCCCTACGCCGTGATCGCCGGCTGCCCGTCGTCCGCCGGCTCCGGCCGCGGGCTCTCGAGCATCTCCGCGAGCAGCCGCCACTTCGCGAGCACGTCGCCGGCCGAGCCCCCGGAGCGCCACACGTCCTTGTCGAGGCTGCCGAGGTCGAGGTGCCGGAAGCGCCCGCAGTCCTGGTTGATCTCGCCGTAGATCGTGCGCCCGTCGGAGGTGATGAACAGGCACAGGTCGTAGATGACGATGTCGCAGCGCGCGAGGTAGCGCTGCAGCACGGTGAAGGCCCACAGGGCGGTGCGCCGCGCGCGGCGCACGTCGATCAGCTCCTCCGCGAAGTCCTCGCCGAGGATCTCGTCGCGCATCATCACCTGGCGGCGCAGCCCGTCCGGCCAGGTCCAGATCGTCTCGGGCAGAGCCGGCTGCTCGGCGCGCAGGGCGGCGACCTTGTCCGGGTGCCAGAAGGGGTTGCGCCAGTCGAATCGCACCTTCGGCCCCTTGAAGGGCGCGTACTTCGCGTAGGTCGCGCCGGGCCAGAAGGGATGCGCGGGGCGGGTCGGCTTCTGATGCAGGCCGTAGTAGCGGTGGTAGCTGGTGCCGCTGTTGTAGCGCTTGACGATCACCTCGACGTTCGGGTCCTGGGCGGGCGGGATCAGGTCGGCGAGGATCAGCCCGCGCTCGGCGTCGATCTCCCGGTAGGCGTGGCGGATGCCCGCCGCCTGCAGGAGCGGGATCAGCACCTGCATCGCCCGCGCCCGCAGCAGGTTCGAGCCCTCGAGCCAGGCGCAGCGGTTGGCGGTAAAGGAGTAGATCGTCGGCTTGAGCCAGATCACGCACAGGGGCCGGCCCTCGGCGTCCTCGCCGGCGCGTCGGATCTCCTTGCTCTCGCCTTCCTTGTAGAGCGGCAGGCGGCGAAAATCCTCGAAGGAGAGCGCGCTGAGCTTCATCGCATCCTCCGGCACACCAGCACCGCGTCGAGGGTGCCGAGGGCGGCGACCTCCTCGAGGCCGTTCGCGCGCAGGGTCTCGCCGGTCTCGACGATATCGAGCACGCAGTCGGCGAAGCGCGGCACGAAGCCCTCGGAGGTTCCGGACAGCGCGAACACCGTGTGCGGGATGCCGCGCCCCCCGAACCAGGCCCGCGCGAGCTCCGGGAAGGGGCTGGCGACCCGCAGGGGGACGCGCTCCGGGAGCTTTCCCCCGGGCGCCGCGACCAGCATCCGCACGCCCTCCTGCGGGACCCGCCCGAGCACCTGCAGCCCCGGCGCCCAGGGCGAGCCGTCGAGCACGTCCGAGCCGCACACCGCGAGGTCGAGGGCGCCCTGAGCGACCATCATCGGGTAGACCTTCGTCCGCGCCCGCAGGAGCTCGAAGGGTCCCCAGGTCCAGGTCAGCCGCCGCGGCCCCGGCGCCTCGCAGGCCGCCTCCGGCAGCCCGGGCAGGAGGGCCGCGAGGTGCCCGGCCGCCAGGCGGCCCTTCGGCAGGCCTACGCGCACCCCGCCGAGCACGTCGAGGGCGGCGTGCAGGGTCTCGGCGGGGCTGCGGGCGCCGGTGTCGATGACGTGGGCGTGGAACTTCGTCGCGAGGGCGCGGAAGCGCGCGTCGTACTTCTCGAGGGCGGCGTGGCTGTGGTAGGGGTCGTCGAGGTCGGCGCCGCTCGCCTCGAGCCGGCGCCGGCTCTCCTGCCAGGGGCAGACCAGCAGCAGGTAGGTCGTATCGGGGGCCGGGCCGACCTGCGGGTCATCGGTCGCCTTCGTCAGCTCGCCGCGGTCTTCGAGGCGCTGGAAGCCGAACGCGCGCAGGCCCTGGAGCAGGCTCGACTTGCCGGTGCCGTCGTTGCCGTCGACGACGATGCGGGCGAAGCGCGACACCCGGCCGCTCACGCGACCTTCCTCTCGGTCGTGCAGACCCAGGCCTGGAAGTCCCAGAGCGCGTGGGCCCGGTGGCTGATCAGCGACTTGCGGGCGTCGTCGAGCTCGGCCCAGGCCTTGCCGAAGCTCGTATCGCTCGCGAACACCGGGTCGTAGCCGAAGCCTCCGCTGCCCCGCGCTTCCCGCAGGATCCAGCCGTAGGCCCGGCGGGAGGTCTGGAAGGCGACCTCTCCCTCCGGATCGACGACGATCACGCAGGCGACGAAGTAGGCGCCGCGTTGCGCGTCCGGTGTGGCCTCGAGCAACTCGAGCAGGCGGCGGTTGTTCTCCGGGTCGATCTCCGCCCGCGCGCGGCCGGAGGGCTGGACGGTCCGGGTCTCGATCACGAGGTCGGAGAAGCGTGCGGACCACGGCCCCGGCAGCCCGTCCAGGGCCGGCACCACCAGCCCGGAGTCGTCGACCAGCACCCACTCCCCCCGGGCGTGGGTGGCGTAGCCGTAGGCCTTCTCGAGGGCGTTGTGCTCGAACGTGTCGCCGGTCTCGGGGACGTCGAGGTCGAGGGGCTCGAGGTCGATCGCCAGGGGCAGGAGCAGCCCGGCGAACTCCGAGGCCTTGTGGGGGTTGCTGGTGCAGATGCGCAAGGTCTACCTCCGGTTTCCGACGCCGACTCCGATTCCGACTCGACTCAGAAGCGGTCCAGGCCCGGCCCGGAGAACTTCTGCTCCATGAAGTCGCCGACGGCGGCGAGGTTGGCGAGCGCGAGGGCGAGCTGCGCCGGGCTGCAGGCCGCCGCCGACTGGCTCCAGACCAGCGCGATCGCCCCGTCGGGGTCGATGGCGAAGGCCGCGAACAGCAGCTCGTGGTTCTTGCGCAACAGGTAGCGGTAGAGGTTGAGCTCGGTGTCGTCGGTGAGCAGACAGGAGCACTGGGTGCGGCAGCGCACCGCCTCGCCGTCCCAGCTGACCGTCACCCGCTGGGCGCGCCCGCCCTCGAGCGGCACCTCGACGCAGGAGGAGCGGTCGGGGTTGCCGGGCAGGATCCGCGCCTGCAGGCTCTCCGCCGCCTCAGCGACCGTCTTCGCGAAGTCCATCGTGGCCTCCCTCCGGCGGCGTCTCGCCGTCCGGGGCTGGTGGTAGCGGCGGGGCCGGCGCCAGGGGCGACGCCAGCGGAGCCTGCGGCGGAAGCGGAGGAACCCTCCCCTGCGGCGGGCCCATCCCCTGCGGCGGGCCCTGCGGCGGGCCCATCCCCGGCGGCCGCCAGTCCGGCGGCGGCGGACCGCCCTGCGGGGGAGGAGGCACCGGCCCGCCGGGCTTCGGCGGCGGCCCGAGGCGGCTGCGCAGCTCGACGCTCGGGGGAATCTGCCGGTCGCTGTTCGTCAGCCGGGCGAGCATCCTGTCGAAGGTCGCGACCAGGATCGTCAGCAGCAGCGCGACCCCGACCATATCGTAGAAGATCTCGACGGCGTTCAACACCATCACGACCTCTCCCTGCCCCCCCCGCCCGGCGGCCGAGAACAGCAGGTAGCTGCCCGCGAAGGGGCTGAGCCCGCCCTGGCAGCAGGCGCAGAAGATGCCGTGCAGCAGGTAGAACAACAGCCCGACCACGCTCGCCCGCAGGGCCGTCCCGAGCCAGGCCGACAGGGCGAGGCCGACCATCGCGTAGTAGAGCAGGCCGCCGAGGAAGCTGGCGGAGCGGACGAACGCGTGCTCCGTCTCGACCCGCCCGAGGCCGTAGCAGATCGCGAGCCGGACGCCGATCAGCGCCAGCCCCGGCAGGGCGTAGACCGTCAGCGCCGACACCTTCGCGAAGCAGTAGCGCAGCCCCGTCACCGGCGTGGTCGCGAGCACGGTGAAGGTGTTCGCGGCGCGCTCGTTCGCGATCAGCTGGCAGCCACGCAGCAGCATCACCAGCTGCAGGGCGGTGACCAGCAGCCCGAGCGAGAAGGCCTGGTACTGCGGGTTGTTGAGCTCGAGCAGCGCCTTGTCCAGGCTGAGCTTGTAGAGCTGACGCTGGACGAGCACCAGGGCGAGGTCGCCGAGGAAGACCAGCACGAGCAGCAGCAGGTAGACGACGACGCTGCCGCGCACGTTGTAGCGGAAGACGGGGAAGCGCCCGAGGCTGCGCCCCTTGCCGAGCAGCGTCGTCTTCCTGCGCAGCCGGTGCGACAGCCAGGAGTCGCTGACCAGCCCGTGCAGCGCTGTCGACACCAGGCTGAGCCCGACCGTCGCGACGACGTACAGGAGCGTCGGCCGCCACCAGCTCCCGGCCTCGGTCCCCGCGAGCAGGATCGCGTGCAGGGGCGAGATCAGCACCCGCGCCTCCTTCCCGACCTCGCCGGCGAACAGCACACCGACGGTGAAGTACAGGAAGGTGACGAGATAGGCGAGCACGGTCGCGGTCAGGGGCTTTTTGACCATCAGCCCGAAGCAGCTGCCGAGGGCGCAGGTCAACAGCGCGAAGCCGAGCAGCACCGGCAGGACCGGCAGCAGGAAGTCGACGAACGAGGCCCCGAGCAGGGCCGCGATCCCGAACATCGGCAGGCCGAGGGAGAACTTGTCGAGCAGGTTCCCGAAGGCCCCGAAGGTCTTGCCGAGGGTGATCGTGAAGATGCTCAGCCCCGAGACCCGCAGGGACTCGAAGGTCTTGTTCGCCCGCTCCCGCGCCAGCGCCGCCGAGGAGGTCGCCGGCCCGAGCAGCAGGGTCAGGAAGAACATCAGCTGCACCATCATGCCGAGCAGCCGGAAGCCGAAGGCCCGCGCGTCGGGCAGCGCCCGGCTCTGCATCTCGACGAACACCCAGACCACCGGGATGCACAGCAGCGTCGCGATCAGCGCCCGGAACACGAAGGCGCGGGCTCGCCAGGAGTCCCGGGCGATCTCGCGACGAACCAGGGTCCACAGGCTGCGCACCTAGAACTCCAGGCTGTCGAAGTCGTCGGCGAACTCGGCGAAGTAGCGCCGCCAGGCGTTGATCTCCGCCCGGCCGCGCGGCGGCAGGGGTTTGTCGTCCTCGAAGGTCTCGTCGGGCAGGAGCTCGGCGGCGAAGTCGCGCACGAACACCGCCTCGTACCCCCAGCGCAGGGCCTCCCGGCGGACCTCGCCGTCGCTCGAGATGACGGTCCAGGGCCCGCGCTGCATCATCTGCATCAGGGTGCGGTCGGCGAAGCTCTCCTCGTGGACCCAGAAGCGCGCGGCTTCCTTCCTCCGCCGCCCATCCCCCCCGTCGAAGACGACCGTCACCTTGCGCCGCTGGCTCTCCGCCCACGGCAGCAGCAGGTCGAGCAGCGCGCGCTTGCCCTCCTCGGGGCTCTGCTCGACGAACACCGCGCGGATCTCGGGGATCGCGTGGATCAGGTTGTTGCCGTCGATGAGGTACGCCACGGGCCGGGCCTCCCGCGCCAAGGTACGCCGCCGGCAAGGTCGGCGCAAGCTGTTCGCGGCCGGGCCCGGTGGCCAGGGCGCTGCCAGACGCGCCTCTTGTTCGAGAGCTTCGCGCGGCTCGCCGCCGTCTTCCGCACGCTCACGGGAGGGTCGCGGCACCCGCCGGCTTGACTCCGGAGGCCGGGCGGCGCACCCTGTGCCGAGGAGCGGAGGCAGGAGGCGCCGTGGCAGTCGCATCGAGGACCGCGGACACCGGCGAGGACGACGCCCAGAAGAGCTGGCTGCCCCCGGGGGTCCAGCGCGCCGGGCGCTTCGTCCAGGCGCTGGTGCTGTTCGCGGTGGTCGTCCACGCCGCGCTCGCCTTCTTCCGCGTGATGCCGGCCTACGAGGCGGTCGCGTCGGCCCTGTACGCGGCGGCGATCTCCGACCTGTTGTTCTTCATGGTCGGGCTGATCCTGGCGATGCTCAGCGCCGGGCTCCGCACGCCGGGGCAGACCGGCGGGAGGATGCACGGCGGCGTGCTGGTGCTGCTGATGATGGGGATCGCGCTCGGCCTGTGCTACGCGATCCGCGACGTCAGCGGCGACGTGACCGCGGCGATCGCCGCGGCGATCACCGTCCTGCGCGCGGGCGCCGCCCTCGGCCAGGGGCCGGAGGTGGGCCTGCGGCTGACCTTCGGGGCGCTGCGCCGGAGCGGCATCGGCCTCGGCACGCTGGTCTTCCCGCCGACCGCCATCCTGCTGTACGGCCTGGTCTTCGGCGCCGCCGCGACCTGGCCGGAGGGGGCGCAGATGGTGTTCGCGACGGGCGAGGAGCTCCGCTACCTCGACGACGACAGCGTGATGCTCGGCTACTTCTTCGCCATCCCCTACGCCCTGGTCTGCGCCTACTGGATCTCGGCCGCGCCGGTGCGCAAGGTCCTGCTGAGCCTCGCGACCTGGGGCTGGCTGCTCGACCTCTTCCGCAAGCGGGCGCCGGTGCGCTCCGGTCTGCCCTGAGGTGGGCGTCCACATCCTCTGCGGCCTGGTCCTCGTCGCCGCCGTCCTCTGGCTGCGGCCGCGCCGCGAGCTGACCGCCGTGATCGCGGCGGCCCTGGTGCTCGGGCTGGCCGGGACGCTCGGCGCGCTCTTCTGGCGCGAGACCAACTTCCACGCCATCCGGCTGTTCGCCTGGGTGGTGTTCCTCTACATCCCCCTGTGGCTGCTGATCGCGGCGGGGATGCTGGGGAAGCGCCGCCGGCGCGGCGCCATCTTCCTGGTGCTGGTCGTGATCGCGGTCGAGGCGATCGCCGTCGACGCCTTCCTGATCGAGCCCTACCGGCTGGAGGTCAGCCGCTTCTCGCTGCCCTCGGAGGAGCTGGAAGAGACCGTGCGCGTCGCGATCCTCGCCGACCTGCAGACCGACGTGATCGGAGCCTTCGAGCGCGAGGTCTTCGCCGCCCTCGCAGCGACGGAGCCCGACCTGCTGCTGCTGCCCGGGGACTTCCTGCAGGTCGGCGATCCGGCGCTGCGCGCGCGCCTGCAGGACGAGCTGCGGGCGCTGTTCGCCGCCCTGCCCCTGACGACGCTGCCGGCCGTCGCCGTCGGCGGCAACACCGACGACGCCAGCTGGCCGCGCATCTTCTCCGGGCTGCCCGTCGAGGTCTGCACCGGGACGCGCACGATGCGCCTGGGCATCGGCGCGGACAGCCTGACCGTGACCGGTCTGTCGCTGCGCGACTCCTTCGACACGGGCCTGCAGCTCGCCGCCCGCCCGGGCTACACCATCGTCGTCGGCCACGGCCCGGACTTCGCCCTCGGGCAGGTCGAGGCCGACCTGCTGGTCGCCGGCCACACCCACGGCGGCCAGGTGCAGCTGCCGCTGATCGGGCCGCTCCTCACCCTGTCCCGCATCCCCCGCGCCTGGGCCGAGGGCGTGACCGCGCTCGACCGCGGGCGGCACCTGGTCGTGTCGCGCGGCGTCGGCATGGAGCGTGGCCACGCCCCGCGGCTGCGCTTCCTCTGCCGTCCCCAGCTCGTCGTGCTGGACATCATCCCCACGGCGCGAGGAGAATAGCGCGGGAGGCTCCATGCGCGTCGTCATCCTCGCCCTTCTGTGCGCCCTGGCCTGCGCCCAGGAACCGTCCCCCGAGCAGGCGGCGGCCCTCAAGGACACCGCCCGCGCCTGCCTGAAGGCCCGGCGCGCCGCCGCCTGCCCGCACTGCGACGGCCGGGCCCTGCGCGACTGCGACGACTGCCGCCGCGGCTGCGAGGCCTGCAAGCACCGGGGCGAGGCGCGCTGCGAGGAGTGCGTGCGCGGCATCGAGGACGAGGACCGCGCGGCGCTGCGCGAGGACTTCGGCTACCCGGGCGACCCGCTCGCCGCCTACAAGCGCTCCCGGCTGACGCTGACCTTCCACGACGCGAGCCGGGCGACGACGACCTGCCCCGTCAAGCTGCCCGGCAGGGAGGACTACCTCGAGGAGGCCAGCGACTGGGTGCTGACCCCCCGCGGCTGGCGGGTGATCAACGTGCGCGACGGGGACGATCCCGAGCAGTGGCCGACGGACCGGGAGGAATGGGAGGCCGCGGGCTTCACCATCACCCCGCTGATGTCCTACACCATCGCCGGCAAGGTGCTCGGCGTGCGGGCCTACGAAGACGACGCCGCAACCCTCCTGCCCCTCGACCTCGCCCTCGCCTGGGGCAGCGCCGCCAGCGCCGAGGTCGCCACACGCACGGTGTTCAGCCAGTCCGACCGCTGGTACCACTGGCGCTTCGAGAACCTCGCCTGGGAGCTCGCCGACCAGATCCCGCGCCGCAGCGCGAACCTCCACATCGCTCCCGCCACCCCCGCCCTGACCGAGCGCCTGCTCGCCCTGGAGCCGGGCCGCCGCGTGCGCCTCGAGGGCTACCTGATCCGCGCGGTAAAGCGGCGCCGCTTCTTCGTCAGCAGCCTGAGCCGCCGCGACCGCGACGACGGCAGCTGCGAGGTGCTGTGGGTCGAGGCGCTGGAGGTCGAGTAGGATATTCGCGTGAATATGTGCGGACATCCGGGCCGGTTCGGCCTCGGACGTCCGGGCGCCCGGCAGGGCGCAACATCAGCTCGAGAGGACCAGGTTGCCCTCCAAAGCTGGAGACAGCTCCGGCCAGCGACGGGCTTCTCGTGAGAGGACTTCCCCTGGAGCTGGCTCCAGGCAAGTCCCCGGCCCCGATTCCCCCCAAAGCTGGATGCCTGTTCGCGAGCGGACGACGGGAGGGGGCTCCCCTACGTCCCTGTTGTGCGCTCCCTCGATCCCGATCGAAAGCGACCGCGGGAAGCCCGCCCCTGGCCGACAACCTGCGACCCCGACTCCCCACACGATCGAAGCCACCCAGGCGGCATCGAGCCCCAGGGATCCCCTTGCGGCCGCGCCCGGCCGCCGGGTAGCCTGGAGGGACCTCGCCACCGGAGCCCGCCATGCCCTCCCTGCGCCTGAACCCCGAAGACGACCCGAGCGCGGTCGCCCGCGAGCTGCGGCGGCTCAGCCTCGGCCTCGACAAGGGCGACCGCCGGCTCGCCGAGCTCGCCCTCGCCCGCTGTGACTTCCTCGCCAGCAAGACCGGCGGCCACGCCCGCCTCGACGAGCAGGTCGCGGCGCTGCGGCAGAAGGCGGAGGCCATCCTCGGGGGAGGCTGATGGGCTTCGACCGCGCCGCCTGCCTCGCGCGCCTCGCCCGCTTCGTCGATCCCGCCCGCGGCGCGTCGTGGCGGGAGGATGGCCCGCGACTGCCGATGGCGGAAGCCGAGGCGCGGTTCTGGCTACGCCTGCTCGCGGTCGTCGGCGACCACGATCGCGCGTCGCTGCTCGCCCAGGCCCAGGATCTCGACGTCGCGCGGCCGCTGCGCTGGCCGGAGGCCGCCCAGGCGATCGCCTCCACGCCGCTGCCCGAAGCGATGACGGTGCCGCTCTGCGGGCTCCCGCCCTACGTCGTCTGCCGCGCCCTGCGCGCCCCCTTCCCCACGAGCCTGCGGGTCGCGCACGCGTTCCGGGAGCGGGCGCTGCCCGACCTGGACGGAGCCGCGCGGGAGCGCCTGCGGCGGGAGCTCGAGGTCGCCCCGGAGGACTGGCCCACCACGACGGAGGACACGCCGAGCGCCCTGTTCTTCCTCGCCGCCGCCCTCGGTATGCGCGACGCGATCCTGCCCGTGGTCGAGAGCTGGCCCGCCCCCGCGGACCCCATCCGCGCCGCCCGCATCCAGCGCGCCCATCAGCCCCACTGGCTGCTGCTCGCGCTGTCCAGGGACGAGGCGCTGGCGCACTTCCGGCGGCTGTCCCTGCGCTGCCCGTCGCGTAGCTTCCTCGAGGCCTGGCTGGCCTTGACCGGGGTGGACGGCGTCGAGCCCGCCGGCCAGCGGCTCGAGAGCCCGCGCCTGCTCGCCCGCCTCGCGCAGGTGCTCGCCCCGGAGACCGGACGGCTGATGGCGGGATTGCACGCCGGCCCGCTCGCCGTGCAGGCCCAGGCCTGGCTGGCCGCCCATCCCGCGCTCGCTCCGGCGCCGACCGAGGCCGACAGGGCCGACCGCGAGCGGCTCGAGCGCCGCGCCGACGCCGCCCGCGACACGCGCGCCCTGCGCGCCGGGCTCGAGCTCGAGCGGCTGCCGGCTCTGACCCGGGGCGGCGAGGCGGTGCCTCTCGACGAGGTGCGCTCGCAGCTCGAGGTTGTGCGCGCGGCCGCTCCCTTCGAGGTCACTCCCGGCGTGCGGCGCTTCGCCGCGGGCCTGGACCCGGAGAGCCGCGCGGTCTTCGGTGACGCCTTCGGCCGTCATCACGCGGGCGACCTCGAGCTCGCGCCCCCGTTGTGCCACGTCCTCGCGCTGTTCGGCGGCCCCGGCGTGGTCGGGCTGCTGGCTCCGGACAAGGAGGTCGACCCCGAGCGCTGGCGTGCACAGCTCGAGGCCTGGCGCTACCGCTGCTCGGCCCTGCAGCTGTGCGGGAGCGACGAGGCGCTGCGCATCCTGGTCTCCCACACGGCCGCCGACCGCCCGCGCAGCCTGCGCGACGCCGCCTTCCTGGCCCTGTCCGCGCTCGCCGCCGAGCGCGGCTGCGAGCGCGAGGAGCTGTTCGACGCGGTCGCCCCCGACTTCGACTGCGCGGACCGTCGCCTGTCCTACGGGGAGCGTTCCTTCCGGCTCGTCTTCGACCCGTCCCTGAAGCCGCGCCTGCGCTGCGCGGACGGCAGCCTGCGCAAGGGCCTGCCCCGGGCCCGCAAGAGTGACGACCCGGCGCGGGTCGCCGAGGCGAAGGCGCGGTGGAAGCGCTGGAAGAAGAACATCGCCGCCTTCTCGAAGGGCCAGAGGTCGCGCCTGAAGCAGGCGATGCTGCGCGGCAGACGCTGGGCACCGGACAGCTTCCGCGCGCAGTACACCGGGACGGGCCTGCGTGGCCTGCTCGCCCGGCGCCTGATCTGGGGCGCCTTCGCCCCGGACGGCGCGCTGCTCTTCAGCTTCCGCGTCGACGCGGACGGCGCCGCCTGCGACCTCGAGGACAGCCCGCGGACGCTGCCGGAGGACGCCCGCATCGGCCTGATCGACGCGAACCACCTCCGCCTCGAGGAGCTCGAGCGCTGGCTCGAGATCCTGCGCGACTACGAGCTGTTCCAGCCCTTCACCCAGCTGTCGCGCGTCGTCCTGCGGGTCGAGCCGGGCGACGCCGAGGAGCGCCAGCTCCCGCTGCCCGCCGAGGCGACCTGCAGGCTGCCGAAGTTCTTCGCGATCCTGCGCAACACGAAGTGGATCCGCGACCCCGACGGCCGGGACATGCTCAAGGACTTCCCTCGGGCCCGCCAACGCGCCTTTCTCCGCTACCGCACCGCGGGCGACGAGGTCGAGCTCGAGCGGGTGGTCTTCCAGCCCTTCGACTTCGACGCGACCGGGGGCCTGAACCTCGCGCTCGGCCAGGTCCACCCGGTCGTGTTCAGCGATGTCGCCCGCGTGGTCGCCGCGATCCTGCGCTGAGGCCTCTCCCTAAGGCCGGCCCACGCCGGTGAAGATCACCGGGTCCAGGCGCAGGCGCTCGTGCTTCCACACACAGCGCCCCCGCACCCCGACGCGCGCGCCGTTTTCCGGCCAGGCGAGCTCGCTGACCACCGGCGCCAGGCGCAGGCGCCCGCCGCCCCGGCCGATCAGCACCGCGCGGCCGAAGTTGTTCTCGAGGGTGCCGAGCAGCTCGAGCACTTTGCCGTCGTAGGCGAGGGCCGCCGAGTCCGGAGCGGTGCGGAAGCGCAGCAGCAGCGCGTCGAGGTCGACCGCGAGGCCGGGCTCCTCGCCGAGGGCGCCGGCGCCGAGGTCGCGGACCCGGGGCTCGAGGAAGAGGGACAGGACGCCGCCGAGGGTCAGCAGCACCAGGCAGCCCTGCAGGGCGCGGGTCAGGCGGGGATGCGGGACGCGGGGCGTTGCCATCGGGAGCCTCCGGGGGCGCACCCGCCCCCGAGCCGTCCGCATCATACCGCCTCAGCGCCTGCCCAGGAAGGCCGGCACGTTCCCCTCCAGCGGCGCGTCGAGCGACTCCGCCCGGAAGCCGACCGCGTCGAGCAGCCGCAGCCAGTCGGCCCGGGCGAACAGGCCCTCGGCGTGGCGCTCGTGGTGGCCGCGCACGGTGCCGTCGCGGTCGCGCAAGAGGAAGGCGTAGTCGACGAGGAAGCTCGTGTCCGTCGGGTCGGGGTCCCAGCTCCACTCGAGGTAGCGCAAGCCGCGGCCGTCCCGGTCGCAGCCGCCGCTGTCGGTGCCGGGTTGGAAGGTCTCGCGCACGCAGTCGGGCACGACCAGCAGCGCGCCGCCCGGGCGCAGGTGCTCCCAGGCGGTGCGGAAGGCGGCGGCCAGCTCCTCCTCCGTGGTCATGTACATCACCGCGTCGTGCAGCAGCACCGCGTCGAAGCGCCGCCCCAGCCGCAGGCTGCGCATGTCGCCGAGGACGTGCTCGCAGTCAGGGTTGAGGGCGCGGCTGACCGCGAGCATGCCGGGGGCCGCATCGACCAGGGTCAGGCGCCAGACGTCGCGGAGGTGCGAGGCGGTGTGGCCGCCCCCGCTGCCGAGCTCGAGCACCGTCGTGGGGGAGCAGGCGGCGTCGAGCAGGGAGCGGAAGCAGGCGGCGTCGGCGACGTAGTCCTCCGGGGGTGAGAACAGCGGCCACCAGTCGGCATGACGTGCGTAGAATTCCACCGCGGTCCCTCCACTGCTGGCGGGGACCAGCATAGCACAGGGCTCAGGAGCGGGCGGCGGGCACGGACGGGACAGGCGCGGCGGAGACGGGCTTCGCTCCCGGGCGCGGGTTGCGTCGGGTGGGGATGCGCAGGCGGACTCTCATCGCGCGGCCTCTTCGCTGCGGTTGATCCGGAAGCCGCCACTGCGGACGCGGGTCTTGCTCTTCATGGTCGATCTCCTGGGAAGCCGGAAGCGGGCGCGTCAGTCCGCGCCCTCCTCGCTGCGGTTGAGCCGGAAGCCGCCACTGCGGACGCGGGTCTTGCTCTTCATGATCGTTCTCCTCGTGATGTTCGGGGGTCAGGGCTGCGTCAGTCCGCGGCCTCTTCGCTGCGGTTGAGCCGGAAGCCGCCACTGCGGACGCGGGTCTTGCTCTTCATGATCGTTCTCCTTCTTGGGGGTTGTTCCGAAACAGCGCACGACAGCGATCAGTCCGCGGCCTCTTCGCTGCGGTTGAGTCGCTTGCCGCCACTGTGGATGCGGGTCCTGGTCTTCATGCTTCGTCCTCCTCGGGTTGTGGGAGAGAGGAAAGCACACGCCGTGCCAACCGCCGATCCCGCATTCCTCCGTCACCACCCTCCACCACGGGTTTCATCCCTTCCCGTCGCGCTCCACCGGAAGTGGAACCCCGACCGCGGCAGGTCTGCTATACTCCGGTTGCAACACCTTGCAGGGGAAGTCGATGGCCGAGCTGGAAGTGACCTTCGATGGCCGCACGGAGGTCGTCGCCATCCCGGAGGAAGGCCTGGTGATCGGCCGCTCGCGGGAGTGCACCCTGCCGATCCCCGACGAGCTGCTCTCCCGCCGCCACTGCCGCATCGCGCCGGCACCGGGCGGGCTGATGCTCGAGGACCTCAAGAGCAAGCGCGGCACCCTGCTCGCCGGCTCGCCCCTGCGCCGGCCGACGCCGCTGCTCGCCGGCGACCTGGTCGAGCTCGGCGCGACCCGGCTGCGGCTGATCGAGTCCGACTCCCTCGCCAGTGGCGACGCCCATCGCGACGCCCGCAACATCCGCTTCCTGCTCGACACCCTCGGCGAGGTCTACGCCGACACCGGCCTCGACGCCCTCTTGCGCACCATCGTCGACCGCGCGGTGCGGCTGACCGGCGCCGAGCGCGGCGCCCTCCTGTTCGCCGACGACGCCGGCGGCTTCGAGTGCGCCCTGCGCCGCGACGCGAGCGGGCAGGACCTGCCGCCGGACGCCGAGCTGACCCAGAGCCTCCCGCGCCGCACCCTCGAGACCGGGCGGGCGATCGTCGTCACCGACGGCGAGGCTCCCGAGCAGGTGCTGACCAGCAGCATGAAGCAGGGAGGGCTGCGCAGCGTGCTGTGCGCGCCGCTGGTCGGGCCGGACGGCGCCGAGGGCGTGCTCTACGTCGATGGACGGCGGCCGGTCACCGCCTTCGGCCGGGCCGACCTCGGGGTGTTCGAGGCCCTCGCCACCCACGGCGCCCTCGCCCTCGAGCGGGTGCGCCTGCGCGACAGCCTCAACCGCCAGCAGCAGGCCGCGCGCCGCCAGCTCGAGGACGAGAACGAGCGGCTGAAGAGCCAGCTCGGCGACGAGCCGATCGGCGAGAGCCCGGCGATGCGCAAGGCCCTCGCGATGCTGCGCCGGCTCGCCCCCTCCGACGCGATCGTGCTGCTGCGCGGCGAGACCGGCAGCGGCAAGGAGGTGCTCGCTCGCACCCTGCACCGCCAGAGCCCGCGGGCGAAGGGCCCGTTCGTCGTCGTCGACTGCGGGGCCCTGCCGGAGTCGCTGATCGAGAGCGAGCTGTTCGGCCACGAGAAGGGCGCCTTCACCGGCGCCTCGAGCTCCCGCCCCGGGCGCTTCCGCGAGGCCGACGGCGGCACCCTGTTCCTCGACGAGATCGGCGAGCTGCCCAAGCAGCTGCAGTCGCGCCTGCTGCGGGCCGTGCAGGAGCGCACCGTGCAGCCGGTCGGCGGCAGCCAGCGGGTCGCAGTCGACGTGCGCATCGTCTGCGCGACCCACCGCGACCTCGATGAGATGGTCCGCGCCGGCGACTTCCGCCAGGACCTGTTCTTCCGCATCGGCGTGATCACCATCGACATCCCCCGCCTCGCCGACCGCGGCGAGGATGTGCTGCTGCTCGCCCGCCACTTCCTCCGCCGCTTCGCCGCCCTGCGCGGCCCCGACGCCCCGAGCGCCTGGTCGCGGGAGGCCGAGCAGGCGATGCGCGAGCACGACTGGCCCGGCAACGTGCGCGAGCTGCAGCACCGCATGCAGCGGGCGGTGCTGCTCGCCGATCCGCCACTGCTGCGCTGCTCCGACCTCGGCCTGGGCGAGGCGGCGGAAGCGGCGCCGGCCGAGGCCGAGCAGGCCCTGCCGCCCCTGCAGGAGGCGCGCGCCACCGCAACCCTGCGCTTCGAGCGCGGCTACCTGCGGGCGCTCCTGACCCAGACCCGCGGGGTGGTGGCGGAAGCGGCGCGCCAGGCCGAGGTGTCACCGCAGCTGATGCACCGGCTGCTCAAGAAGCACGGCATCGACCGGAAGGACTTCCTCGAGGCGTAGGCCCCCAATGCTCAGCCCCGGGTGCCCGCCGGGCAACAGGCGAGGTACTCAGAGCGTCCGCTGGCCTTAGACGAGCTTCCGAGGCTGTTGCCCGCCTGCCCACGGCGGGCCGGGGTCGATGTCGAGGACCATCCGCTCCGGGGCGACCAGGGCCTTCTCGTGCTGGCAGCGCCAGCGGGTGGAGGCGTCGGGCTCCGGCGCGAAGGCCTCGATGGTGTGGCCGTCCTCGATCACGTCGCCCTTCTCGAGCAGGTAACCGGCGAGGCCGTAGAGGAGGCCGGCGACCCGCCCCGGCTCGAGGTCGACGAAGTGCAGCTGCGGGTCCGGCAGGCCGAGCGGGGCGAGGCCGACGACGTCCATCAGCGTCTCGCCGGGCTGCCGCTGCTGGATGTTGAACAGCCGCACGTTCAGGCCCTGGCGGGCGCGCTGGACGGGATCTTCGCAGGCCGCGAGGAAGGCCTCCGGCGCGACGAGCTTGCCCGCCGGGTGCCAGGCGATCGCGAGCGGCCGGGTGCTGCGCACCACCGCCTCGAGCACCGCGGTGAACAGCTGCAGCCGGGGCAGCGGGTCGAGGGTGCGGGCGAGCAGGTCGGTCAGCATCGCCTGGTGCCGGCAGCGGGCGAGGGTCGCTTCGGCTTCCGCCCAGTCCCAGGTCTGCTGCAGGAGCGGGGCGAGGGCCGCGGGGTCGAGCGCGGCGTCCGTCGGGGCCAGCAAGGTCTGGGCCGGCGCCGAGCCGTCGCTGAAGCTGACCGGGTGCGCGGTGTGGAAGACGTGCCAGCCGCCGCCGTCCTGTTGGTGGACGTCGGCTCCGGGGCTGCTCGCGGCGAGCGCCGGGCGCAGCTCCGGGGCCGCGAGGGGAGGCTCGCCCTCGTACAAGAGCTCGACATGGTAGATGCTGCGGTCGCTCATCGCTGGCCCTTGATCGGATCGTAGGCCAGCACCTTGCGCACCCAGGCGCGGGTCTTCTCGCGGCCCTCGCCGAGCTTCAGATGGGTGAGGAAGAAGCGCGAGATCGGGGAGTCTCCGACGATCTTCTCGTTGAGATCGGTCAGGTAGAGATGGCTGGCGACGGTGACGTCGGCGGCCGTCAGGGTGTCCCCGAGCAGGAACTCCCGCGTCGCGAGCAGCTCCTCGATCGGCGCCGTGCGCTGCGCGACCAGCGCGTTGGCCCGGGCGATGACGGCGGCGTCGACCGCCGGCGCGAAGAGCTGGCTGAAGATCAGCCCGATCGGCTCGGTCAGCTCGGTGCGGGTGGTGATCTCCCAGCGCTCGAGCGCGGCGTGCTGCTCGTAGTCCTCGACGAACAGGCGGGGCGTGTCGCGAAAGTTCGCGTCGAGGTAGCGCAGGATCGCGCCGGAGTCGAAGATCACCGTCCCGTCGTGCACGAGCACCGGCAGCCGCGGCTGCCCGGAGACCGCGATGATCGCGCTGCGGTCGCCGGGGATGCTGTCGAGCTCGATCGGCAGGCGCTCGTAGTCGAGCTCCTTGTAGGCGAGGGCGATGCGGACCTTCACGCTGTTCGGCGAGGGGGTCAGCTCGTGGAGCTTCAGGGTCATCGGGGCTCTCCTGTGGAAGGGGGACTCACGGGTGGCGGCGCAGCGCCGTCGGGTCGGGTCTATGCCTGCTCCAACCCGTACTTGCGCAGCTTCCGGTACAGGGTCGAGATGCCGATCTCGAGCCGGGCGGCCGCCGCGGTGCGGTTGCCGTCGGTCGCCTGGAGAGCGGCGCGGATCGCCCAGGCCTCGATCGCGGCCAGGCTCTGGGCGGGCGGCGCGACCGTGGCGGCCTCGCGGATGGTCAGGGGCAGGTCGCCGGCGGCGATGCGGTCGCCGCTGGCGAGGATCGCGCCGTGCTCGATCGCGTGCTCGAGCTCGCGGACGTTCCCCGGCCAGTCGTGCCGCAGGAGCAGCTCGAGGGCCTCCGGGGTCAGGCCGAGCAGGTGGCGCCGCAGGCGTTGGGCCTGGTGCTCGACGAACATCCGGGCCAGCTCGGGGATGTCGTCACGGCGCTCGGCGAGCGGCAACATCCGCAGCTCGATCACGCGCAGCCGGTAGAGCAGGTCCTTGCGGAAGCGGCCGGCCTCGACCTCCGCGTCGAGGTCGCGGCTGGTCGCGGCGAGGATGCGGGTGTCGAAGGGCCGGCTCGCGGAGCTTCCGACCGGCCGCACCTCCCGCTCCTGCAGTACGCGCAAGAGCTTGCTCTGCATCGCCGGGCTGGTCTCGCCGACCTCGTCGAGCAACAGGGTGCCGCCGCTCGCCGCCTCGAAGAAGCCCTTGCGGTCGCGGGAGGCGCCGGTGAAGGCGCCCGCGACGTGGCCGAACAGCTCCGACTCGAGCACCGTCTCGCCGACCGCGGCACAGTTGACCGCGATGAAGGGTCCGGAGGAGCGCGGCGAGCTCTTGTGCACGAGGCGGGCGATACGCTCCTTGCCGGTGCCGCTCGGGCCGGTGATCAGGACGGTGCTGTCGAAGGGGGCGACGCGCCGGGCGAGGGCGATGGTGTCGCGCATCGCCTTGCTGCGCGCGACGACCTCCGCGATGCCGAGCTGGTCGTCGGCGATCTCCCGCCGGGCCCGCTGCAGGCGCGACTCCGCCTCCTTCAGGCGCGCGGTCACCGCGCGCAGCTCGGCGTTGAGGCCGGTCCACTCGTAGGCGGAGCGGACGTCGGGCAGGCGCTCCCCCCAGTCCTCCGCAAACTCCCCGACCAGCTGGCAGACCGGGTCCCCGCGGCCGGCGCAGCGGGTCTCGACGCACAGCACCTGGCGGCGCTGCACCCGGCTGAGGTAGCCGCTGGCGAAGCCGGTCAGCGTCCAGCACACCGGCTCCTCGGCGGGGCCGATGTGGGTGCGGTGCTGCTCGGCCTCGTAGGAGTGCCGCCACAGGCACTCGGCGAAGGGCGGCGGGCCTTCGGCCTCGGTGCGCACCACCGGCTCGATGTCGACCATGCCGAGCAGCATGTGCAGGCGGCTGCCGGCCCGCTCCCACTCCCGCGGCGAGTCCCAGGGAATCGCCCCCTCGAGGGCCTCGGCGGTGCGCCAGCCGTGGGCGTAGCCGAAGCGGGTCAGGAGGCAACGGGCGGTCGCCGCGCCGAGGGAGTCGATCAGCTCCTTGCGCAACAGCCCGAGGGCCGCGGCGTCGAGCAGCAGGGCGCGCTGGCCGGCGAAGGAGATCCTGCCTCCCGCCGCGGGGAAGTCGAGCAGCTCGTGCAGGCGCAGGTCGGTGACCTTCATACCCCGCAGGGTAGCACGTCGGGCGCAACCCATCCATTCTGACAGGGTCCGATTCCCATCCTGAACCGTTCACCGGGACGGCGGGACGGAGGCATGCGGCTCCGCGGTCCGGCACGCGGGATGCTTCGCTCTCCAGCAACGAGAAGGAGAACCGCGATGACGACCGCCACGCACACCGTCCGTCGTGCCGCCGACCGCGGCCGCACGAAGATCGGCTGGCTCGACAGCCGCCACACCTTCAGCTTCGGCAGCTACTACGACCCGGAGCACATGGGCTTCCGCGACCTGCGGGTGATCAACGAGGACCGGGTGGTCCCCGCCCAGGGCTTCGGCCCGCACCCGCACCGCGACATGGAGATCATCTCCTACGTCGTCGAGGGCCAGCTCGCCCACCAGGACAGCACCGGCACCGGCTCGGTGCTCGGGCCGCGGCGGGTGCAGCTGATGTCCGCCGGCCGCGGGATCGTGCACAGCGAGATGAACCCCTCGCCGCGCGCTCCGGTGCACTTCCTGCAGATCTGGATCCAGCCCCACACCGCCGCCGTCGAGCCGCGCTACCAGGAGCTCGCGGTGCCGGAGGAGCGGGACCGCCTGCACCGGCTGGTCTCCCCCGACGGGCGGGACGGCTCCCTGACGATCCACCAGCAGGCCAGCCTGCGGGTCGGCCGCCTGAACGCCGGCGCCCGCCTGCGCCACCGGCTCGAGACCGGCGAGCACGCCTGGATCCAGATGGTCGCCGGTCGGCTCGAGGTCGCCGGCGAGCGCCTCGAGGCCGGCGACGGGCTGGCCCTGAGCGGGGCTCCGGAGCTCGAGCTCCACGCCCACGAAGAGAGCGAGCTGCTGCTGTTCGAGCTCGCCTGAGCGCTGCCACACGCTTCCAGAACTTCCCCGGGACGCACGCGGCGTCCCGGTCCGGGGGCCCTGGCAGGCGATCGTGCCCTCGCTGGTGCCGCGGGCGGAGCTGGTGCACGCGATCGCGCTCAACGGCGTCGGCATCAACGTCAGCCGCGCGATCGGACCGGCCCTCGGCGGCCTGGCGGTCGCGGCCGTCGGGCTGTACGCGCCCTTCGGCATCCACGCCCTGAGCTTCGGCGGCGTGCTGCTCGCCCTGCTCTGGTGCCGGGGCCGGGGAGGAGGAGCGCCGGCGCATGGGATCGGGGACAGGAATTCCGGGACACCGACGGGCGCGCACCCGCGTCGATGGACTACACTGTACGACGAACCTGTTGCGAGAGGACACGATGCCGCCGAAGGAATACGCGAAGCTCGAGGAGGAGAAGTTCCCCTTCCTCGACTGCCTGACCCAGATCGAGCTCTGCATCATGAGCTACCACCTGTTCGCCCAGTCCGTGCTGTGGCCGCTCGACCCCTGGTACGAGACCTGCGGCTCGAAGGAGGCGCGCACCCGCCGCATGGCCGCCGTCCGCGCGCTGCTCGCCAACAGCTGCTGGGTCGAGGGCGTGCGTGGGCCGGGCCTCGCCTGCGGCTTCCGCGACGACGAAGGCCGGCTCGACCCGATCCTGTGCCGCTACAAGGGCCGACTCAAGCCCTGGACCCGCGGGCTGCAGTTCGACGGCGGGAAGTACATCCTGTTCGAGCCGAACCGCCCGATCAGCCGCCAGATCGCCGCGACCCGGATCTGCCGCTTCGTCCCCGACAAGGACCCCTCGGGGCTGTGGACGATCACGCCGCCGAAGCAGCTGATGGAGTACGGCGTCGAGACCTTCAAGCTCGAGACCAACCACGATGCGATCGGCAACGACCTGCTCGTCGCGTTCGAGGGCGGGCACGGCGTGCACGGTCCGGGCATGGACGCGCTGTGGAGCATGATGGGCTTCGTGCTCCGCCAGGAGACCGAGACCGGCTACGACGTGCACATCGTCTTCCGCGGCAGCCGCTCCGGCGACGCGGTGCGGGCGGCGACCCAGGCGCTGCGCGGGAAGGGCAACGCCGACTGGGTCACCGACATGGACAACAAGAAGGAGATCAAACACCCCTTCATCTCCGAAGCGGCGGGCGTCGGGCGCGGCTTCGGCAACGCCCTGGTCACCGGGCTGCCGACGCTGCTCAAGGCGCTGCTCGAGGTCACGAAGAGCGACCCGCCGGACCAGATCTTCATCACCGGCCACAGCCTCGGCGGCGCCCTGGCGACCCTGCTCGCCTTCTCGATCGCCCACGGGCACTTCGGCGAGACCGTCGGCGCGATGTTCGAGCTGAAGAAGTGGCCCTGGAAGAGCCTGCAGGTCTACACCTTCTCGGCCCCGGCCGCGATCAGCGACACGGCGGCGAAGCTGCTCGACAAAGGCTTGAACCCCGACTTCGGGGGGATGCGCTTCGAGCGGGTCAAGGTCGCGAGCGACCCGATCACGACCTTCAAGATGCAGAAGCACGTCGGCCGCAAGACCTCCCTGCCCGGGGAGGGACGCAAGAAGCTCAACACCGCGCGCCACGAGCCGATGGCGGTGCTCAACTCGCTGGTCCGCTACCTCGGCTCCGACTACGAGGTGCGGCACGGCCTGCAGCTGATGAAGGACTACGACAAGCAGCCCGCGAAGATCGAGACCTTCCTGCCCGACCGCTTCGAGAGCTTCTTCATCCTGTTCAACGTCTTCCTGCTGACGAAGGGCTCGTCGATGGGGCTGCACGTCTCCGACGGCTACATCGGCGACAACTTCAAGCAGGTGCGCAAGGAGCTCTACGACGAGGCGAAGGCGCGCAAGGTTCTGCCGGGCACCTACGGCGGCTTCGCCCTGAGCACCGACCCCTTCCTCGGCCACCTGCGGGCCTTCGCGGAGCAGCTCGCGTGGGACCCGTTCGTGTTCGACATCAAAGACCACGACGAGCTCTTCGACGAGCTCGAGCCGAAGAAGGACAAGGGCATCAAGATCGAGGTGCTCGATGAGGAAGAGGACGTCTCGATCTTCGGGATCGACTCCCGACGGCTCGAGAAGTCCTCGCTGCTCGGCCTGCCCAAGAAGAAGGAGGACGACGGTCCCCCCGATCCTCCGTCGAGCTTCTTCTGAGCGCTCGGACTTCCGCGCTTCGGGCCCCTTCCTCCGCTCGATTCCAACGCCTGCAACGAGCCAGCCCGCCACGGCGAACCGTGGCGGGCTGTGTCTTCTTCTCGCCCGGGGCTCCCCGTCAGGCGAGCTTCCGCCGCCGCAGCAGCAGCGCGACGACGAGCAGGCCGAGCCCGAGCCAGGCGCTGCCCGGGGCCGCGTCGGCGCGCACGGCGCAGCTGCTGCTTCCGCCGCCGCCCCCTCCGCCGCCACCGCTGCCGTCGCTGCCGGTCACCGCGACCGAGGTAACGGTACCAGGGATGCCGGCGGTGTTCGACTCGAGCTCGACCGACCCGCTGACGGTGCCGGCGGTGTTCGCCGTGTAGGCGACCGTGATCACCCGCACCTGACCGGCGGTCAGGCTGATCGGAAGGGTGAACCCGCTGACCCGGAAGTCGGGACTGCCGGTGACGTCGATGGCGGTGATGACCAGGGTGCCGATGCCGCTGTTGGAGAGGCTCCACAGCGCCGTGACGGTGCCGCCGGCGGCGTTGGCGTTGAGGTCGGTCGTGCCGACCACCGCCAGGCCCGGCTGGTTCGGCGGCGACTGGCCGGTGCCGCTGACGGTGATCATGTAGCTGCCTTCGTCCGGGTCGCTGTTGGAGAGCTGCACGTCGAAGGAGAACGCGCCGAGCGTCTGGACCGTGAAGGCCGCCGCGAAGGTCGTCGTCGTGCCGGAGCTGACCGGGCTCGAGGGGCTGCCCGCCAGGGTCAGGCCGGTCACATTCTGGGCGTTGGAGAGCACGGGGCTCGACACGCTGAGGTCGACCGGACCGCTGTTCTCGATCGTGATCGTCACGGTCTGGATCTGGCCGATGAACCGGTCTCCGACGTCGGCGCTCGCGCCCGAGGCGACCGAGGTCCCGGCCGGCACCTGCAGGTCGATCTCGGCCGAGCCCGACGCGCCCGAGCCCTCGACGGTGATCGTGTAGCTGGCCTCGTTCGCGTCGTTGTTCGTGACGACGACATCGAACGAGAACGGCCCGCCTCCGCTGATCGTGTAGGCGAGATCGAGCCCCGTCGTGCTGCCGGGCGTCACGGTCTGGGCTCCACTGGTCGAGGTGACCGAGGCGCTGACGTTGCTCTGGCTGCTGATCGCGACGCTGGTGATGTCGAGGTTGCCCGTGCCGGTGTTGCTGATCGTGTACGACAGGCTGAGCTGCTGCCCGATCGCGAGGTTGCCCTGCGGGTCGGTGGACCCGTTCGCCAGCGAGCTCGTGCCCTTGAGCAGATCGATCTCCGGGTCGGCGCCGGTGCCCGTGCCGCTGACCGTGATGTCGTAGGGGTTCTCGTCCGCGTCGTTGCTCGCGATCTCGAGGTCGAAGCTGAACGCGCCGTTCCCGGTCGGCTGCACGTTGACGGCGAGGCCGACCGCGGTGTTCGGGCCGACCGTGATCGGGAAGCTCGCGGTCGTGCTGACGTTGACGTTGCTCTGCCCGGAGAAGGTCACGCCGGTCACGACCAGGTCGTCGCCGCCGGCGCTGTTGTCGAGCATGTAGGTGAAGATGTTGCTCCCGGTGCTCGCGGAGACCTGCCCGAGGTCGTCGGAGCCGCCGTCGGCGATCGACGAGCCGCGCACGATGTCGATCTCCGGCGTGCCGCCGATGCCGGAGCCGGTCACGGTGATGTCGTAGGGGTCGGTCGAGCCGCCGGTGTTGTTCTCGATCTCGAGGACGGCGTTGAACGCGCCGTTCCCGAACGGATCGACGAGCAGCGCCAGGGTGCTCGAGCCCCCGGCGGGGACGACGAGCGGCAGGCTGGTCGAGGAGCTGACCGCGACGTTGCTCGCGCCGACCGCGGTGACCGCGTCGATGGTCAGGGGCACGTTGCCGCTGTTGATCACCGTGTAGTCGATCGTGCCGCCGGCGACCGGCAGGTTCCCGAGGGCGTCGGAGCCGCCGTCGGCGACCGGGTTGCCGCTGCGCTCGAGCTCGATCGACGGGGCGGCGCCCGGCTGCGGATCGACCGAGCCGGAGACGACGAAGTTGTCGAGGCGCAGGGTGCCTCCCGAGCTGGTCGCGCCGCTGGCGATGATCTGGATCTCGACGTCGCCGAACAAGGGCCCGAGCCCGATCGGCACGTTCTGGGCCGTGTAGGTCGAGCCCGCGCCGACCGCCAGCTGCCCGGGGTCGAAGCCGGTGTCGACGCCGTCCTCGAGGATGCGGACCGTGAACTCGTCCGGCCCGGTGTTCGAGCGTCGGCTGTCGAAGACGAGCGCGTCCAGGGTGAGCTGGCGGAAGGCCGCCGGCGTCAGGGTGAAGGTGAAGTACTGCGTGCCCGGGGCGCCGGCCCAGTCGTTCGCGGAGATGCCGAAGGGGCTGCCGTTGCCGCTGAAGAAGGAGGGCGACCCGGAGAACAGGCCGAAGTCGGTCGCGCTGAGGTCGGGGTCGGTGGTCGTCGCGACGTCGGTCGAGGCGCCGCCGGCGTCCTCGAAGTCGTAGGTGGCGACCGGGCCGAACACCAGCTCTTCCTGGAATTGCAGGGCCCAGGCGATCACGGTGCCGTCGTCGCCGACCATGTCGTCGTTGACCTCGAGGGTCCAGTTGCCGTTCGGGTCGATGCCGGTGCCCGCGGGGAAGAGCTGCGCCTGCCACACGGTGTTGTCCTCGACCGTGAACAGGCCCGTGAAGGGCGCGGACTGGCCGACCACGCTCGGCTGGGTCGAGCCCGGGTCGCGCTGCGGGTCGCCGATGCCGGTCAGGGCGAGGTGGCGCATGTCCTGGCCTGCGCCGCCCTCGTCGGCGATCAGGGTGATCGGGCTGCCGCCGGGTGGGGTCAGGGTGATGTCGACGTCGCCGGTCGCGGTGTGCGCGATCACGAGCTCGACGGTCAGCGAGTGGATGCTGGTCGGCTGGCCACTGACGACGAGGTTCCCGGTGAACGAGGTGGTGTTGTCGAAGTCCCCGGCCGGCGAGCCGACCAGGGCGACGGCGGTCTCGGTGCCGGAGGGCGCGATGCCCGTTCCGGTCAGGCTCAGCGTGAAGGGATCGGGCAGGTTGGTCGCGTCGTGGCCGATCTCGAGGGTCGCCGTTCGCGGCCCGTAGGAGAGCGGGTCGAAAGCGACGGGCAGCGTGATCGTGCCGCCCGCGCCGATCGTCGCGCTTCCTCCGCTGAAGGCCGACGCGTCGAAGCCGAAGTCGCCCGGATCGGTGCCGCTGAGCACGGGCAGGTCGACGGTCAGGGGCGCGTTGCCGGCGTTCTGGATCACGACGTTCGAGCCCGCGGCCGCCGGGGTGAAGATGTTCGCGCTGCCGAAGTCGACCGTCGCGCCGTTGGCGTACGCGGTCGCCCCGTCACTGACCTGCAGCAGCACCGCGGGCGGCGCCGCGTCGCCGGTGAGGGGCACCACGAACGGGCTCGGCGTCGACGGGTCGGTGTGGGTGAACTCGATCGCGGCGGTCTTCGTGCCGGTGGTGGCCGGGCTGAACACGACCTCCATGCGGATGCAGCCGTGGCGGTAGATGTCGACGGGGTAGCTCAGGCGGTCGTCGAACACGCTGAGCGAGAAGTCCGCCGCGTCGGTCCCGGTCAGCGCGGGCACGCTGGTGATCGTGTAGGGGTCGAGGTCGAGGTTGGTGACGAACAGCTTGAGCGGGGCCGACGGCGAGCCTGGGGTGCCGGACAGGGTGCGGGCGGTGTTGGCCGCCGCCTGGCCGTTGCCCACCGTCGCGCCGATGGTCGTCAGCTCCCGCACGATCGGCGTCGCGCCCTGGTTGCCGTCCGAGGCGATGATCGCGACGTCGTCGACCGCGAAGCCGTCGGTCGGGATCCCGAAGTTGTCGATCTCCTGGATGCGGATCAGGACGTTGTCCCCGAAAGTCCCCCCGAGGGCGTTGACAGCCGCGCTGAGGTCGATCGTCACATAGTGGTAGTCCAACGCCAACCCCGGGCTGATGACGAGGTTGTGCAGGATGGTCTCCCAGCTCGCCCCGCCGTTGCGACTGAGCGCGACGAGGTCGAAGGGGTCGTCCTCGCTGTTGATCTCTGCGAACTTGAAGCTGAACGTGACGTCGTCGGTCGCTGGATCGAGGGCGGACAGGTCGTAGTAGAAGTTCAGGCCGCCGACCGCGGCAGGGTTCTGGTTCGGTGGATAGTCCGCGACGAACTGTACCGAGCCGGAGACGGGGTCCTGGATGAGGCCGGCCGGATGGTTGGCGTCGGTGAACGTGATGCGCGGCGGGAAGAAGGACGCGAACGGGGTGCCGAGCGCCGTGCCCGTGGCGCTGGTCGCCAACGGGTTGTTGCTGCCGGCGAAGGCGACCACGTACGTCTGCGGAGTCGTCGCCTCGAAGTCCTGGACGAAGCTGGAGTTCGGCGTAACCACCCGGGGATCGAGCACCGTGCAGCTGATCGAGTGGACCGGGAAGGCCTGGTTGCTCGCCGGGCTGCTCGAAGCGATCACGTCGCTCGCGTTGTTCAGCGACAGGGTCAGGTAGTGGGGCGTCGCGATGTCCGCCACGACGGAGATGTTCGCCGACGGCGAGATCTGCAGGTCCGGCATCAGGTCGAACAGCGTGCTGGTCAGCGACAGGTCGGCCGCGGTCGCAAGCACCGTGTCGATGCCGGCCTCGAACACCCCCTCGATGCCGTTGTCGGCGATCACCCGGACGTTGGTCACCTGGGTGCCGTCGGTGCCGGTGTAGAACAGCTCGAGGGCGTCGATGGTCGCCGGCAGACCCGAGGTGGCGTCGAACTCGGCGATGACGATGTCGGTGCCGGTCGGGAAGGCCGCGCCCTGGTTGTCGTCGGGGATGATCACGTAGTCGGCGGTCGGCGAGCTCGAGCCGAACTCGATGGTCCAGGAGTCGAGCGTCCCGGTGTTCGCCGCGGTGTCGTCGAAGACCTGCAGCTCCCAGGTGCCGTTGCCATCGGTGCCGTACACCATGTCCCAGTTGGTGAGATCCTCGGGGGAGTAGAAGCCGGTCCACGGCGGGGTGAAGATCGTGATCGAGCCGAGGGGCGTGAAGATCGCGTCCGCCTGGCTGGTCAGGTTCGTCATCGTGAAGTTGTCGCCCGTGCCTCCCCGGTTGAGACACAGCCCGATCGTCGGGCCGGTCGGCGGGACGAGGAGCACCTGGAGGTCGCCGACATTCGGGTGGGTGATGTTCAGCTGCACCCGGATCGAGGTCACGCTGGTCGGCGCCCCGGCGACGGTGATCGGATCGATCGCGCCGTTGGCGGGGAAGCCGGCGTCGGGGATCGCGACCCCGGGGCTGCTGGTGAAGGTCTGACTCCACGCTCCCGGGGCGAGGGCGAAGAGCAACGAAACGATCAGGGCGCAGCGCAGGGGATGACGCATCGCGGGCCTCCTCGGGGCAGACGGCACGCGTGTTCCCGCGCCGTCGCGTGGGGCAATTCGAGGTGCAGAAGCAATGCATCCAGCCTAAACCGGGCGCAGGGAAAAGTAAAAAACAACTGCGCAGAAATTTCCGGTAAGTCTTGAGCGCGGGGCTGGGACAGGACAGGGGAACGAGCCTGCTAGCGGCGCGCGCCCCCCAGGCGGGAGACGAAGCTGAGCCGTTCGCGGATCGCTTCGATGCCGATCTGGACGACCGACGCGTTCCACGGGGTGCGGGGAGTCCGCTCGAGGACCCGCAGGCGCTCGAGCAACAAAGCGATCTCTTTCTTCGGGGACATCTCGAACCCTCCGTTGTCTACCGCACGCCCCGACGGGCGGGACTGCGCGTGCGGAACGGGGTCGCGGATCGCTGGCCTGTCGCCCTCCTTCGTGTGGCAGGTCGGGTCCGCGGCTCCTGATGGTGGTCGACCGTCATTGGCCTCCACAGGAAGACGCTCCGCAACTTCCATGCCGCCACCGGCACAGCTCGCCGCAGACACGCCTCCACCTCCAATGGTAGCGCCGATGTTCCGGTGTTCCGGGGAGGTTTGTGAATTTTGTGGGAAGAGCCGCGCCGGGGCAGAGTGACGCACGTTGTCAGCCGATGCGCGTCAATTGTCGGCGGAGCGACCAGGCTCAGGCGCCGAGCTGCCGCGGCGCGCGACGCTCAGGGCGCGGAGAGGTCGAGGTCGAGCATCGTGTCGTCGTCGCGGAAGACCCGCTCGGAGGCGCACGAGACCACCCGGATCAGGTCGAGGATCCCCGGCCGGCGCGTCGGTTCGCGCTGCAACGCCGCCCGCATCAGGGCGCGGGGCTCGATGGGAAAGACCTCCGTCGGGACGTCGTGGAGCGGCGGGAGCTCGCCGCGGAACAGGAACCAGGCGAGGGCGGCGAGGCTGTACACCTCGCTGCGCGAGTCCTCGGTCGGCCGGCAGGGGTCGCGGGCCTCCGGCGGCAGGAAGGGCGCCGCGGTGGCGGGCAGCGGGATGCGCGCGCCGTCCGGCGCGAGGCGATGCAGCCCGAAGTCGGTCAGCGTGGGACGCCCGTCCCTGCCGATGATCACCGCCCCGGGATGCAGGCAGCCGTGGACGTGGCCGTCGCTGGCCGCGTCCATGCAGGCCCGCGCGGCGCCCGCCACGATGGCGAGCGCCTCCTCGTCGGGCAGCACCCGCAGCTTGCGGACCTTGCGGAAGGCGTCGACGCCAGCGACGAAGTCGGAGACGACGAGCACCTGGTTGCGGTAGGCCAGCACGTCCCGCACCCGCGCGACCCCCTGCCAGGTCGGCAGCCCGATCAGGGGCCGCCAGGCCTCGAGCAGGAGCCGCGCGCGGTCGGCGCGCGCGGGCAGGGCGCGGACCGCGACGATCTCGCCGGTCTCGCGGTGCCGCGCCCGGAACAGCCGGCCGAGGGGGCCCTCGGCGAGCCGGTTGAGGGCCGCGTACTGGTAGAGCGCCGGCTCCTGGGCGAGGGGCTCGTGGCGACGGGGAGCCAGGCCGGGGACGAAGGGGGTGCGGCTCGGCCCGCCGTGCCGGGGACCGGCCTTCCGCGCGGGGCGCCGGCGGCGCGTGGGGGGAGTCGCCTCGCCCGCCGGCACGCGCCCGACCTTGCGCGGCGCGGCCGCCCCCTTCCCCAGGGACGCGGCGTCGCGCACGGGCGCGAGACCGACGGGCGTCGCGCGGCG
>JAUIEM010000488.1 GCA_030428695.1 bacterium
GAAGGGGATCGTCTTCACCAGCGGCGCGACCGAGGCGATCAACCTCGCGCTCAAGGGCGTCGCCTTCGCCCCCTGGTATGCCCGGCGGGGCGACCACATCGTCTGCGCCGCGACCGAGCACAAGGCGGTGCTCGACACCTGCCGCTGGCTCGAGGCCCAGGGCAAGCGCCTGACCGTGCTGCCGGTCGACCGCGCCGGGCGGGTCACTCCCGCGCAGCTCGTCGCCGCGCTCGAGCCGGGCACGGTGCTGGTCTCCCTGATGCACGGCAACAACGAGGTCGGCACGCTCCACCCGATCGAAGAGCTCGCCCGGGCGGTCAAGGCCGCGCGCCCCGACGTCCTCTTCCACGTCGACGCCGCCCAGAGCTTCGGCAAGCTGCCGCTGGCCCTGACGGACGTCGACCTGTTGAGTCTGTCCGCCCACAAGCTCTACGGGCCGAAGGGGACGGGAGCCCTCTACGTGCGGCCGCGCAACCCCCGGGTGCGGCTCGCCACCCAGCTCCACGGCGGCGGGCAGGAGCGGGGCGTGCGCGGCGGCACCCTCAACGTCGCCGGCATCGTCGGCCTGGCCGAGGCGGTGCGCCAGTGCGCGGCGCGTCCCGACGAGAGCGCGCGCGTCGCCGCCCTGCGCGACCGGCTCGAGCGGGGCCTGTGCGCGCGGCTGCAGGAGGTGACGGTCAACGGCGACCGGGCGCGGCGCCTGCCGGGGAACCTCAACGTCTGCATCGCCTGCGTCGAGGGCTCGCAGCTGATGCTCGAGGCGCCGGGCGTCGCGCTGTCGATGGGCTCGGCCTGCACCTCGGCGAGCCTCGACCCGTCCTACGTGATCCGTGCCCTCGGGGTGCCGGCCGCGCTCGCTCCGACGGCGGTGCGGTTCGGGGTCGGCCGCTTCAACACCGAGGCGGACATAGACCTCGCCCTCGAGCGCATCGTCTCCGCCGTCCAGGCGATCCGAGGGCGCTCGCAGGCGTGGACGAAAAGACTTCAATCGGCCCCGGAGAGCGGGTAAACTGGACCGTGGAAGTTGGGTTTCACACCCGAGGAGGAAACGCCATGGCGGTGACCATCACCGACTCCGCGGCCAAACAGGTGCGGCGGATCCTGGAGGACAAGGACCTCGACCCGGAATCGACCAGCCTGCGGCTCGCCGCCAAGGGCGGGGGCTGCTCCGGCTTTTCGTACCTGATCGATCTCGACAGCGACGAGCCGAAGGACAACGACCGGGTCAGCGAGTCGAACGGCCTGCGCATCCTGGTCGACAAGAAGTCCTACTTCTACCTCAACGGGACCGAGGTCGACTACGAGTCGAACATGCTCGGCGGCCAGTTCAAGTTCAAGAACCCGAACGCTTCGGGCACGTGCGGCTGCGGCACCTCCTTCAGCGTCGGTTGAGCCCCGGGCCTTGTCCGGCTGCGACGAAGCCCTATGATACCGGGCGACCATCTGTCTGGAGGAAGCCCGTGCCCAGCGACGCGGACAAGATCGCCCTGTTGCTCAAGCAGAAGTACCCCGACATCAACCCGCTGACCGTCCAGCCCGACGAGCTCAAGACCTACGTCGAGGGCCTCGACGGCCTCGCCGCCAAGAAGAGGAAGCCGACCGAGCAGCAGCTCGAGTCGATCCAGATGGCCTGGCTGGAAGAGATCGCCGAGAAGTAGCGCCCATCGCCTCCGGGTGAGGAAGAGTGACGTGAGCGCCGAGCGCTACGACGAGACCCATCCCATCGTGACCGACGACGGCTGGCGCATCGTGCTGTTCCGCTTCCGCAGCGGCCTGCGCGCCCGCCAGCCGGTGCTGCTCTGCCCGGGCCTCGGCGTCGGACACCGCCACCTCGACGTCGACGACCGCCGCAGCCTCGCCCGGCACCTGCTCGAGCGCGGCTTCGACGTGTGGCTGCTCGAGCTGCGCGGCGGGCGCGACTGCACGGCTCCGAAGGGCGACCCGCCGAGCTGGAGCTTCGACGCCTACGTCGACCACGACCTGCCGGCCGCGGTCCGTTTCATCCAGCGCCACACCGGCCACGAGCGCCTCGACTGGGTCGGCCACAGCCTCGGCGGCACCCTGCTCTACGCCTTCCTCAGCGGGCCCTTCGGTGAGGCGATCCGGCGCGCCGTCACCCTGGCGGCGCCGTGCCGCTTCGGGGTGCTGACCCATCTGCAGACGATGGCGCGGCTGTGGAAGCCGGACTGGCCGACCGTCGACCAGGGTCCGATGTACGCCTTCGCCGGGGCCTTCCTCGAGCACCTGTTGCCCTGCGACCCGAAGTTGTTGCCGGCGCCGGTGCGGATGCTCTTCCACCCGAGGAACGTCGAAGGCTGGGTGGTCAAGAAGGCGTCGGAGCACCTGCCGACCGCGATCAGCGGCCCGCTGATGGCCCAGCTCGGCGGCTGGGTCCAGAGCGGCGCCTTCACCGGCCTCGACGGGCGCGACTACTGGGCGGGCCTGCGCGCGGTCGAGGTGCCCGTGCGCGTGCTGGTCGGCGAGGCGGACGAGTTCACGCCCGCCGAGAGCGTGGTGCCGGTGCTCGAGCAGCTCGCGGGCGACGGCGACGCGCACGTCATCGGGACATCCCACGGCTACCCCCGCTCCTACGGGCACGGCGACCTGATCTTCGGCATCGACAGCCCGCGGCTGGTCTATCCCCTGGTCTCCCAGTGGCTGGTCGCCCCGTGAGGCCGCCGCGCGAGGAGCTCCTGCGCCGGCTGGCCGCGGCCCGCGCGAACCTGCGCGCCTGCACCCTGTGCGCGTACCGCTGCGCCGTCGACCGCACCGCCGGGGCGGCCGGGATCTGCCGCACCTCCGACCGCACCCGGGTGTTCCGGGAGCTGTTGCACTTCGGCGAGGAGCTCGACCTGATCCCCTCGCACGTCGTCTACCTCAACGGCTGCAACTTCGGCTGCGTGTTCTGCATCTCCGGGGTCGAGAACGACATCGTCGAGGTCGGCGAGCCGCTCGAGGCCGAGGCCTTCGCCCGCCGCATCCTCGCCCGCCGCGACGAGGGCGCGCGCAACGTCAACTTCCTCGGCGGCGAGCCGAGCATCCACGCCCACGCCATCCTCGAGCTCGCGCTGCACCTGCCGCCGGACTTCCCGATCGTGCTGAACACCAACCTCTACCTCAGCGCCGAGGGCTTCGCCCTGCTCCGGGACGTCGTCGACATCTACCTCGCCGACTTCAAGTTCGGGAACCAGGCCTGCGCCGAGCGCCTCGCCGGGGTCGAGGACTACCTGCCGGTCGTGCGGCGGAACCTGCGGAAGGCCGCCGGGGCGGGGAGGCTGATCGTGCGCCATCTGGTGATGCCCGCCCACGTCGACTGCTGCACGCTGCCCTGCCTCGACTGGCTCGCCGCCGAGCTGCCGACGGTGGAGCTCAGCCTGATGGACCAGTACGTACCGATGCACCGCGCCGTCGAGCTGCCCGACCTCGGGCGCATGGCGACCGCCGGTGAGGAAGGCCGGGCCCGCGCCTACGCCCGCGAGCGCGGGCTGCGGCTGGTCGAATAGGAGAGGCGATGCTCGAAGGCGAGCTGGAGATCTTCATCCGCGAGGACGGCAAGGTGTTGCTGCCGAACCCCGACGGCGAGCTGATCGAGCTCGCCCTCGTCCTCAACCCCGACGACACCGCCCTGCAGAAGCGCGCCGCGATCGTCCGGGCCCTCGCCGCGCGCAAGGCGCAGCAGGAAGAGCAGGCGCGCTCCGCCCCGGTTCCGCCCTCCAGCCCGCCCCCCTCGCCAGCCGATCATCCGGAGTAGCGCCCCGCTCCGGAGACCCCGATGCCCGCCACCGCCAGCGCCCCGCCCGCGGCCGCCGCGCCGCCGCGCAAGAGCATCGGCTCGAACGCCCGCACCGTCGCCCTCGCGACCCTGGCCAGCCGGGTGCTCGGCCTGGTGCGCGACGTCGGCATGGCGAGCGTGTTCGGCATGGGGGCGACCGCGGACGCCTTCTACCTCGCCTTCACCATCCCGAACTCCTTCCGCCGGCTGTTCGGGGAAGGGGCCCTGAGCGCGGCCTTCATCCCCGGCTTCATCGAGGCCCGCCAGCGCTCCGGCGGGGAGGCGGCCCGGGCCCTGTTCGCCCGCACCTTCGGCAGCCTGCTGACGGTGCTCGCGGCGATCGCCGGCGCGATCGTGCTGGTCTGTGGCGTGCTCGCCTTCCTCGGCTTCGGGCTGACGGTCGAGCTGACCTCGATCCTCGCCCTGTACACCGTGCCGATCTGCCTGGTCGCGCTGGCGATGGCCGCCCTGAACGCGGCCGGGCACTTCCTCCTGCCGGCGCTGTCGCCGGTCGTGCTCAACCTGCTGTGGATCGTCGCGCTGTTCGCGGTGTTGCCCTTCCTGCCCGGGGAGGTCGCCCAGGTGCGGGGCCTGGCGGTCGTCATCGTGGTCGCCGGCCTCGCCCAGCTGCTCCTGCAGGCGCCGGCGCTGCGCAAGCGGGGGCTGCTGGTGCGGCCGCGGGTCGCCTTCGGGCACCCGGACCTGGTCAAGATCCGGCGGCGCATGGCGCCGGTGATCTTCGGGCTCGCGGTGTTCCAGATCAACGACCTGATCGACAAGGGCGTCGCCTGGCTGCTGGTCGCCGACGCCGGCGCGGTCAGCGCGCTGTACTACGCCAACCGGCTGATGCAGTTCCCCCTCGCCCTGGTCGGCATCGCGGTCGGCACCGCCGCCTTCCCGGTCTTCGCCGAGCTGTGGACGGCGGGCAAGGCGGAGCGGCTGCGGGCGGTGCTCGACCGCTCCCTCGGGCTGGTGCTGCTGTTCGCGCTGCCCGCGGGGGTCGGCCTGGCGGCGGTCGCCCCGTCGCTGATCGAGGTGCTGTTCGCCCGCGACGCCTTCGGGGCCGAGGCGGTGGCGCGCACGGTCGTGGTCACGCTGGTGTACTGCGCCGCCGTCTGGGCGGTTGCGCTGCAGGCGGTGCTGGTGCGCTTCTTCCAGGCGGTCGACCGGCGCGACCTGCCGGTGCGCGCGGGGTTGTGGGCGGTCGCCCTCAACCTCGGGCTCGACTTCGCCCTGGTGTGGAGCTTCGCGGAAGCGGGCCTCGCGGTCGCCACCGTCGCCTCCGCGATCCTGCAGACCGCCCTGCTGCTCGCCTGGGTACGTCGGCCGCTGGGGACGGCGAGCCGGGCCCTGCGCGGCGCCCCGCGCATCCTGGTCGCCGCGGCGGCCTGTGGGCTGAGCGCCTGGTGGCTCGCCGCGGCGCTGCCGGGCCTGGTCGGGCTGGTGGCGGGCGTGCTCGGCGGGATGCTCGCCTACGGCCTGTGCGCGCTCGCGCTGTTCGGCCGGGCGGGGCTGCGGGCGCTGGTCTCGCGGGGGCGTTGAGGGGCGGGGGACTCAGGCGTCCAGACCGTTGTTCGACTTCAGAATCAACGACCGCGTCAGCCCGCGACGGCGGTGCAGCCTCCGCCGCTGCGCTTGGCCTCGTACAGGGCGCGGTGGGCAGCCTCCCACAACGCGTCGGCGTCGGCGCAGGCCGGGAAGGTCGCGATGCCCGCCGAGAAGCTCAGCTGCAGGTCGGGGGTCGCGTCCGGGCCGTCCTGGGCGGTGAAGCGCGCGCGCAGTTCGTCGGCGAGGCCGCGGGCGGTCGCGGCGTCGGTGCCCATCGCGAGCAGCCCGAAGTCGATGCGACCGCAGCGACCGAGCACGTCGGTGCGCCGGAAGCGCTCCCGCAGCAGCTGCCCGAGGCGCGAGAGCACGCGGTCGCCGGACAGGTGGCCGTGGCGTTCGTTGTAGGGCCGGAAGCTGTCGATGTCGAACAGCACCAGGGCGAAGCTCTCCCCCTGGCGGCTCGCCCACAGCACCTCGCGGGCGAGGCGGCCGCGGAAGCTGCTCGGCTGCAGCAGCCCGGTCAGGGTGTCGCGCGTCCACATCCTCCGCAGGGCCCGGGCGCGCCGGGCCCGGGCGACGACCGGATGGACGAGCTGCTCGCCGGACAGCGGCGGCACCAGGCACTCGCCGTCGAGGCTGGTGTGGTGGCCCGCGGCGCCGAGGAACACGATCGGCAGGCCGGCGAAGCGTCGGTGCTGGCGCAGCACGCCGGCGAGCTCGACG
>JAUIEM010000489.1 GCA_030428695.1 bacterium
CGGCGCACCACCGACCTCAACTTCCCCGGCCTCGCGCCGGATGCCGACGACCTCGCCCTGCTCGAGCGGCGCATCGTTTCGCTCGTCCATCCCGACCGGTGGTTCGTGCTCGCCGGCAGCTCGGCGGCGGCCCAGATGCCGAGCAGGATGCACGGCACCCTCGGGCGCCGCGGAGGACCTGACGCGAGGGCCGCGCTGTCGGCGAGCACGACGTCACACTCCGCGTCCGCCTCCTCGACGACCCCCATGCCCCAGGCCTGGCACAGCGCGCGCAGCAGCCGGCGCTGGACGGCGATCCCCCCGAGCAGCCGCGCCTGGCGGCCGGAGAGGCTCGCGGGCGCGGCGGCGGGCGGCGCCTCGCTCGGGTCGGCGAGGATGCGGAAGCAGGCCGCCGTTCCCGCGCCAGCCACGCTCTCCAGCCACAGCTCTCCCCCGAGCCGCGCCGCGATCTGGCGGGACAAGCTCAGCCCCAGCCCGACGCCCCCGTGGCTGCGGGTGCGGGAGCTGTCCCCCCGGGTGAAGGGCTCGAAGAGCGACGCGCGTCGCTCTTCCGCGATGCCGACCCCGGTGTCGCGCACCGTGAAGGTGAGCTCGTGGCGGGCGCTGCTCGGCAGCACGCGGCTCTCCACCTCGACCGTCACCGCGCCGCGCTCGGTGAACTTCACCGCGTTGTTCAGCAGGCTGAACAGCACCTGCCGGATGCGCGCCGCGTCGCTGTTGATCCACTCGACGCTGCCGGGGACGAACGCGTAGGCGAGCTCGAGTCCCTTGTGGGCGGCCGGATGGGCGACCAGGTCCAGGGCGGTCTCGACGGTCTGGCGCAGGTCGAAGGAGGCGAGCTCGATCGGCATCTCCCCGACCCCGGCCCGGGAGAAGTCGAGGATGTCATTCAGCATCGCGAGGAGGTTGTTCGCGCTGGTGCGGATCAACGCCATCTGCTCGCGGTGCCGCTCGCTGAGGCTGCCGTCGAGCATCAGGTTGCTCAGGCCGATCACCGCGTTCAGCGGCGTCCGGATCTCGTGGTTGACGTTGGCGAGGAACTCGCTCCGCACCCGCAGCGCCTCCTCGGCGGCCTGCTTGGCGCGGCGCAGCTGGGCCTCGGAGCGACGCACGTCGGTCGCGTCGCGGAACAGGAGCACCGCGCCGCGGGCGCCTTCGATCGGGTTGAAGGAGAAGGAGACCGGCAGCAGCGTCCCGTCCTTCCGGGTCAGCAGGCCCTTCTCCCGGCGCACGGACGGGCCCGGAAGGACCAGCTCGGCGAGGCCGATCCGCGGCAGGATCGGGATACCGTGGAGCTCCTCCTCGCTCCAGCCGAGCAGCTCGACCGCGGGCGCATTGGCCGACAGCACCCGCGCCTCGCCGTCGAGCACGAGCATGCCGTCGCCGATCGCGCGGGTCACGGCCCGCAGATCCTCCGTCCGCAGATCTCCCTGCAGGCCCCCGGCCGCGCGGTCTCCGTCCGGCACCAGGCTGCCGTAGGTCGCGCTGACCCGGGCGAGCAGCTGCTCCCAGCCGCCCGCGTCGGGTGGACCGGCGATCCCGAGCGCCGCCAGCTGGTCCGCCAGGAGCCGGTGCAGGCTCATCCCCGCTCCTCCTCGCGTGGGCCCGTGCCGTCGACGAAGCGTCCGAGCATGCGCTCGAGATCCTCGGGTTTGAGGGGCTTGCCGAGGTACCCGTCCATACCGGCCGCGCGCCAGGACCCATCCCGGTCGTCGAGCACCTCGGCCGTCATCGCGACGATCGGCACGGGCGCACGCTCCCCCTCGGCCTCCTCCAGCCGGATCCGCCGGGTCGTCTCGTAACCATCCATGCCGGGCATGCGACAATCCATCAGGACCAGGGAGAAGGACTGCGTCGCGAGCCGTTCGAGCGCCTCCGCGCCCCGCTGCGCCCAGTCGACCCGGCAACCGTACAGCTCGAGCATCGACCGGGCCACCAGATAATTCAACTCCTCATCTTCGACGATCAGCACCCGCGCCCCCCTGCCGTGAAAACCACTCGGCTGCGGGATCCTCCCGGTGCCGGAGGAGAGGGGCTCCCGCGCCTGCCGCGCACCGGCCTCGGCGAGCAGCCGCGCGAGCTCGAGGGAGCTGTAGGGCCGCACGAGACTCCGGCGCGCCCGCGGCTCGTCGGCCCCGACCAGGGAGATGTAGACCGGAAAGCGCCGCTTGCAGGCGGCGTGCGCGGCGTCGTCGAGCAGCCGGCGCTCGGCGAGCAGCACCTGCCAGCTGCCCGCGTCCGGGCCCTCGAGCGCGGCCTGCGGCGAGGCGAGCAGCGCGCTGCGCAGACCCCAGGCCTCGAGCCAGCCGAGCAGCGCGGTCCGGGCGCCGGAGTCGCGGGCGAGCACGAGCACATCGCTGCCTTCGGGGAGCGGAGCGGGCGCGGCCCGCGGCCGGTCGGGCACCAGCGGCAGCCCGAGCGCGCAGGTGAAGGTCGAGCCCACGCCGAGCGCGCTCTCGAGGGCGATGCCGCCGCCGGACAGCTCGAGGAGGCTGCGGCAGATCGCCAGACCGAGGCCGAGGCCGGGGTGCGGGCGCGAGGCGGAGGCGTCGATCTGGGTGAACTTCTCGAACACGCGCACCTGATCCTCGGGCGCGATGCCGCAGCCGCTGTCGGAGACCGCGATGCGCAACGCCGCCTCGTCGCCCCGCGCCTCGCCGCTCAGGCGCACGCCGATCGTCCCCTGGTGGGTAAACTTGAAGGCGTTCGACACGAGGTTGGTCAGCACCTGGCGCATGCGGTCCTCGTCCCCGACGACGTGGCACGGCGTGCCGGGGACGATGTCGGCGACCAGCTCGAGGTCGCGCTGGCGGGCCTGCTCCGCGAACAGGCTCACGGCGCTCTCGACGGTCGCGGCGATGTCGAAGGGACGCTTCTTCAGACGCATGTGGCCCGACTCGAGGCGGGTGACGTCGAGGATGTCGTTCAGCACGTTGAGCAGCGCGTCCCCCGAGCGCACGACGGTCTCGATCATCTTCTCCTGCTCGCGGTTGACCCGGGTCTTGAGCAGCAACCGCGCCATGCCGGTGATGCCGTTGAGCGGCGTGCGCAGCTCGTGTCCCATCGCGGCGAGGAACTCGCTGGTCGCGCGCTGGCTCGCCTCGGCCTGGTCGCGCGCCGCTTCGAGCTCGCGGTTGGCCTGTTCGAGGGCGCGCTCGTGGCCGGAGACCTCATCGAGGCTGGCCCGCATCGTCCGGTTCGCGCGCCGCAGACCGCGCAGCTGTCGGGCGCACAGGCGCTCGTACAGGGCGGCGAGCAGGACCACGGTCAGGTAGGCGAGGACGGTGTGGAGCTTGAGGACGGAGACCCGCGCGGCGTCCGGCACGAAGCTCTCGACCCCGGCGAGTCCGACGGCGATGACGAGGGCGTAGAGGCCGGTCCACAACAACCCGGTGCGGAGCCCCAGGACGAAGAAGGCGATCGGCGGGAAGACACAGACCCAGATCGCGTACTCGAGGGCGCCGCGCACCACGACCGAGCTGAATTGGGCCAGGCACAGGCACAGCAGCACGACCAGCACGACCTGCCGCTGCAGCAGGGCCCGCACGCGGCCCTCCCCACGCGCGGCCTGGCCGACACACAGGGCGGCGCTGGCGATCACGTACATCCAGCCCTCGAAGGGGAAGCCGTAGGCGAAGCTCAGGACCGCGAAGCCCGTCGACAGAGGCAGGGCGGCGAGCAGGTAGCTGCGGCGGATGCGCTGCCGGCCGTCCCGCTCGGTAGACGGGTCGGGCTTCGCGCTCACAACGCGGGATCGAGCTCGGGGCGGCCGAAGTGGTAGCCCTGCAGGAAGTGGGCGCCGCAGGCCCGCAGGGTCTCCGCCTCGCGCGCGGTCTCGATGCCTTCGGCGATCAAGAGGGCGTCGGTCGCCTCGGCGAAGCGGCTGAGCAGCTCGACCAGGCGCTGCTTGCGCGGGTGGGTGTCGATGTCCCGGACGATGCTCATGTCGGTCTTCATGTACCGCGGCTGCAGGCCGGCGAGCACCGACAGGGAGTTGTAGCCCGCGCCGAGGTCGTCGACCGCGATCGCGAAGCCGCGGTCGACGATCGCCTGGACCGAGTCTTCCCAGCAGTGGATGTTCTCGAGCGACTTGCGCTCGGTGATCTCGAGCGCCATGCGGGACGCGAAGGGCTGCAGGCGCTCGAGGCGGGCGGTCAGGGCCTCGGTGTCGGAGAGCTCTTCGGGATGCAGGTTGATGAACAGCCGCTCCTGTTCGGGCATCCGCTCGAGCCATCCCAGGGCCCGGTCGGCGACCAGCTCGCCGAGCTGCTGGACCATCTGGTGGTTCTCGACCGCCCGGAGCACCGACAGCGGGCCGAGGAAGTGCGGGTGGTTGCTGCGCAGCAGCGCCTCGCGGCCGACGACCACGTGGGTCTTGCTGCTGACCACTGGCTGCAGGGCGAGCTGCAGGTACGAGCCGGTCAGGCACTCGACGATCGCCTTGCGCTCGTCGGCCTGGCGGCGGAAGGCCTGGGTCGCCTTGGCCTTGAGCAGGCGCTCCTGGATCTCGAGGGCCTCGCTGACGCACTGGTAGAGCGCCGTCGCCGAGACCGGCTTCTGCAGCGCCCGCGAGATCTCGCCGAGGTTGACGGCCTCGACCGCGGTCGGCAGATCGAGGTTGGCGGTCAGGAGGATGCGGGGGGACAGCGGGTGGATCTCGCGCAGCGCCTGCATCGTCTGGACGCCGTCGATGCCGGGCAGCTTGTAGTCGACGATCGCCAGGTCGAAGGCGTGCTCGGTCGCGAGCTGCAGCGCCCCCTCTCCGCACTCCGCTGTCAACACCCTGTAGCCGCGCGCCCGCAGGAGATCGCCGATGATCAACCGGACCGAAGGCTCGTCGTCGACCAGGAGGATGCTGGTCGCGCCGTCCCCGGCGGAAGCGTCGTTGCTGTCGGTCGGCTCACTGTCGACCACGATTCGCTGCGTCACCCGGGCCTCCCTGTCGGACTTCTGCTTCCAATGTAGCACGTGTCGCGGGAAGGAGCAGCGCGAATCCCGCAAAAGCCGCGTCCGGGCGGTCTGCACGGGGGCTGCGGGCGACCCGGACCGAGGCGTCACGGCACGAAGAGCCTACACCGCGTGTCGCTGGACCGGAAAAATCTAGCGTCTGCTGGGTAGGATTCGGAGTCGGAATCGGAATCGGAGTCGGATTTTGACGGGGGCGCGAAGTAGAGTTCAGCCAGTGAGGGTCTTCCCCATCAGCCGCCTCGGCTCGCCGGCCGGGACACCGTTCGCGCCACGATCCTCCGTCCTGTCCGGCACCTCCTGTGCTGCTGCCGGCGAGCCTCTTCCCCCGCGAGGATCGATGGCCCTCCCCGACTTCAGCTGCTCGAGCTTCGCCGCCGTAGGGACCGAGCTCCCGGTCTACACCAAGGGCACCGGTCCGGGCGTCCTGATCATGCACGAGGTCCCCGGCATCACGCCCGCGGTCGCCGACTTCGCGCGCTGCGTGGTCGACGCCGGCTACCGCGTCGCCCTGCCCTCCCTGGTCGGCACCCCCGGGCGCGGCTACGACCCGATGCACATGCTCGGCACCCTGGTGCGGGTCTGCATCCGCCGGGAGTTCGCGGTCTTCGCCCGCCGCGGCAGCAGCCCGATCACGCGCTGGCTGCGGGCCCTGTGCCGGGCCCTCCACGAGGAGACCGGCGGGCGTGGTGTCGGGGCCCTGGGGATGTGCCTGACCGGCAACTTCGCCCTCAGCCTGATGGTCGACCCGTGGGTGATGGCGCCGGTGCTCTCACAGCCCTCGCTGCCGCTCTCGCTGACCCCGGAGATGCGCCGGGCGCTGCACCTGGACGAGGCCGAGCGCCAGGCCGTGCGGGAGCGCTGCGCCGCGGGCTGCAAGGTGCTCGGCCTGCGCTTCAGCGACGACTGGATGTGCCCGAGCGAGCGCTTCGAGCGCCTGCGCGGCGAGCTCGGCGCGGCCTTCGAGGCGGTCGAGATCGACTCCTCGCCGGGCAATCCCCACGGCATCCCGCGCACGGCCCACTCGGTGCTCACCCGCGACCTGGTCGACGCGGCGGGGCATCCGACCG
>JAUIEM010000490.1 GCA_030428695.1 bacterium
ACTTCCACCTTGCCTTCCAGGCCCGCCTCGGCGACCCGCCGCCGGGCGACCCGGGCCTGCTCGGCGGAGATCGTGCAGGTCGTGACCCGGCAGCCGAAGTCACGGGCGGCGTGGACCGCGAAGCCGCCCCAGCCGGTGCCGATCTCGAGCACGTGGTCGGTCGGGTTGAGCTCGAGCTTGCGGCAGATGCGCTCGACCTTGACCCGCGCGGCCTCTTCCAGCCCCATGTCCGGCCGCTCGAAGACGGCGGAGCTGTACATCATCGTCTCGTCGAGGAACAGCTCGAACAGCGCGGGCTCGAGGTCGTAGTGGGCGGCGATGTTGCGCTTGCTGCCGGCCTTCGTGTTGCGCCGCAGCCAGTGCGACAGCCGCAGCAGCACCCCGCGCAGGAAGGCGAAGCCGCTGTCTAGGCCGGTGCCCGCCTGGTCGCCGCGCAGGATCAGCCGGATCAGGCCGGTCAGGTCGTCGCAGCTCCACTGCCGCTCGATGTAGGCCTCCCCCGCCCCGACGCTGCCGCCGAAGGCGATCGCCGACCAGGCGGCGGGCTCGTGGATCGAGACGGTGATCGGCTGCGGACAGAGGCGGTCCGGGCTGCCGAAGCGATGGACCGCGTCGCCCTCGCGGACCAGCACCTGACCGGAGCCGAGGCTGCTGAGGTAGGAAAGGACGCGGCGCCGGGCGAAGGCGTCGAGCCAGTGGCTGCGGGAGCTCATGACACCGGGACCTCCTTGGTGCGGGGGTGGCTGTGGAAAGGCACACGCTTGACCCACAGGAGCAAGGCATGCCAGTAGATGGCAAAGACGACCTGGCAGGTCAAGAGGGGGAAGCGCAGGAGCAGCCAGGCGAGGCTCCAGCCGTTCAGCGGGCGACGGCGCAGGCCGAGCTTGGCGTCGAACAGGAGCGCCCCCTCTTCGTGGTTCTGCATCGCGACGCCGAGGGTCGCGCCGGGCGCGGACAGCTTCCAGGTGTAGGTCTGCTCCATCGGCATGAAGGGCGAGACGTGGAAGGTCTTCGGGAAGCTGCCGCGCACCGTGCCGCCCTCGGCGCGGAGCGCGTAGCAGTGGCGCTCGCCCCAGGGGGTGTTGGTGATCTCGGCGAGCACCGCCCGCAGGGTCTCCGCCTCGTCGAAGCAGTAGTAGAAGCTGACCGGGTTGAAGCCGACGCCGGCGTAGCGCAGGTGGGTCAGCACCCGCACCGGGCCGGTCAGGCGCAGCCCGGTCAGCGCCGCGACCGTGTCCTGCACCGCCTGCTTGAGCGGCACCTCGGCCGGACCGTGGTAGTCGGCGCGGCGGAACCAGGCGAGATTCGGACGCCGCGACGACCACAGCCAGCGGCCACGGAAGACCCGGGGCAGCTCGTCGAGGTCGAGGTACAGCATCGCCAGGCGGAAGGCGAAGGCGTGGGGCCGCGGCGCGTGGCGCCGGTGCCTCACGCGACCTGTGTACACGCAGCTCTGCATGCTTCTATGCCCCTCCCGAACCTTGCGGCGACGGCCAGGGCGCTCTGGACGCCGTCCTCGTGGAATCCGTAGCCCCACCAGGCGCCACAGAAGTGGGTGTTGCGCACGCCGTCGATCTCGTTGTGGCGCTTCTGCGCGGCGACCGAGGCCGGCTCGAAGATCGGGTGGTGGTAGGTCTGCTGGAGGATGCTCCGGGCCGGGTCGATCGCCCCGGTGCGGTTGAGCGTGACGAGGTAGCGCTCAGCCGTGGGCAGCGACTGCAGCCGGTTCATGTCGTAGGTGACGCTGCAGCGGCTGTGGGGCGTCGCGGGCAGGTAGCCGTTCCACGACGCCCAGGCCCGGCGCGTCCGCGGCATCAGCGAGACGTCGGTGTGCAGCACGGTGTCGTTCGGCTGGAACGCGATCGCGCCGAGGATCTCCCGCTCCGCCGGGCTCGGGTCGGCGAGCATGCGCAGCGCCTGGTCGCTGTGCACCGCGAGCACGACCTTGTCGTAGCGCTCCGGCCCGAAGGCGTCGGTGCGGAGCTCGACGCCGCCCGCGTCACGGCGCACCGAGCGCACCGGGCAGCCGGTGCGGATGCGGTCGCGGAAGGGCTCGATCAACTTCTCGGCGTAGCGCCGCGAGCCGCCCTCGATCACCCGCCAGGGGATGCGGTCGCTGACCTCGAGGAAGCCGTGGTTCTCGAAGAAGCGGGCGTAGAACAGGAAGGGCATGTCCGCCATCCGCGCGGGGTCGGCCGACCAGATCGCCGAGCCGAGCGGGATCACGTGCTCGTCGACGCAGCGCTGACCGTAGCGCCCCGCGCGCAGGAAGTCGCCGAGCGTCAGCGCCGGGTCGGGGTCTTCGAGGAAGCGCTTCGCGTCGCCGAGGAAACGGATGATGTCGCGAAACATGCGGTAGAAGGACGGCCGCAGCAGGTTCATGCGCTGGGCGAAGATCGTGTTGAGGTTGGTCGGGTTGTACTCGACCCCGCTCCTCTCACTGCGCACGCTGAAGCTCATGTCGCTCGCCTGGCTCGGCACGCCGAGCAGCTCGAGCATCCGGCAGAAGCCCGGGTAGGTGACCCGGTTGAAGACGATAAAGCCGGTGTCGACCGCGGGACCCCCGGGGACGTCCACGGTGTGCGTGTGGCCCCCGATGCGGTCCCGGGCCTCATAGACGGTCAGCTCGTGGTCTTGCAGGAGGAGACGGGCGGCGAGCATCCCGGAGATTCCGCTGCCTACGATCGCGATGCGCATTCCATGCCCCACACACTAACGACACAAAATATATACACCACCTATACACAAGATGCAAGAAGAAACCCGGTTGATGCACCGGGATTTCGTCGCGAGGGCCCGGAGGCCTCTTGAGATCGGGCGCTTCGAGTCTTTGAGCAGCGGAGCCGCCTTCATCGCTGGCACACCGGCCATAGGTGAGCAGCGCAGAAGTGCTCGAGATCTGCCGCATCCGGGTCCGCAGCAGGAATCCCGGTGAATCAAACGGGAAGAAGACCCGGCGGCGCCGCGTCTGGTCTTCCTGCGGCCCCCTCGGCCCCTCAGCGCAGGGGAGCGAGCAGCTTCGCCAGGATCTCGATCTGGATGGCCTCGGGCGGGATGATCTTGACCCCGGCCTCGACGAGAACATCGTCGCCAGGCGTCACCCCCGGCCCGCCGACCACCAGCAGGTCGGTCCTCAGCTCGGGCACGAGGGCCGCGAGGTCGTCGCGGTACTGCTCGTAGATCTTCGACCGCGTCACCGACAGGAACACCGCCCGGGGCTTGAGCTGCAGGCACGCCCGCCGCAGGTCGTCGAACGGCAGGGCGGCCCCGAGGCAGGTCACGCTCGCGCCCGCCTGGACCAGCATGTAGCTCAGGGCGACCGCGCCGAGCTCGTGCAGCTCGTCGGGGAAGCAGGCGGTCAGCGTCTTCGCCGCGGCGCCCGCGCGCACGTTGCTGACCTCGAGCAGGTGGCGCAGGCGCTTGATCGCGAAGGCGCTGAACAGATGCTCGCCCGCGACCGTGCAGACGCCCGCGGCCCACAGCTCGCCGATGCGGCGGGCGGCCGGCTGGATGACCTCATGGATCACCAGCGGCGGGCTGACCAGCATGAACGCGCGGTCGAGGGCGCGCTCGATCTTCGCGCTGTCGAGCTCGACCGCGCCGGCGACCAGGGCGTCGGTCAGGTCGCGCGCGTCGGCCGGGACGCGCGTCGCCTCCGAGACCTTCGTCGTGATCAGGGCGTCGACACCCTGGCGGGCGATCTCGCCGATCGAACGCCCCGCCGCGAGCTGGTTCTTGACGGCGCGCAGGATCTCGACATCGCGCTCGGAGTAGAGCCTGTGGCCGCTGTCGGTGCGCTCGGGCTCGAGTAGATTGTAGCGCTGCTCCCACGCCCGCAGGAGCGCGGGGGAGAATCCCGTCTGGCGCACGACCGACCGCATCTTGTACTTTCCAGACATGTTCGCGCCTCCTCGGAATCCGCCTCTTTCTTCCCCCAGCCTACAGGTTGGGCCTCGAGTGTCAAGGTTTTGTTTGGCAACCGTCAACGGAACGACGACTGTTTCCTGCAGACCTCGACACATGCGGTGGGAACCGGAGCGCATCCCATGCCATCCCTCGACGGATTCCGCCGGGGGACGCGACCGCAGACCGAGGCTACCGCTGCGAAACATAGACAAGACCCGACCGTTACCAGCTGACCTCCGCGCCTCCGTCCCCGGCTCTTTCCGCCTGGACCGACGCTTGCAGAATCCGCTCACGAGCACCCGCGCCCACCATCAGGAGAACCGGCCATGAAGACCATCCGCAAGATCCTCTACCCCTCCGACCTGTCCGCCGAGTCGGAGGCCGCCCTCCCCCTCGTCGCCACACTCGCCCAGTCGCTCGGCGCGGAGGTGACCCTGCTCCACATCATCGAGCCCGTGTTCGTCGGAGGGGCCTTCGAGGGCGCCTACGCCGCCCAGGTCGAGGTCTTCGACCGGATGCGCGAGGACGCGCGCCGCTTCGCCGAGGAGCGCGCCCCACAAGTCCTCGACAAGCAGCTCGCCGCCGACACGCCCCGGAGCGTCGCGCTCCGCGAAGGCTACGCGACCGCCGAGATCGTCGCCCACGCCCAGGAGCACGACTTCGACCTGATCGTGATGGCGACCCACGGCCGCGGGGGCTTCACCCGCTTGCTGCTCGGCAGCGTCGCGGACAAGGTGATGCGCCAGAGCACCGTGCCGGTCTGCCTGGTGCCGATGGCGGAGAAGGACTGACGGACTGGCGAGAGGCCTTGCCTTACAGCGATCGCATTTCCTGCTGAACCGTGACCGTCTACTGGTCTGCAACGACCCTGGCTAGAAGTCCCCGTCCTTGATCCCGTGCGCCTTCAACTTCTCCCACAGGTTCTTGCGCGAGATGCCGAGCAGCGCCGCCGCCTGCTTGCGCTTGCCCTCCGTCCGGCTGAGGGTGCGCAGCAGGAACTGGCGCTCGAAGCGCGCCGCGGCCTCGGCCAGGGTCTGGGTCGACTCTTCGTCTTCTCCCTGATCCGCGATCACGTCCCCGACGATGTCGCGCGGCAGGTGCTCGAGGTCGATCGGTCCGCCTCCCGACAACACCGCCGCGTGCTGGATCGCGTGCTCGAGCTCGCGCACGTTGCCCGGGAAGGCGTACTCCTGCAGCGCGGCCCAGGCCCGGGGCTCGATGCTCGGCGGCGCGCTGTTGGCGATGCGGCCGAGGAAGTGCTGGACCAGCAGAGGGAGGTCGCTGCGGCGCTCGCGCAGGGGCGGCATCGCGACGTCGAGGACGTTGATCCTGTAGTACAGATCCTCCCGGAACAGGCCCTGCTGCATGCGCTCCTTGAGGGTGCGGTGGGTCGCGGAGACCACCCGCACGTCGACCCCGATCGACTCGTCGCTGCCGAGGGGCTCGACCCGGCTCTCCTGCAGCACCCGCAGGAGCTTGACCTGGGCGAGGGCCGGGATCTCGGCGATCTCGTCGAGGAAGAGCGTGCCGCCGTCCGCGGCCTGGAAGCGGCCCTGGCGCTTGCGCACCGCGCCGGTGAAGGCGCCCTTCTCGTGGCCGAAGAGCTCGGCTTCGAGGAGCGACTCGGGGAAGGCCGCGCAGTTGACGGCGACGAAGGGTCCGCCGTTGCGCGGGCTCATCGCGTGCAGCCGGCGGGCGACCAGCTCTTTGCCCGTGCCGCTCTCGCCGGTGATCAGCACCGGAAGGTCGGAGTTCGCGATCGTGTCGATGCGGCTGAGCACCCGCGCCATCACCGGCGAGTCTCCGACGATCTCGCGCTCGTTCGCGCGCTCGGCCAGCCGCGTCTGTGCCTCGCGCAGCGCGCGCTTCAGGCGAGTGGTCTCCGCGACCCGCTGGACCTTGACCAGCAGCTCGTCGACGTCGAAGGGCTTGGTCAGGTAGTCGTGGGCGCCGTCGCGCAGCGCGCCGACCGCGTCGTCGACGTTGCCGTAGGCGGTGATCAGGATCACGACCGTGTCCGGCGCGGTCGACCGCACGTGGCGGAAGATGCTCAGGCCGTCGTGGCGCGGCAGGCGGATGTCGCTGATGACCAGGTCGAAGGTCTGCTCGCCGAGCCGGTCG
>JAUIEM010000491.1 GCA_030428695.1 bacterium
TGCAGCCGCGGCCCGAACAGAGGGAAGATCATCGGCGTCCCCGCGTAGGCCACGGTCAGCGGCCGCTCGGCGCTGAGCTCGTCGTACAGGGCCAGCTCCTGGGGAACCAGGCCGAGCAGCGGCCGCACCGCGGGGTCGCGCAGGGGGTCCTTGCCGGCGACGCGCACGCTGCCGCCGTCGGGCTGCAGCAGGCCGACCGCGCAGCGCAGGGTGGTGGTCTTGCCCGCCCCGTTCGGGCCGAGAAGCCCGAACAGGCAGCCTTCGGGAACTTCCAGCGAAAGGCCGTCCACCGCCCGGGTGGTGCCGAAGGACTTGCTCAAGTCATCGATGCGCAGCATGGCTGGAGGGTAACGCTCCAGCCCGACCCGCGCCAGTCGCTGGCGGGCGGCGCCGCCCCCGGCTACCCTGGGGCATCGCCGCAAGGAGGGGAACCGTGGGAAACGTCAAGCTCGAGCCGATGCGCAAGCTCTCGGTCTTCCGCAAAATGGCTCTCGGCACCTGGGAGACGACCTACGACCCGGCAATCTACGGCGGCATGCGCTTCCGCATGGAGAAGGCCCTCGAGTACATCGCCCGCTTCCGCGCCCACACCGGCCGGCGGCTGACGGGGACTCACCTGGTGACCAAAGCGCTCGCGCTGGCGCTGAAGGCCTGCCCGAGCGCGAACGCGATCATCCGCTACAACAAGATCTACCTGCGGCAGCACGTCGACATCTCGGTGCTGGTCGTGATCACGCATGAGGACAGCGACCAGGTCGACCTGTCGATGGTCAAGGTGAAGGACGCCGACCAGATCAGCCTGCTCGACATGATCGACCGCCTGGAGAGCCGCATCGAGAAGGTGCGCACGGGCAAGGACAAAGAGCTGCAGAGCACCCGCAACTCGATGCGCTGGATCCCGACCTTCCTGATGAACTTCTTCCTGAAGATGCTCTCCTTCTTCCTCTACACCCTGAACCTCAACCTGACCTGGGCCGGCCTGCCCCGCGACGCCTTCGGCTCCGCGGTCGTCACCAACGTCGGCAGCCTCGGCCTGAGCACCGCCTTCGTGCCGCTGGTGCCCTACACGCGCGTGCCGATCTTCATCGCTCCCGGCGAGGCGTACGACGCGCCGGTGGTCGACGACGGCGCGCTCGCGGTCGGCAAGGTGATGGAGGTCAACGCGACCTTCGACCACCGGCTGATCGACGGCCACCACGCGATGGTGATGGCGAAGACCTTCAAGCAAGTGCTCGAGGATCCCTTCACGCACCTCGACCCGATCCCGGAAGAGGCTGCGGAAGCGGACGCGGCGAAGGGGGCGGAGGAACCTGCGGATGCCGGGGATGCGCCCGCCTCCGAGGTCCCGACAGACGCCCCGGAGAAGGACGCGGGATCGGACGCGCAACCGGAGCCGGGCCCAGGCAAGGATCCCGATGGCGCCTGAGGACTTCGACGCCCGGGTCGCGGCCCTCTACCGGCGCGAGGCCGGCCGCCTGACCGCGCTCCTGACCGGGATCTTCGGACCCGACCATCTCGCGCTGGCCGAGGATGTCGTCCAGGAGTCCTTCATCGCCGCCCTGCGCGTGTGGCGCCGGGACGGCCTGCCAGACAACCCCGGCGCCTGGCTGCTGACGGCGGCCCGCAACCGCGCCCGCGACCGCTTCCGGCGCGAGCGCCTCACCTTCCTCGGCGAGCTCGGCGACGAGCCGGACCGGCGCCTCCAGGAGAGCCCGAGCGAGGAGCGCATCCGCGACGACCAGCTGCGGATGATCTTCCTCTGCTGCAGCGAGCGGCTCAAGCCCGAGAGCCGCATCCCCCTGATCCTCAAGACCCTGTGCGGCTTCGACCGGGAGGCCGTCGCCCGCGCGCTGTTGATCTCCCCCGAGACGGTCAAGAAGCGCCTCTACCGCACCCGCCAGCAGCTCGCCGGCGTGCCCTTCGCGCTGCCCGGTCCCGAGGCGCTGCCCGCCGCCCTCGCGACGGTGCACACGGTGCTGTACCTGATGTTCAACGAGGGCTACCTGTCCGCCGGCGGCATCCCGATCCGCCGCGAGCTGTGCGGCGAGGCGATGGCGCTGACGCGGCTGCTGGTCGAGGACGACAGCCTCTGCGACAGCCACACCGTCGCGCTGCTCGCCCTGATGTGCCTGCAGGCCGCGCGCCTCGACGCCCGGCTCGACGACGAGGGCCGGCTGGTGCCCCTCGACCGCCAGGACCGCAACCGCTGGAACCGCCCGCTGATCGCCCGCGGTATGCGTTTCCTCGGCGCCTCGACGGGCATGGAGCTGCGGCTGGCCGGGCGCTTCCACCTCGAGGCCGCCATCGCCGCCCGCCACTGCCAGGCCGTCTCCTTCGAGGACACCGACTGGGGCTCCATCTGCCGCCTGTACGACCGCCTGCTCGATCTCGAGCCGGCGCCCTTGACCCGGCTCAACCGGGCGGTGGCGGTGTCGTACCGGGACGGGCCGGAGGCCGCGATCCCCCTCGTCGAAGAGCTGCGCGCCGCGCGCCCGAAGAACCTCGGCTGGGCCCTGCACGCGGTGCTCGCCAACCTCTACACCCGCGCCGGGGTGGACGAGCCCGCCCGTTCCCATCGCGAGCAGGCCCGCGCCCGGGCGCGGTCGGCGCACGAGCGCGGGCTGTTCGACGCGCAGCTCGCGCGCTTCGAGGGCCTCTAACCCATCTCGGGCATGATCCGGCGGACGAGCACCCGGGTGTCCGGCGCGTCGAGATGGGGGCTGCCCTTGGCGATCTCGGCCGCCTGCGCGGCGGTCTCGGCGCGGACGATCGAGTAGCCGCCGATCAGCTCCTTGATCTCGGACATCGAAGCGTCGGTGACGACGCCGCCGGTCGCGACGACCTTGCCGCCGGGCAGGAGGGCGTTGCCGGGGTCCTTGATCGCGCCGCTCTTCTCGAGCTCCTGGAACCAGGCGCCCCATTTGGCCATCGCGGCCTGCATCTCGTCCGGGCTCTGGTTCTCCATCCACTTGGGGTCGCCCCCGGCGTACAGCAGCAGGAAGTCTTGCACAGCTTTCTCCTTTCTCTCTCGCTGTGAGAGAACGCAACGAGCGTAGCGAGTTGCGTTCTCGAGCCAGGAGAAGCCTCGCCTGCGATCCCGCGCTCGCGCGGGTGAGCAGGGAGCAAGAGGCTTCTCCCACGTTGCCGCTCGCCGGCGCCAGCCGGGGAGCGGCATACCTGTCTACAGGCATGACGCAAGGGGAGCGAGGATGGGGACAGGGAGGACCAATATCCTGGAAAAATAGTCCGGCCGACCAGCAAAGCGCTCCACGCCGTTGACGTCGCGCCGCCCGGCGTGTTTCCATGCCGATCATGAGCCCGCCGATGCACACCTCCGATCGACCCCGCATCGCCTACACCGTCCATGGCCGGAGCGGAGCGCCCGTGCTCTTCATCATGGGCCTGGGGATGCGCGGCGCGGTCTGGGCTCCGCAGCTCGAGGTCCTGCGCGGGCACTTCCGCTGCTGCGCCTACGACCACGTCGGCGTGGGCGCGAGCGAGTCCTCCGCGGACTGGCCGGGCGTCGCCTCGATGGCCGACGACGCCGTGCGGGTGCTCGACGCCCTGGGCTGGAAGTCGGCGCACGTCGTCGGCGTGTCCCTCGGCGGCATGATCGCCCAGGAGCTCGCGCTGCGGCATCCCTCCCGCTGCCGCAGCCTGGCGCTGATCGCGACCCACCCCGGGGGGCGCTTCGCCGCCGTGCCGACCGCCCGCGGCCTGCGGCATCTCGCGAACGTCGTGCTCGGCCGCTCGCGGGGCCGGGCCCTCGCCCGGCTGCTCCACCCGCCCTCCTACCTCGCCCGGATCGACCCGGGCACCCTGCGCCAGGCGATCGGCGCGCGCCTGGGCAGCCGCCCGCCGCTCGCCACCCTGCTCCGCCAGCTCCAGGCCGCCGCGCGGCACGACACGGTCGCCCGCCTTCCGGAGCTCACCCTGCCGACCTTGCTGGTGCGGCCAGGCCAGGACATCCTGATCCGCCCCGCCCAGACCGACCGCCTCGCCCGCGGGATCCGCCACGCCCGCGTCCTGCGCTACGACGATGCCGGCCACGGCGTGATCTTCTCCAAGCGCCACGAGCTCAACCCGGCGTTGCGCGCCCACATCGATGCGGCCGAAGCGGCGCGCGGCGCACACGGCGCCTGATCCGCCCGGGAGCTCGCCGATTCGAAAAGATGCGGCCAGCGCGCGCGATCCATCCGGAGGAAGACGTGACATCTCCGCCCCGGCGCGCGACGCAGGGGTGGGTGAGGAGGACGCGATGACGAACAAGACCGCGATGATCATCGGCGCGGGCTGCGCCGGCGCCGGCTGCCTGGGCGTGCTCGTCGTGCTCGCCGTCGCCGGCTTCCTGGTCTACGCCAGCGACCCGCCGACCCGCAACACGACCGCCTCGACCGGCACCGAGGTGGTGATGAACGGCCGCGCCCTGCGCCCCTCCGAGGTCGCAGATCTGCGCGCGACCTACGGCGTCGAGCCGGTGCCCGGCGACTACTGGTACGACCCGGTCAGCGGCCTGTTCGGCGTGCGCGGCCAGCCCGCCGGCGGCTTCATGTACCCGGGCCACGCCTTCGGCGACGTGCCGCGCGACGCCTCGAGCGGGGACAGCGGGGTGTTGCTGAACGGACGCGAGCTGCAGGTCGCCGAGTCCCAGGTGTTCGCGCAGCTGAGCGGACGGATGCTCCCCGCCGGGCACTACTGGATGGACGCCACCGGGAACTTCGGCGCCGGCGGCAACCCCTACCCCCTCGTCAACCTCTACGCCGCCGCCCAGCAGCACAGCTACCAGGGCGGAGGCGGCTACCAGGGCGGCCATCACGGTGGGAGCGGCGGTGGAGACAACTTCTGGTCGACCCGTTTCTCGGCGGGGAACTCCGACCAGGGCGGCTCCCGCGGCTACGTCAGCGTGCCCGGGGTCGGGCCGGTCGGTTACGGGTTCGATTGAAGCTTCGAACCCTCCCATTGCAGAAGCGACGACGCGACGCAGGTCACGGAGGGTCCGGCGGGGCGAGGATGCCGCGCAGCCTCTCGAGCATCTCGCGGCTCTGCCTCAGGGGCCGACTCGTCCCCGGACTCACCCCCGGAGGCGCTGCATGAACCACCAGTGGTGGCCTTCGAGGTCCTCGGCCCGGTAGCTGCGGTCGGCCCAATAGTCCTCGCCGTAGTCGTCCGTCCTGGGCTCGTTGTGGACAGTGGCACCTTGCTCTTTCGCGTGTGCGTAGTGGGCGTCGACGTCGTCGACGAACACGGCGAGCGCCATCGTGACGCTACCGTCGATGGACTTCGGGCTCCTGCACGGGAAGTCGTGCAGACCAGCGCTGGCTCGATCCGTACCCGACACCATGATGAGGCCCACGCCGTAGTCGAGCTCGGAGTGGACGATACGGCCGCCCTCTCCCTCGATCTTGAGCCGCACCGTGAACCCGAAGACGCGGCAGAGCCAGTCGATGGCAGCGGCGGGGTCGTCGTAGAAGACGGACGCAGAGATCTGGGGCCAGCCTGAGGGGGGCGGCTTCATGGCTTCTCCTCTGGGGTCGATGGGGCCACTCAAGACCAAGGTAGCGCTCTGTCGTCACGTTGTCGAAGAAGCGATCCGGGGGAAGTGGCGGAACCGTCCGTGCAGCTCGAGGTGAGTCCGGGGCCTTGCCCGGCAGCGCACGCAGTCGAGGCGGACGGTGAACCCCTCCCCGACCTCGGTGTGTCCGTTCCGGGAGAACGACCGGAGCGGAGATCCGACCCCCTACAGATCCTGGCGGATGTAGTGCAGGTCGTAGCAGCACTCGCGCCCGTACATCTCGGCGAGCTTGAGGGCGACGCACTCGAGCGAGCCGGCGGTGAAGGCGAGGGCCGGCTTGCCTTCGACCATCTTCAGCCTGGTCGAGCTCCAGCAGTGCGAGTCGAACACCACCCAGCAGTCGTCGCTCGCCCGGCCGATGAAAATGGCCCAGATCCCGAAGACGCACACCATCGCCTGGGTGTGCTTCTTCGCCAGCGCGGTCTCGAGCTGCACGACGGGCGCGACCGCGACC
>JAUIEM010000492.1 GCA_030428695.1 bacterium
CACACCCCGTCGCCGCAGCCAGGGCGACGCCGAGGAGCGCCGCTTGAGCTCCTTCCCATTTCAACTTCATGGCTTCCCTTCTCATTATTTCTTCGCGCTGCCCGGCAACGCGAACCTCGTCGCGAACCCGCTGTTCACCCAGGACGGCGAGCAACGCGACTTCGACGAGCACTACCGGCTGCACCCGGCCTCGCCGGCGGTCGACGCCGGCATCGACCTCAACCGCTTCCGCGACACCGACCTGTCGACCAACGACATGGGCGCCTACGGCGGGCCCGGAGGCGGGCACGTCGGTGCGGGCGCTCTCGACGACCCGACCTTCGACGTGATCGACACCTACAACTGGAACTTCGGCTCCGAGGCGCTCGGCTTCCAGACCACGGGTCGGCTGCTGAACACCTTCTCCGGCCCGACGGCCAAGATCTTCAAGGTGTACTTCAGCAACTTCGTCGCGGCTGATCTGCCCGAGACCTCCTTCGAGCTTCGGGATCAGCAGGGCAACCTGCTGCAGACCGCCGACGAGGTCAGCGTGCTCGGGCCGGTGGCGACCGTCATCTTCGAGGATCCCCTCCCGCTCGGCGCGATCCTCAACTTCCGCGTGCTGACCGCCGGGATCGAGAGCGAGTTCGGTGATCCCCTGCGGATGCCCTTCTACCGGGAGTTCCCGACCCGCCCGCAGACGCCCCTCAACGAAGGCGACGACGTGGCGAACGGCAGCCTCGGCACCGCGACCGACGTGACCGGCGCCGGCCCCGTCGTGATCGTCAACGGCAACAACGACAACGGGGACGACTCCCTCGTCGATGTCGACTTCCTGCACGTCGGGAGCTTCGAGGCCGGACAGCGGATCGAGGCGGCGATCGCCGACCAGACCTTCTCGGACGATATCCGCCTCCAGCTGGTCGACGTAACCACCGGTCAGGTCATCAACGAGACCGACGACGTCTTCCAGGGCCGTCCCTACCTCAGCCACATCTTCTCCGCGGAAGACGTCGCCAACGGTGGGGAGTTCGCGATCGCCGTGCGCTTCACGTTCGTCTCGGGCGGGGGCAATCAGTCCTACGAGCTGAACATCGTCGGCGTCGGGGACGCCCCGATGGTGCAGCCGCCGACGCCGGACTAGGCCAGGATGCCTCGCAACCTCGAGATCAAAGCGAGGCTGGCAGGTCTGCATGAAGAATCCCGCGGCTTGCCGCGGGATTCTTCACTGGACTCCAACCCACCGCTGCTGCGGGCCGCGCGCCTCGTGGCTGCCCGGCTCGCGACCCGGGCACCGGTCTGCGAGCACCAGGTCGACCGCTACCTGCAGGTCGCGGGTCCAGACGGCGTCGAGCGCCTCAAGCTGCGCAGCATCGATGGCGGACCCGAGGTGTTGATCCCGTACCGTCGGCTCGAGACCGACGGGGTGCGGGTCAGCGACTACGCCCTGTTGGCTCCGGACGACGTACGGGCGCGGGCCCTCCTGGCCGAGCAGGGGGAGGTGCTCGTCACGGTCGAGAAGCGGCGCGAGGTGTTCCTGATCGACAATGTCCGGGTACACCTCGACGAGGTCGAGGGCCTGGGCACCTTCCTCGAGCTGGAGGCGATGGTCGACGCCGACCACGACGAGGCGCGCTGCGCGGAGTCGATCGCCGCGCTGCTCGAGGCCTTCGGGATCGGTGAGCGGGATCTCCTGCGCGCATCCTACGCAGAGCTGCTGCTCGCGCGGGAATGACGTATACTGGAGGGGCCCGGAGCGCCCGCTCCCGGTGGAGACAAGTCCGTGGAAATCAGCCGCCCGGTGTTCTTCCTCGGCGTCGTCGGCCTGCTCGGCCTGGCCGCCGTGCTGTTCTGGCCCGAACCCTCCGCGCCGGGGCCCGACCAGCCCGGCGCCGGGCGTCAGCCGGAGGCACCCACACAGCCCCCGCCGCCCACGGTCGACCCCGGCTTCGACGCGCCGGTCGAGCCCGGCGTGACGACGCGGGCGCCAACGCTGCCGGTGGCCGGCGCGCCGTCATCCGTGGAGCCGGAGCCCGAGGTCGCGCCGGAGGGCGAGGCACCGCCGCAGCCCTTCGAGCTCGCGACCCAGACGATGGCCGCGCTCGACGCCGCGCGCACGGTCGCCGACCTGCTGCCGACGTCCCCGACCGAGAAGGTCGGGCGCGCGCGGCGCAAGGTGATCAACCAGGCCCGGGTGCGCCTCGAGGTGCAGCTGCGCCCGATCGCCGCCCATCTCCTGCGCCATCCCGAGGCGGGCATGGAGTATCTCACCCTGCTCGACGCCTCCGACCCGGAGATCGCGGCGCGGATCGGCTCGCCGCTGCTGTACTCGCGCAGCCCGGAGGTCGTCGCGGCCCTGCGCGCGCGGCTGCTCGAAGGCGCGACCACCGGACAGCGCATGTTCGCCCTGCGCCTCCTCCGCGGGCGCGAGGAGTCGAGCGCCGGCTTCGCGATCCTCGGCGCCGCCCAGGACCCAGCCGTCACCATCCGCGCGGCGGCGGTGCGCGCGCTCGGTGGCTTCCTCAGCGACCGACAGCATATGACGATGCACGCGAGCATCCTGTCCCAGCTGCGGCTCGCGCTCGACGATCCCGAGCTCTTCGTGCAGACCGCGGCCCTCGGCGCGTTGATCGGGACGCGGCCCCAGGAAGACATGCGCGAGCGGGTCGAGGAGCTCGCCGCCCAGAGCGAGCACGCCGAGGCCGCCGTCCTGGCCGGCCGGGTGCTCGACTCCTGGGAATAGGGGCGCGCTGGGACGCCCTCAGCGCCTCGGCTTGGACTCGATCTCGCCCGACGACTGTTTGAATAGCCACTGCACGAGCAACACCGGCAACATCAGCAGGGTCAACAACGCCTGCCACAGCCCCTGGACCAGGTCGGGCTCGGACTCCCGCGGAGCGTCGACGATCAGCCCGCTCGCCACCCGCTGCTCGAGGCAGTCGTAGCAGCAGGAGCGCCCGTCGATGCGGTAGGTCTGGTTCGCGGGCCCGCGCTGCCCGCACTGCATGCAGGTCTCCACCGCGCGCGACTCGACCGCCTGCAGGCCGGCGAGCTCGGGCTCGAGCGCCGAGCGCAGCGCGGGGTTCAGACGCATCGCGACCAACCCCCAGAGCAGCGCTGCCCCCGTGCTCTCCGCCTCCGCGATCCGTGCGAGCTCGGTGCGCGCGCTCTGCGGGCTCTCGAGGGTGGCCGCGAAGGCCTGCGCCTCTTCGAGGGCGCAGTCCTCGCAGCAGCCCCGCATCAACAGGTTCGAAGCCGTCGGCGCCCGGCAGGAGCGGCAGTCTTCGGTCTGCAGGCTGCCCTGCTCCCGGGCGTGGCGGAAGCGCGGCGCGAGGTGGTCGCGCCACTCCGGATGCAGCTCGCCCCACACCAGGCAGAGCCAGATCACGTGGCCGGGCTGACGCCGCTCGAGGTTGGCGTCGAGCAGGGCGAGGGCGGAGTCGAGCGGCGTCTGGACCGCGCTCAGCGGCGTCGGAGGCCGCTCCGAGATGTGCAACAGCGCCTCCTTGAAGGCCTGCGCGTCCCCGTAGCGGGCCTCCGGACGCTCCTCGAGGGCCTTGAGCAGCACCTCCCGCAAGCCCGGCGGCAGCTTCGACTCCCGCACCACCCGGGGGCTCTCCCCCGTCACGCAGTGGTACAGCGTCGCCCCGAGCCCGTAGATGTCCGCCCGCGCGTCGACGTTGGCGGCGTCCCGCGCCTGCTCGGGGGCCATGTACGCCAGCGTGCCGAGGGCGGAGCCCTCACGGGTCAGGGCCAGCCCGCCGCCGCTGCGCGCCAGGCCAAAGTCGCCGAGCTTGGCGTTCTCCGCCTGGTCGAACAGGATGTTGGCCGGCTTGACGTCCCGATGCACCACCCCCTGGGCGTGGGAGGCCTCGAGGGCGTCACACATCTGCGCCCCGAGCGCGACGGCGCGGTCGACCGGGAGCGGTCCGGAGGCGAGGCGGTCGGCCAGGGAGCCGCCCTCGAGGAGCTCCATCGACAGGTACAGCCCGCCCCTGTCCTTGCCGAGGTCGTGCAGACGCACCACGTGCGGGTGCTCGATGGACGCCAGGGCGCGCGCCTCCTCGACGAGGCGCTGGCGGAAGGCGCCCCCCTCCGAGCCCGGTGGCGGCTGGACACGCTTGAGCGCGACCCGCCGCCCGAGCAGGGTGTCGTAGGCCGCGTAGACGTGGCCCATCCCGCCGCGGCCGAGGCTGCCTTCGAGGCGGAAGCGCTCGTCGAAGGCGATCGGCGCCTGCGCCGGACCCGACCCGACCAGGCTGTTGGCGAGGGAGAGCTCGAGGCCGCCCTGCGCGCGCGGCGGAAGCTCTTCCTCCCGCGCGGCCTCGGGGGCGGCTGGGGACGGCGCCTGCACGGCATCGGTCGGCGGCTCGACCTCCGACGCCGGAGCTTGCTCCGCGGCGTCCTGCGCGTCCGCTTCGGCCTGCAGGTCGAGCAGCTCGTCGGGCAGGGCCGGACGCTCCGGCGCGGGTCGTTGTTCCTGTTTCTCCACCATGCGGTCCCGGTTCCTCCACCCCCACTCCCGCAAAGGCCGGGCCGGCAGGCGCAGGCACACCTGTCATCGAACGCGGGGGGGCCCCGTTTGTCAAGCGACGGCCGGTCGGCTCAATAGTGCCAGGGGAAGCGGAGGAAGTCGCGGGGACGCTTCTCGACGAAGGCGTCGCGCCCTTCCTGTGCCTCGTCGGTGCCGTAGGCCAGGCGCGTCGCCTCGCCGGCGAAGAGTTGTTGGCCGACCAGCCCGTCGTCGGGCAGGTTGAAGCCGTACTTCAGCATCCGCATCGCCGTCGGGCTCTTGCTGTTGATCTCGACCGCCCAGTCCAGCGCGACCTTCTCGAGCTCGGCGTGGGGCACCGCCAGGTTGACCATGCCCATCGCCGCGGCCTCCGCCGCCGAGTAGTTGCGGCCGAGGAAGAAGATCTCGCGCGCCTTCTTCTGCCCGACCTGGCGCGCGAGCAGCGCGGAGCCGTAGCCGCTGTCGAAGCTCGCGACGTCCGGGTCGGTCTGCTTGAAGACCGCGTGCTCCTCGCTCGCCAGGGTCAGGTCGCAGACGACGTGCAGGCTATGCCCGCCGCCGACCGCCCAGCCGGGCACGACCGCGATCACGACCTTCGGCATGAAGCGGATCAGCCGCTGCACCTCGAGGATGTGCAGCCGCCCGAGCCGCGCGGCGTCGACCCCCTCGGCGCCCGCGTACTTGTAGCCGTCACGCCCGCGGATGCGCTGGTCGCCCCCCGAGCTGAAGGCCCAGCCGCCGTCCTTGGGGGAGGGGCCGTTCCCGGTCAGCAGGACGCAGCCGACGTCGCTGAGGCAGCGGGCGTGGTCGAGGGCGGTGTACAGCTCATCGACGGTCTGCGGGCGGAAGGCGTTGCGGCACTCCGGCCGGTCGAAGGCGATCCGGACCGCGCCGGTCTCCCGGGCGCGGTGGTAGGTGATGTCGCCGAAGTCGAAGCCCTCGACGGGCTGCCAGCGGGCGGGGTCGAAAATCTCCGAGACCATGGGAGTCCTCCAGGGGAAACGCACCGTCAGGGCGGCGGCTCGCGGCGCTGACTATAGGGCCTGTGCGGACCGCGTCAATGGCTCCGGAAGCCGCCGGGAGCCGTGCGCGTGCGGCGGCGCGGAGGTCGCTCCGGCACGCGGCTCCCCGGGATTCCCTCGCAAGATGACGGCGCAGACGCTACAAGGGGATGCTCGGGAGGTGCAGGGGAGCGTGATGGAAGCAACGGCGGATGCGTCCCTCAAGGTTCTGATCGTCGAGCCTGAGGAGTCAGACTGCACCTTCCTGCGCTGCCTGCTCAACCGCAGTCCGCTCCCGCTCGAGATCGACGAGGTCGAGAGCCTCGCCGAGGCCACGGTCCGCATCGAGACCGGCAGCTACGACTGCATCCTGCTCTCCGACAAGCAGATCGACGGGGAGCTCCTGCCCTTCCTCCGCCGTGACTGGCCCGGCGGCATCGCCCAGGTGCCGGCGATCGTCCTGACCGAGAACGTCGACCTCGACCGCGGCGGCGCGCTGA
>JAUIEM010000493.1 GCA_030428695.1 bacterium
CCGGGCTGTTCGTCTCGAGGGCGAGGCGCAGGAAGCCGGTGCCGAAGCGCTGCAGCTCGTAGCGCTTCGAGAACGGCTTGCCCGAGCCGCGGATGCCTTCGGGGAAGACGACGATGCACTGCTCGGCCTCGAGCAGCCCCCAGCAGTTGCGCGGATCGCCGACGACCTGCCCGGTGCGGCTGAAGTACGACATCACGAAGGGCAGCGCCGGGAACCAGCGCTCGATCATCGACCGCACCACACGCGGCGGCTTCGCCTCGAGGCCCATCGCCATCGCGATCATCATGCCGTCGAGGGGGAGCTGGCCGGCGTGGTTGGCGACGAGCAGCACGCGGCCTTCGGGAACGTTCTCGATGCCGTGGGTCTCGACCCGGAAATAGTGCCGGTACAGCCAGCTGAACCGCTCGAGCGCGCCGTGGGCCGCGTCGAGGTTCAGCCCCCAGTCGTCGAAGCCGGCGGAGTTGATCTCCAGGCTCCGGGCGAGCTCTTCCCGCATGATCATGCCCCCAGGTAGGCGCGGCCCCGTTCCATCAGCGCGACGAAGCGCCCGGCGTCGCGCGCCTGCACGCAGCTCTCCAGCTCCTCGACCGCCGCACGCAGCGCCGCCAGCGAGTCGCCGCCGTAGTCGTTGAGCGCCTGGATCTCATAGTACAGCTCGGGGTTGTCGCGCGCGACCGCGCGGGCGACGGCGAGCTGGGCGTCGAAGGTGGTGCTCGACAGCCGCTGCAGGGCCGGGGCGCTGGTCTGGCTGGCGGAGAGCGCCGAGAAGAACGCGATGTTCAGCGCGTGGCTCAGGCCGAGCACGAAGGCGATGTGCCGGTCGTGGCTGTCGAGGTCCATCCCGACCAGCGTCGCCATCGTCGGCGCGAACAGCTCCCGCACGGCGGCGCTCGCTTCCTCGATGCCGAGGTCGACGACGATCACGTGGCGCCCGCTCAACAGCTCGGTGTCCGGCCCGAACATCGGGTGGATGCTGCAGGCCCGGCAGCCCGCCGCGACCAGGGCGTCGAGGGCGCCGCGCAGGGGCGTCTTCAGCGAGCCGACATCGAAGATCACCCCCGGCGGCTTGCGCTCCGCGAGGGTGGAGAGCACCGCGGCGGTGCCGCCAAGGGGGGCGGCGACGACGAGCAGGTCCTCGTCGAGGGGCAGGGCGCGGTAGTCCGGATGCGAGGGAAACCCCTCCGGGGCGCCGGCGGGATCGGCGACGGTCACCGCGTAGCCCTGCGAGGCGAGGAAGCGCGCGAACCAGCTTCCCATGCGTCCTCCGCCCCCGATGACCAGGGCGCGGCGGCCGTCCCCCGCGGCGCGGGCGGCGACCCGGTCTCGCTCCTGGACCTGCAGGGAGGAGCGGATCAGCTCGCGGATCACCGTCCGCGCCAGCCCCGGCGACAGGCCGAGCTCCGCCGCCTGCTCGCAGGCCCGGGTCAGCACGACCTTCTCGCGCTCGAAGTCGCGGGTCGGGCGGCCGCTGCTGCGCTTGACCTTGCCGATCTCCGAGGCCAGGGCGCGGCGTCGAGCCGCGAGGGCCAGGATCTGGCGGTCGACCGCGCTCAGCTCGGCGCGCAGCTCGTCGAGGCCCATCTCAGGTGCTCCCGATCGGGCGGACCATGCGCCGCATCTCGCAGCTCCACCCGAGCTCTTCGTAGAAGGCGCGCGCCCGCGGGTTGCCTTCGAACACGTACAGGGCCATCTGCCGCGCCCCCCGCAGGCGCGCCCAGCCGGCGGCGTGGTCGAGCAGCACGCGGCCGACGCCCCGGCTGCGGTGCGCGGGGTCGACGACCAGCTCGTAGATGATCCCGCGCCGGATCGGCCGCACGCCGGGGTGGGTGGGATCCTCGATGCCGACCAGGCAGAAGCCGACCGCCTCGCCCTCGAGCTCGGCGATGAGGAACTCGCTCCAGGCCGAGGCCTGGTTGCGCTCGAAGGTCTCGGCGATCCAGGCGTCGGTCAGCTTCTGGAAGTGGGAGGGGACCAGGGAGATGTGGTAGTCGTGCAGGCAGTGCCAGAGACGGGTGACCGCGGCCAGATCGGCGTCGGCGGCCGCCCGGATCGCGACCTCCATCACAGCGCGACGTAGTTGGGTCCGCCTCCGCCTTCGGGCGTGATCCAGTTGATGACCTGGTAGGGGTCACGGATGTCGCAGGTCTTGCAGTGCACGCAGTTGCTCGCGTTGATCTTGAGCTCCTTGCGGGCGCTGCCCTCGGCGACCTCGACCATCTCGTACACCTGCGCCGGGCAGAAGTGCTGGCAGGGGTTCTGGTACTCGACGGTGCAGCGGTTGTTGCAGATGTCGTGGTCGGTGATCGTCAGGTGGCAGACCTGGTCTTCCTCGTGCTTGGTGCCCGAGTAGTACACGTCGGTCAGCTTGTCGAAGGTCAGCACGCCGTCGAACTCCGGCGGCACGAACTCCTTCTTCTTGTAGTAGGTGTCCGGCTTCTCGTAGTGCAGGTAGTCCGGCTTGGGCTTGGGCTTCGGGCCGGGGTAGTAGCCGCCGGTCTGGAACTGCAGCCCGCTGCGCAAAAGGCCAGGGAAGAAGCCGTTGCGGAAGCTCATGCGGAAGTTGCGGAACTCCCACAGCTCTTCCTTGATCCAGCTGTCTTCGACCTTCTTCGTGTAGCGCGCGGTCGCCTTCTCGGAGAAGTCGTCGGCGAGCAGCATCTCGAAGGCCGTCTCGGCCGCGAGCATGCCGCTCTTCATCGCGAGGTGGATGCCCTTGAGCCGCGCCGGGTTGAGCATGCCGGCCGAGTCGCCGGTCAGGAGCGCGCCCTTGGCGTGCAGGCGCGGCACGCAGAACCAGCCGCCGTCGGTGATCGCCTTGGCGCCGTAGGCGAGCAGCTCGCCGCCCTCGAGCATCTCCGCGACCCACGGGTGCTGCTTGAAGCGCTGCAGGTTGCCGTGCGGGTCGAGGAAGGGGTCGGGGGAGTCGAGGCCCGACACGAAGCCGACCGCGACCCGGTGGTCGGTCATGTAGTAGATGAAGCCGCCGCCGAAGGTGTCGGTGTCGAGGGGGTAGCCCATCGTGTGGTAGATCGTGCCGGCGGGCCGGGCGTTCTCGGCCGGGACCTTCCACAGCTCCTTGACGCCCGAGGAGTACATCTGGGGGTCGCGGTCGCGCATCAGGCCGAGCCGGGGGATGATCTCCTTCGACAGCGAGCCACGCGGCCCCTCGGCGAAGATCGTGACCTTCGAGATGATGTCGGTGCCCGGCTCGAAGTTGCCCTTCGGCTCGCCGTGCTTGTCGACGCCGGCGTCGGCGGTGCGCACGCCGCGCACGCCCTGCTCGTCGAACAGCACCGTGCGGCCGGGGAAGCCGGTCATCACGTTGATCGACTCCTCGAAGTGCTCCTCTATGTACTCGCCCATCCAGCGCACCATGTTGCCGAGGCTGACCACGTAGTTGCCGTCATTGTGCAGGGGCGGAGGAACGTAGGGGAGCTGGCGCGCCTTCTTCTTGTCGAGGTACATCACCGCGTCATGGACCACGCGGTGCTCGAGCGGCGCGCCCGCCGCGATGTACTCCGGCATCAGCTCGGACAGCGCGCGCGGGTCGAGGACCGCCCCGGAGAAGCCGTGCATGCCGATCTCGGCGGATTTCTCGAGCACGAAGATGTCCGGCTCGAGGGGCTCGCCGTGCAGCTCGCCCTTTTCGATGCGCTCGTTGTGATCCTTGATCAGCTGACCGAGCCGGATCGCCGCGGAGAGCCCGGCCGGACCGGCACCGACGATCGTGATGTCGGCTTCCATCTCATCGCGTTCGATATCCATGATGACGACTCCTTCGCGTGGACCCCGGATGGGCCCGAACATACACGGCGAGGCCGCGCGATGCAAGGTTCCGCGGGGGCGTGTCCAGCCCGCGGGGCAGGGGCTGGCGCGGCGCGTCGTCGGCGGTGTACGCTGAGGGAACACCCGCCCTGGAGGTCCGCCGTGACCGACGCGCAGCCCTTCCCCGGCCCGACGACCTGGCATCCCCTCGGCTTCGCGCCGGAGATGTTGCGGGACAGCCTCGGCTTCATCCTGCGCCTGGTCGAACAGCACGGCCCGTACGTCCGCTTCCGCCTCGCCAGCCAGACCGCCTACCTGGTCGTCGCCCCCGAGGGGGTCGCGCGGGTGCTGTCGGAGAACAGCAAGGCCTACAAGAAGAGCAAGGCCTTCCAGCGCCTGGTCCCGCTGATCGGCCAGGGCCTGCTGGTGTCCGAGGGGAAGTTCTGGCAGCGCCAGCGGCGCATGCTGCAGCCGGAGTTCACCCGCGCCCGCGTCGCCGACTTCGCGCCCGTCGTCGAGCGCGCGACCGACCGCCTGATCGAGCGCTGGCGGGGGTCGGAAACCGACACCCGCGACGTCGCAGCCGACCTCGGCGACCTGACCCTCGACGTGGTCAGCGCCGCCCTGTTCAGCGCGGACGTGCGGGCCGAGAGCGGGAAGCTCCAGGACGAGCTGCTGGTCGTCCTTGCCGACGCCGACCGCCGCATGCGCCAGCCCCTGACCCTGCCGCTGTGGTGCCCGACCCAGCGCAACCGCCGCGTGCGGCGCGCCCTCGCCTACCTCGACGGGCAGGTGCGCAGCATGATCGAGAGCCGCCGCGCCGCCGGTCCGAAGGGGGAGGACCTGCTCGACCGGCTGCTCGTGCTCGAGGGGGAGGACGGCGCGAAGCTCGACCCGGAGCAGCTGCGCGACGAGGTGATCACCCTGTTCCTCGCCGGCTACGAGACGACGAGCAGCGCGCTCTCCTGGACGCTCTACCTGCTCGCCCTCCATCCCGAGGTCGCCGCCCGCTGCCGCGCCGAGCTCGGGGACGAGGACCCCGGCCCCGACGACATCGGCAGGCTGCGCTACCTCAAGCAGGTCGTCGACGAGGCGATGCGCCTCTACCCCCCGGCCTGGATCTTCGGCCGCGAGGCGCTCGAGGACGACGTGCTCGGCGGCTTCCGCCTGCCGAAGGGGGCCTGGGTGCTGCTCAGCCCCTGGGCGACGCATCGCCAGGCGGACCTGTGGGAAGATCCCGAGCGCTTCGACCCCGAGCGTTTCGCGAGCCGGCCCGCGCGCTACAACTGGTTCCCCTTCGGCGGCGGGCCCCGGCTGTGCATCGGCAAGCACTTCTCGCTGCTCGAGATCCTGCTCGTGCTGCCGCGGCTGCTGCGCCGCTTCGAGCTCTCCCCGGTGGCGGGCACGGATGTGCAGCCGAAGGCCTACGTCACCCTGCGGCCCGAGGGCGCGCTGCCGCTGCGGGTGCGGCCGCTGCCGGGGACGTAGTCCTCAGCGGCGCTGCCGCTGCAGCGCACGCACCGCCCGGGACAGCTCGCGCTTGCGGGCGACGCAGGCGTCGCGCTGGGCCTCGAGCCGCGCGTACTGCTCGGAGCCGCGCGGCAGCCCGAGCAGCGCCCGGTGCAGCTCCGTGTCGGCGCGGTCGGCGTCGCGGCGGGCCTGCTGCAGGTCGGCGATCGCGTCGGTGATCTCCTGGTTGCGCGCGTCGCGGGCCTCCCAGCGCGCCTCGTCCCGGGCGGCCTGCTCGGCGAGGCTGCGCCGGGCCGCCTCGCCGAGCTCGGTCTGCAGCGCGTCGAGCCGCTCCCCGAGCTGGCGCAGCAGCGGGACCGCCTCCGCCGCGGCGTCCTGGCAGGCGTCGCGGGCGGTCTGCAGCCCGGCGCGCCGCTTGTGCTCGGCGGCGAGGCCGAGGTGCGCGCGGGCCAGGGCGGTGCGCAGGCGGCCGGTGGCCTGGTCGGCGACGCCGTCGAAGCAGGCCCCGACGACCTCGTCCGCGCGCGCGTCGATCCAGCCGGTGACGCGGTCGGCGGGGTTGCTCAGCAGGCCGCTGGCCTGGTAGACGGCGCCGGCCATGCGCCCGAGCAGCCCGTCGGTCTCGCTGAGGATCGAGCCCCAGCCCGCGCGCAGGCCGACGCCGACGTTGGCGTACTTCAGCGCCGCGCCGGCCGTTTCGCCGAGCTGGCCCGCGACCTTCCCGACTCCCCAGCGCACCGCGAGG
>JAUIEM010000494.1 GCA_030428695.1 bacterium
CATGATGCTGGGCGGCGACACCTGGCCCGGCGTGCAGCCGGTGGCCGACAAGACCGGCATGCTGTTCTCGACCCTGCTGCCCTCGGACCTGAGCCCCGACACCACCACCCTGATCGCTCCGGCCGAGGTGCACCCGATCTACAACGTGACCGGCGTCGATTGGCTGGGGCAGAACAAGCCCGAGCTGAAGCGGGCCGTCATCTGCGCGCAGGACGATGCGCTGGGCCGCCTTGACCGTCATCCCGACGTGGGGCAGGAAGGCGGACAGGTGCTGCTTGGCGATCACGACGGAGATCGTGTCGCCGGCCAGGATGCGCGTCTGACCGGTCGGAATCAGGAACTCGTCGTCGCGCACGACGCCAGCCAGCAGGAAGGGCGGCTCGGGGATGCGGGCGCGCAGCTCGCGCAGCATCAGGTCGGCGAAGTCGGTCTGCTCGCCGACCGGGAAGCCCCGGAACAGGATCTCCCCGTCGGCGAAGTCCGCGACCTCGAGGGAGCCCGGCACCTCGATCAGGCGCAGCAGCGTCTCGACGACCTCCTCGCCGGTGTGGATCATCTTGTCGATGCCGAGCCGCTCGCGCAGGAAGCCGTCGACGTCGCCGGACAGCTCGGTGTTGCGGACCCGGGCGATCTTGCGCTTCACGTTTGGGTAGCGGCTCGCGAGCAGGCAGATGATCAGGTTGCGATGGTCGTTGTCGGTGACCGCGATCACCAGCTCGGCCTCGCCGATCCCGGCCTCCTCGAGGATCTCCAGGCTCGCCCCCTCGCCGCAGACGGCGAGCACGTCGAGGCGCTCGTTCAGCCGCTCGACCACCTCGGGGCTGCTGTCGACCAGCGACACCTCCTGGCCCTCGAGCGACAGTGCCTCGGCGAGGTTGGTTCCGACGACGCCGCCGCCGACGATCAGTACGCGCATCCCTGTTCCTGTGCTGATTCCGTGACCGCTCATTGTAGCGCTCTGCCGCGGCCCTTGCCATCGGAGGACGCATCGGACGGGGCGCCCTTCCAGCGCGGGCGGCGTTCGGCGGCGCGGAGGGCTTCCGCCACGCGGTCGCGGGCCTCGCCAGCGGCGGGTCCGAAGCAGGCGTGCACCAGGCCTTCGATCGCCCTCCCCGTGCCCACCCGATGCCCCACGCATACCCAGCAACCGCTCTCCAACCGCTCTGCGCCTCCGCGACTCTGCGCCTCTGCGTTTCCTTCCGTCGGCCCGGCGAGGACCATCCCGAGGAGTGCCCACCCAGCCGCGGGATCCCCCCGCTGGCCGCCACCCCGGCGCTCGGCTATCCTCGATGCATGCGCTTGCTCCTCATCCTCCTCATCCCCCTGCTCGGCTGCCGCGGCCCGGCCCCGGCGAGCTCGCTCTACAACCCGCTCGGCTGGCCCGCCAAGGGCGTCGGCGGGCTCGGCACCCTGGCGGCGGCGAGCGGCCTCCCCCTGGTGCGCGACTGCGGCCGTCTGCTCCAGGGCAGCGGCGAGCTGCTCGAGGCGCCGGCGATGCTGGTCGAGGGCCTCGTGACCTTCGCCCCGGAGCAGCTGCTCGGCTCCGGGGTCAACCTCGTGCGGGGGACGGGCAGCGTCGTCGTCTCGGCGAGCGCCGCCCCGTTCTTCTTCGTGACGGGCGCGAACGTCGACCTCGCCCGCGACGCCGAGCGGGTCAACGCCGCCCTCGCCTACCTCGACACCCTCGACGTCGCGACCGTCGTCGACGCGGACGATCCGCGCCGGCAGGTCTTCCCGCCCGGCACCCGGGTCGAGCCCTGGGCCGGCCACCTGCTGTGGACGCTGCCCGACGGCAGCCGCATCCTGCAGGTCGCCGAGATGAGCCCCTGGTTCTCCTTCTGGCTCTGGGCGACGGGCCAGTCGACCGACCGCGCCCAGGAGCGGCTGTGGGGCTTCGTGGTCGGGGATGCGGAAGCCTGGGAAGCGCGCAGCGCGCGGCACCGCACGGTCGCCATCCTCCATGAGATGTACCACCAGCAGTTCCAGCTCCGCGACCGCTTCCTCGGCTGGACGACGGCGTACTGGCCCGCCTACGGCATCAGCTACGCGCGGCACGGTTGGTACGGCACCTGGGCGGAGACCGGCCCCGGCATCGGCGCGGGCATCGTCGACGGCGCCCTGCGCAGCTGGAGGATGCCGCGCCTGGAGGATCCGCCGTGAGCTGCGGGTCGAGCGCGATGGGCCCATCCCCCCAGGCCACCGCCCGCTTCGACGAGCTGGTCTCGCGCCTTCCGTCCTGAGCCCGGGGCTGGCACAATGGAGGTTTACGGGGAGGAACCGGATGCGCGGGCTGGCGCGGCTGCTTCTCCCGGCGCTGCTGCCGGTGTGCGCGCTCGCGGTCTACGTCGAGACCCTCGGCCATCCCTTCCAGTACGACGACCGTTGGAACCTGGTCGAGAACACCAACGTCGAGCTGGCGCGGCTCGACCTGCCCTCCCTGCGGCGCGCGGTCTACCTGCACAAGAAGAGCGTCCTGCGCCCGCTGTCGAACCTCGGTTTCGGCCTGTCCTACTACGTCGGCGGCCGGTCCCCGCGCGCCTTCCGGCTCGTCAACCTCGGCCTGCACGCCCTGAACAGCCTGCTCGTCTTCTTCCTCCTGCGCGCCACCGCCCGGCGCCTGGCCCGGCGCAGGCAAGAGGAAGCGGGACGCACGGACCCACAGCCACCGGCAGCTCCCCCTTCGTCGCTCTGGCCCGGGCTCGGCGCCCTCCTCTGGGCGGTGCATCCGGTCCACACCTCGGCGGTGATCTACATCCACCAGCGCATGGTGCTGCAGGCGTCGTGCTTCATGCTCCTCGCCCTGCTCGCCTACGGCCACGGCCGCGAGCACCCGCGGCGGCGGCGGCTCGCCTTCTTCGCCTGCGGGCTGTGCTTCGTGCTCGGGCTCTTGAGCAAGGAGATCGCGCTCTTGCTGCTGCCCGCGCTGTGCCTGTACGAGTGGACCGTGTTCCGCTCCCCGGACCGCGGCTCCGCGCCGAAGCTGCTCGTCGGGCTCGGCCTGACGGTCGGCCTGGGCCTCTTCGCGCTGACGGTCTACGGCTCGAGCTGGCTGACCGGACTCCAGGGACGCCCCGACGTGCTCGGCCTGCGCCTGCTGACCCAGTGCCGGGTGCTCGGGCTGTACATCCTGCTGCTCTTCTTCCCCCACCCGAGCCTGCTGAACATCGATCACGCCTTCGCGCTCTCCCGCTCGCTGCTCGAGCCGTGGACCACGTTGCCCGGGCTGCTGCTCCCCCTCAGCCTGCTCGCCCTCCTCGTGTTCACCTGGCGGCGCCGGGCCTGGGCCGCCTGCCTGGGGCTCGGCTGGTTGCTGCTGATGCTCTCCCTCGAGGCGCCCGTGCACGTGACCGACGTGGTCGCCGAGTACCGCCTCTACCTCGCCAGCCTCGCCCCGCTGTTCCTGCTGCTCCCGCTCCCCGCCCGCCTGACCCCTCGCGGGCGCGCGCTGCTCGCCTGCGGGCTGCTCGCCGCGGCGCTGTTCGGCGCGGCCTGGACCCGCGAGCGCGGGAGGGTCTGGAGCACGCCGCTGCAGCTCTGGGCCGACGCGGCCGCGAAGAACCCCGACAGCCCCCGGCCGCGCCTGCACCACGGCCTGGCGCTGCTGCACCGCGGTGACCACGCCGAGGCCCTGCCCGAGCTCGAGGCCGCCGACCGCATGCTGCCCCTGCTCGAGACCCGCGTCGCCCTCGCCCGCTGCCTGTTCGCCCTCGGACGCCGCGAAGACTCCCGGGCCAAGCTCGACGGCGCCCTCGCGATGGAGGCGAAGAACGCGCGGGAGCGACGGCTGGTCGCGTCGGGCCTGCGGCTGCACGGCGAGCTCGGCCTCGCCTACTCGCTGGTGTTGCCGGACTCATCCGATGTGCGGAGCCGGGCCGAGCTCGGCCTGCTCGCCCTGCTGCGACGCCGCCCGGCGCGCGCGCTGTACTGGGCGGAGAGCGGGGTCGCCCGGTATCCGGACCAGGTCGATCTGCGCCTGGTGCTCGCCCGGATCTACGCGACCCTCGGCCGGCGCAAGGACGCGCTGCGGGAGATGACCGTCGCCGAAGGGCTCGCCCCGCAGCCGCCGGCCTTCTACCGCGACCGGGCGCAGCTGCTGCTCGATGCCGGGCTGGCCAACGAGGCCCGCGCGATCCTGCTCGAGCTGCTCGACGACCGGCCGGACGACGCCCGGGTGCTGCGGCTGCTCGCCGACGCCTGCGAGCTGCTCGGCGAGCGGGCGGAAGCCGACGCCTACCTGCGCCGGGCCGGGATCGACGCGGAGCAGCGCTGGCGCAAGCGCGGCGAGCGGGCCTTCAACCGCGGGGACTTTCCCGAGGCCGTGCGCTGCCTGCGCGAGGCCTATGCCCGCAGCGGCGGGCGGGAGGTCGCGGTCCAGCTCGCCGCCGCCCTGCTCGAGGATGACGCGGCGGCCGAGGCCGAGCGCCTGTGCCGCGAGCTGCTGAGGGCCGACCCCGGCTTCGCCAAAGCCTCCGGCGTGCTCGGCCTGGCGCTCGCGCGGGGGGGCCGCTACCGCGAGGCGATCCCGCACTTCGAGGCGGCGCTGCGCGCTTCCCCGCAGGATGCGCGTGCGCTCCACAACCTGCGCCTGTGCCGGGAGAAGGCCGCGGAGCAGGAGTAGCTCGGGCCCCTCAGTCGCCGATCTGCTCCTCGAGGCCGAGCTTGATCGCGCACTCCTTCTTGAAGCAGGTCGAGACCGTGTCGAACAGCTCCTCGAAGGTCGCCCTGACGTTCAGGGCCTTGTCGCGCTTCGGGTCGCCGATCATCGCGACCGTCAGATCCTTGGTGATCTCGACCAGTGACACTTCGTCCATCTTCAGGGTCTCCAGCTCCATGTCCCGTTCTCCCCAGCGTTCTTCGGTCTCCGCGACGCAGGCGTGGTTGTGGGCGCAGTCCAGGCAGGTCGCGTCGAGCGGCTGGTAGAGGAAGTCCGACTCGACCAGCAGCCCCTGCCCGAACTTGAAGCCGAAGCAGTTCGGGCGCTCGACGCCGCGGTCCCAGGTGAACATGCAGTTCCGTTCGCAGCCCGGGCTCACCCCGCCCTTCCAGCGACACACCCAGCCGACCATGCAGCCCCGGCCGGGCGTGGTCGACAGCGACAGGTCGAGGTGGCTGCAGCTTCCGGATTCCTCCACCGTCGCGCCCGCCTCAGCTGGCGTCGTAGGGCTTCGGGGTCCGGCGCGCGTACAGGTACGGAGGGTTGGAGGTCTCGCAGCTGATGTTGAGCTTGCGGACGTTGCCGCCGCCGATCTTGTTGTTCGCCTGGTCCATGATCCAGGCGCGCCGCTTCTTGCTGCGCTCGTTGCCGTTGGCCCACTGGATGAACAGGAAGGCGTGGTTCGAGCCGCGGGGGCTGAAGCGCCACTTGCAGCACAGGTAGTCGCCCGGCTGGATCGCCTTGTAGTCCTCGAAGGGGATCGCCTGGGTCTGACGCAGCGGCCCGCCCGTGAAGTCGAAGGGTTTCCAGCGCCGCGCGTAGGGCTCCTTCGCCTCCTTCCAGGGCAGGTACTTCTTCCACTTCGCATCGTTGCTGTGGCTGGTGCGGATACCGGAATACTCCCACACCCGCTTCGCCCAGTGGCCGCAGCAGTTGGCGCGGGCGACGCGCTGCTGCTCGTTCGGCCAGTGGCCGGGGCGGCTGCCCCACTTGCCGGGCTCCATGCGGCGGTCGTTGACGTGCATGATGCCGGCGAGCAGGATCTTCTGAGCGCGGGTCAGCTTGTGGTTGTCCCGCTTGAAGATCGCCGGCGGCTTGTCGGGCAGGCTGTAGTTGGCGAAGTAGGTCATCAGCTCCTGCTTCTCGGCGTCGCTGAAGCGGGCCTCTTCAGTCGGAGCAGTTTGGCCGACTTGGACGCGCGTCGGTCGGCTGTGGTGGATCATGTAACCGCCGTGCATGAGATTGTGGTCGGTCGGTTGGACTTTTCCGCTCGGCGACGATGCCCGAGCCAAGATCGTGTACTCGCCTGGA